>JAAYMI010000130.1 GCA_012521465.1 Bacillota bacterium | reverse complement strand
CGGCCGGGCGCTCGAGTGGCATTTCGTACACTACGGGAGCAGAGCTGTTGGTAGAACCGGCTGCATCATCATGGAAGCCACCGCGGTCGAACCCCGCGGCCGGATCAGCCGTCAAGATCTTGGCTTGTGGGATGATTCCCAGATCGAACCGCTGCGGCGGATCGTGGACTTCTGCCGCCGACACGGTACAGTGATGGGCATTCAGCTTGCCCACGCTGGGCGAAAGGCTTGCGGGCCGGAGCTCGCTGCTCCTTCAGCTCTACCCGCTGGACCAGATAAGCCGGTGCCGCAAGCTCTGTCCAAGGCAGAAATCCAGCAGATCGTGGATCTCTGGGGTCAAGCCGCTGGACGGGCGGCCGCAGCTGGATTTGACTTCGTGCAGATTCACGGCGCCCATGGCTACTTAATTCATGAGTTTCTCTCTCCCCTGAGCAACACGCGGGACGATGAATACGGAGGCGACTTGAACGGGCGCATGCGCTTCCTCCTGGAAGTTGTGGAGGCGGTTAAGGCTAACTGGCCTGGGGATCGGCCCCTCTCCGTGCGGTTGTCGGCCGTGGATTACATCGACGGAGGACTCACCGTCCAAGACACGATCGCGATCGCCGGCAAACTAGCGGAGGCGGGAGTGGATCTGATCGATGTGAGTTCCGGCGGCCTGCTGCCGACATCGATCACGGCGGCGCCAGGGTACCAGGTTCCCTTTGCCGAAGCTGTTCGTCGGAACGTGGGCATTCCGACCATAGCCGTGGGGCTTATCACCTCCGTGGAGCTTGCCGAGGAAATCTTGGTCAACGGCAGAGCGGATTTTGTCGCCCTTGGCCGGGAACTCCTGCGCAATCCGTACTGGCCGCTTCAAGCTATGCCCGATCAAGCCCAGAGCTGGCCTGAGCAGTACCGGCGAGCCGCGAAAAGCTAGTCAAAAAGCAAGGCCCTTGCAGTGTACAAAACGCTGCAGGGCCTTCTTTTGTGACCAGCTTACATCAGCGGGGCAAACAGCCTCAGGATGGCTGTACCAGCACGCCGCAGTGGACTGCGGGCCCTATAGGCCGCCAAATCGAACTCGTGGCACACCTCGAGTGTCTTGAGGAAGTCTTCTTTGATCTGAAGCACACTGTCTGTGTTGTACAGCCACACCCCGCATTCAAAGTGCTGGTAGAGGCTGCGGTAGTCCAGATTGATCGTTCCCACAACACCGTACGTATCGTCCACCGCGAAGGTCTTGCAGTGCATAAATCCAGGTGTATACTCGTAGATTTTTATGCCACTTTCCATCAGTACTGGATAGTACGAGCGCGTAACGGTGTGCACGTACCACTTATCTGGAACATGGGGTGTGATGATGCGCACATCAACACCCGACTGAGCAGCAGTGCAGAGTGCTGTCTGCATGGCGCTATCTAGGATGAGATAGGGAGTATTGATGTAAATGTAGCGCTTTGCCCGCCCGATCATGTTCAGGTACACCGTTTCTCCGACCGGGTTTTCGTCCAAGGGGTTGTCGCTGAAGGGCTGTACAACTCCAGGAGAGGGCGGGATCGATGGAAAAGTCGTGGGGCGATACTCTGCCAGGTCTTCCGTAGTCTTGCGCAGATAATTCCACATGGTCAAGAACATCACGGTGAGGCTCCAGGCTGCTGGCCCCTTCACCATGATTGCAGAGTCTTTCCAGTGCCCGTGCTTTTCATAGGCATTGATGTATTCATCAGCCAGGTTGATCCCACCGGTAAAGGCCGTATGCCCGTCGATAACCGCAATCTTCCGATGGTTGCGGTTGTTGAGGCGGGCCGAAAGCACAGGAATGAACGGGTTAAAGCGGCAGCATTTGATGCCCATCTTCTCGAGAGTGCGATCGTAGCGGTACGGCAGGGTTAGGATGGAGCCCACATCATCATATATCATGCGGACATCAACTCCAGCCTGGGCCTTGTCCTTCAGAATGCCCAGGATGGTATTCCACATGATACCTTCTTCCACGATGAAGTACTCAAGGAAAATGTAGCGTTCGGCTTTCCGCAGTTCCTCAACCATGGCGGCAAACTTCTCTTCACCGATGGGGAGGTATTTCGTATAGGTTCCTCTGTAAGGCGGACTGTAGGCGTAACGCTGGATGTAGTGTGCTTGACGGGCTGCATCCGGGTTTTCTGCCTCAAGCTCTGTCAGCAGCTCTTCATTTGGAGTCAAGGGGGAAGCCTGCTGCTGCATGCTGTCCATCCTCCTGCGCAGCCACCCACCCATACGGCTGCCGCCAAACATAAGGTAGAAGAGCCCGCCAAAGATCGGGAAACTCATAATCACTATGATCCAGGCGATCTTATACCCCGAATTGCCGCGACCGTTGGCAATAGCCAAGACCGCGCCGATGCTAGCCACGGCTGTGATTCCGTAGAAAAGTGAGAAGTAGGATGAAAAGCGGTTAATCATGATGATTAGAGCCGCAACCTGAACGGCCAGTGCTGCCCCAGTCAGCACGACGCGGTGAAACATGAAACTTAGGACCTTTTTCATGTTCTGCATCCATCCTTGTCATCTAGCAAGCCGAACTAGGCGTTGAGCAGGCGGAGAAACTCGTCTCCCGAAATGGTTTCTTTTTCCAAGAGCTGATTTGCTAGTTCGTGCAGCTTATGCATGTTATCTTTCAGAATGGCAATTGCAGTTTCGTGGGCCTTGTTGATCAGCCTCATGACTTCCTGGTCTA
This sequence comes from Bacillota bacterium, assembly GCA_012521465.1. Lineage (GTDB taxonomy): Bacteria > Bacillota > Limnochordia > Darwinibacteriales > Darwinibacteriaceae > 1109. The sequence goes on along the minus strand of JAAYMI010000130.1, from coordinate 2,732 downwards.
CCAGGGCTGCCGTCTCGCTGGAGCAGGTCAAGGCCGTAGTTCCACCCAAGTATGGGTTCGTCTGCGATTCTAAGGCCATCATGCCAAATCGGTCGCTCATGCCATAGCGAGTAACCATAGCCCTGGCGATCTGTGTGGCCTGCTCGATATCGTTGGCCGCGCCCGTTGTTATGGTATTGAACACCAACTCTTCGGCGGCTCGGCCTCCGGTGATGGTGGCCAAGCGGGCGAATGCTTCTTCTTTGCTGATGAGATGCCGGTCGGCTTCTTCAATCTGCATGGTGTATCCTAGTGCCCCTGAAGTGCGGGGCACAATTGTGATCTTGTGCACCGGAGCTGTGTGTCCCTGCTTTGCTGCAACTATTGCATGCCCGATCTCATGGTAGGCCACTATCTGCCTTTCTTTCGGCGACAAGGTGGCGTTTTTTCGCTGGTATCCGGCGATGACGACTTCCACGCTTTCTTCCAGGTCGGTCTGGAGGACTGCGTCTCTACCCATACGTACTGCCCGCAGAGCGGCCTCGTTCACGATATTAGCTAAATCCGCTCCCGATGCGCCGGCTGTCGCCCGGGCAATTGCCGCAAGGTCGATGGGACCTGTCGTTTTTACCTTGGCTAGATGGACCTCGAGGATAGCGATGCGGCCTGAAAGATCTGGCAGCTCAACAGGTATGCGCCGGTCGAAACGTCCCGGCCGCAGCAGGGCCGGATCCAGGGCATCAGGGCGGTTCGTGGCTGCCAACAGCACTACCCCTTTCCGGCTATCGAAACCGTCCATCTCCGTGAGGAGCTGGTTGAGAGTCTGCTCCCGTTCATCATTGCCAGCAAACCCACCATCGCCGCGTTTTTTCCCGATCGTGTCGATTTCGTCGATAAATACGATGCAGGGGGCCTTTTCGGAGGCCTGTTTGAACAAATCCCGCACCTTAGCAGCGCCGAGACCTACGAACATCTCGACAAACTCTGAGCCGGAGATAGAGAAAAAGGGCACGTTTGCTTCTCCCGCCACGGCCTGCGCAAGGAGAGTCTTACCTGTACCGGGCGGACCAACTAAGAGGGCACCCTTGGGCAGCTTGGCGCCGATCTCCGTGTAGCGCTGGGGGTCATGGAGAAAACCTACGATTTCCGAGAGAGCTTCTTTGGCTTCATCCTGACCGGCCACATCCGCAAAGGTTTTGCCCGTTTGAGCCTTGACGTAGATGCGTGCGTTGCTTTTACCAAAGGCAAGCGTGTTGCGCATTCTTCCCTGAAGCTGCTTAGAGAACAGCTGGCCTAAACCTACGAAAATGAGGATAGGCACGATCCAGCTCACCAGCAGGCTGAGAAGTGGGGAGTGAGGCTGCGGCGTCACTTTCGAGAAGCTCACAGGGCTCCGGCTGGCTAGAAGCCGATGCACCAGCTCTGGGTCGGGCATGGCACCTGTGACAAACACCTGTTCCGTTCCGGCGCTGTCGACAGCGCTGAACATAATCTCCTGACCTGAGCTGTCGAGCTGCACGGTTCGCACCCGGCCTTCTTCCACGAGGCGCAGAAAGGTAGAGTAGTCTACCTCAGTGATGCGCGAGCGGACCAGCAATGGGTACACCAGAGCGTTAAGCAGTAGAATTAGGATGAGTGAACCGATATAGTAAGCGATTAAAGGTTTTCTTGGACTGGGCTTTTCTTCCATGACAATCAACCTCCTTTTGTGTTGGCATTGGCGCGCAGGGCATCGAGGATTTCTCTGATCTTCTGTGTGCCCGCGTGCACGGCCGCGAAATCCTCAGCGGGCCAGTTCGCGAGCACCTTTGCATAGCGCCGGGTGACTTCGGAGTCCATTGCCGCTAGAATACTTTCTCCCTCAGGGGTGAGGGAAACATAGACAACCCGCTCGTCCGAGGCGGCCCGCTCCCGGCGAACGCAGCCGAGCTGCTCCAGCCTTTTACACATCGTTGATGCATTACCACTCCCAGACCCGATAGTCTCGCCCAGCTCTCCCACAGTGATGCGGCCTGCGGCCTGCACTTCTATGAGGATACGGGCTTGGAGCATGGTCAGCCCTAAGTCCTCCACGATCGGCCGGAAGAGCGCATCCATGCTCATGCGGAGGTAGCGGAAATGCTCCCACAGGGAATTGCGGAATTCGGTAATCTCCATGGTGACCTCCAATAGTTGTGGTACACAACTATTTTACCACAGAAAGATTATCGGTCAAGGAAACACTGCGGCAAATTGCAGGCGTATGGAGGAAAAGTGCCGCAGTGGTAGAATGATAAACAATACTTACGAGCTAATAATTAGGGAGGAATTAGCATGAAGATGAGACGAAGGATTGCAGGTATACTGCTGATCTGCGCGGCGGCTGTGCTGCTGTGGACAGGGGCGATACAGGCTGAGAAGCAAAAGACGCGCGTACCCGATTTCACCCTCATGTCCAACCAGGGTCGGCCGATTTCTCTATCAGACTACGCTGGCCGTGTTGTGGTGCTCAACTTCTGGACCAGCTGGTGCCCGGACTGCCGAGCCGAAATGCCCGAGCTGCAGAGGCTTCAAGACGAACTGGCAGAAACAGAGGAGGCCGTTTTGCTGCTCCTCAACCAGATTGACGGATCCCTTGAGACCCAGGAGAGCGGTAAGCGTTATCTGGAGGAGAACGCCTTGACGCTCATTAATCTATATGATTACGGCACGGTGGGTTGGGGGATCTTCGGGGTGCCTGCATATCCTGCTACCGTTGTAATCGACCCAGAAGG
>JAAYMI010000129.1 GCA_012521465.1 Bacillota bacterium | reverse complement strand
TTTACAACCACTGCTGCTGCCGATTGCGGCGCCTGCCGCGCCTGATCTGCAGGTCCGAAGCCGCGGACGAGGGCCTTGATCCGAAGCTGGTGGCTCTTTACGAGAAAGCTACAACTGTCAGCTCCAAAACTCTGAACAGGCTTTTTCGCCATGAGTATTCCCACGCGGCTGATGCCTGCGTCACTCTCGCTAAGTTGACTTTTGGGCGGCAGGGTGCGCGGGGGTCTGATTCTGTACTGCTCCACCCCATCCTTCCAGGTGTGCCGGGAGCTGTGATTGCTTCGCCGTCTCTACTCCTGGATAGTGTGCTGTTTCGCTGTGCGATGCTGTTTACCCTCATTCACTGACGATCTTCAAAGCGGCAGCTTCACAACAAAGAAGCTGCCGCGCCTTATTTCAGCGGTTTTCCGGAGTCCGGTAGATCTTCAGATCCCACCGATCCACACGATAGATATTGCTGGATGCCAGCACCGCCTTGTTTTGATTGCTGTAGTACACTTCGTCAATGACCAGTAGCGGCGCACCGTCCATCACTGCCAACCGCTCAGCCTCTACCGCATCGGCCACTTTCGCCGTGAGGTGCATCTCGGAGTACGCCAGCACCACGCCTCTCTTTTCCAGAAAAGCAAACAAGCTTTCCCCTAAATCCTCAATCTGAAATCCAGGGCCGAGGATGTGTATAGGGATAATATCTTCAGAGATCATCAGCGGCTCTCCATCCGCTGTGCGGGTCCGGACAAGGATTCCGACCGTAGACACATCGGAACTAAAGATCTGCTGCTGTTTGGAATCCGTCTCTTCCCAGTGAAACTCAACACCGCTGGTTCCCGGAGTAAGGCCATAGCGGGATACATACTCTGTATAGGAAGACAGGCGCTCTAGTCCGCTGCCAATCGGGATTTTCTCCTTGTGGGTGATGATCGTGCCCAATCCCTGTACCCGGCGGATCTGCCCCTGCTTTTCCAAGACACTGAGAGCCTCGCGGATGGTCGCCCTGCTCACCCCGAACATGCGGCCGAGCTTTTCCTCAGACGGCAGCTTGTCCTGGTCAAAGAACGCACCACCTGCAATTTCCTCCGTCAACCGCTGGGCTACGATCGCATAGAGAGGTCGGTGTTCGGATTTGATTCTCAGACTTGAATACGGCGTGTCGCGCATCATTTTTCCTCCCGTTTTAACGTCCACCCATCCCCGTTAAAGCCACACCGCGAATGAAGGTGCGCTGGGCAGAGAGAAACAGCGCCAGAACGGGCAAGAGTGCAAGCACTGATCCAGCCATGAGCAGTGTCCACTGCGTGTTGTATTGGCCCTGCAGTGTTCTCAGACCTACGGTAAGCGTGTTCATGCGTACACTGTTGATCACAATCAGCGGCCAGATGAAGTTGTTCCACTGGCCGAGCCAGGTAAAGACAGTGAGACTGGTCAATGCCGGCTTTGATAAAGGCAGGATCACATACCAATATATACCGAAATATCCACAACCGTCAATTTTCGCCGCGTCTTCCAGCTCGAACGGCAGAGACAGAAAGAACTGCCGCAGCAGAAAAGTGCCAAAGGCGCTGAAGGCGTTGGGGAGTATCAGCGCTTGATAGGTATCGATCCAGCCCAAAGTCCGCAGCAGAATGAAGTTGGGGATGATCACTACCTGCCCTGGAATCATGAGGGTGGCAAGATATCCTAAGAACAACGTATCGCGTCCAGGAAAGCGGAGGCGTGCAAAGGCATAGCCGGCAAAAGAGCAGGTCACCAGCTGTAGAATTGTGACGCTGCCGGCAGTAACAATGCTGTTCCAGTAAAACCGCCCAAACGGCAGCACCTCAAAGATCCGCTTGTAGTTGTACCAGTAGAACGGCTTGGGAATCCACTCCGGCGGAAACCTAAAAACGGCACCTGGCTCTTTCAGCGAAGTTGAGAGCATCCAGAAAAAAGGTAGGAGCATTATGAGCGATGCTGCCGCAGTCACCACAAACACTGCTGCGCGCCCAATACTTTGCGGTGTAAAGCGCGATACCATGCAACCAACTCCTCGTACCTTACAGGTCGTAGTGAACCCAATTCTTTTGGTAGCGGAACTGGATCAAAGTCAAGATGAAAATCACCACGAATAAGAACCAGGCAATCGCAGCCGCATAGCCCATGCGGAAAAACTGGAAGGCATTGCGGTAAATGTGATACACAATTGTATTGGTGGCATTCGCCGGTCCGCCTTCCGTCATGATCACCGCGAGGTCGAACACTTGAAACGAAGAAATGGTGGTAATCACCAACACGAAGAATGTAGTCGGCGACAGCATAGGCAGCGTGATTTTCCAGAAACAATGCCATCCGGTGGCACCGTCAATGCGCGCTGCCTCGTAGAGCTGCTCGGGGATGCCCTGCAGGCCCGCAAGGAAAATCACCATGTTAAACCCGATTCCCTGCCAAACACTGACGATCATCAGCGCTGGCAGTGCCCACTTGGTACTAGTCAGCCAATTGGGAGGATTGCTCACTCCCAGCATCCACAAAATGCTGTTCAGGGGACCAAAATCCGCGTGGAAGATCCACTGCCACACCAGGGCAACGGCTACCGCGGACGACACCACCGGCATGAAAAAGGCCGTTCGAAAGAACATTGTGCCCCGCAGGTTCTGGTTCAGCACCAAGGCAACTAGGAGAGCCAAGACCATCCGCAGAGGTACGGTAACCAGCACAAAAAAAGTAGTGTTGCGCAGCACCTTGATAAAGGTGGGATCATTTGTAAGCAGACGGATGTAGTTGCGCAGCCCAACCCACTGAATGGGACGAATGAGGTCCCATTCAGTAAAGCTCAGGGCAAGAGCTGCCAGAACAGGCAGAAGCGTGAAGATGAGAAATCCAATCAGGTTTGGGGTGAGAAACCCATAGCCTGCCCAGATCTCGCGCCTTCGCACAGCACTGGGTCTGGGTGGTGGGTAGCTTTGTTCGGCTCGCGCCATCGGCTACTCTCCCTCCACTCCGAAGATCCGGGCGGCATTGCGATAAAAGATCAGGTCTTGCTCCTCCTCTGAAAGGCCGAGCTCGTCGAACGCCCGTTTCCAGCCCTGGACGTTGTCCTTCAAGCGGCGCAGATCGCAGTCGGATCCGTATACGAGCTTCTCTGGACGGATCTCCCGCTTGATATAGCCTCCCTCGAGAATATGCCGCTGCACAACATCTCCGCCGGAAATATCAAAAAAGAGGCGCGGCCGCCACCGAGCGACGGCACAGGCAGTCATATAATCAGGCCAGCCCAGATGAGCGCCGATCATGTACAGCTTGGGGAAATATGTGGCAATAGTGTCGAGATAGATCGGCTGCATGCGTGCGGATGAACGACCGTAGGGAGCAAGGCGCGCCTTGTTCCGCAGATCCTCCACCAGCCGTTCTTCTGCTTCTCCCTGTGGAATAGCCTTCCAAGCGTCTTCGTCGCCGCCCACGAGATAATCCACAGGACCTCCGATAACCCCAGTGTGAAAGAGGATGGGCATACCCAAAGCTTCGGCCCGCTCATAGAACCTAAAGTATGCCGGGTCATCATAGTTGCGGGCCGGATTGATCAGCTTCAGACCAGTAAAACCTTGATGGTAGTATTCCTGCACCACTTTAGGCGAGTCTTCATCGAGATTAACCATGGCAAGGCCCACAAGCAAATCTGGCAGTTTTTCCAGGGCTTTGGCCACCAGTTCGTTCCCCCATCCCGGCCATCCGATGAGGGCAACCTTCACTATACCGGCTTCAGATGCTGCCGCGGCCAACTCCTCCAGCCAGCCGTCTCCCGAATCACGCTGCCCCAGCTTTTCCCACCAGCCAAAATGGACATGAACATCAAATACGCGCACTGCGATTCCCCCTCCCGCTTCGCAGAATGCAGAAGGCCGAACATCGGGCCTTCTGCATTCCATATGGGCTCAACTGCTCTATTGGTTGCGTTTTGCCAAGAATTCCTCTACATCAGGCTTCATCATGGCCACTACTTCTTCCGCTGTCGCCTCGCCGATGAACAGCAGGTCAAGAGCTGGGTTCACAACAGTGGTATTGAGTTCTACCCAACCATCGAACAGCGGCGGAATCTTGCCGTACTCGGTGTCTTCGAGGAAAATCTCACCGAAGCCTTCTGGCAGCGCACTCACGAACGCATCACGAGTTTGGTCGGATCTGTAGGCCGGCACTGCTACGCCCGTGCTGGCGAAGATCGTTTGACCCTCCACACCACAAAGGAACTGGAGGAACGTCCAAGCTTCTTCTGGATGCTTGGTGTTGGCGGAAATGACGTATCCGGCGCCGCTCATGCTGTTAGCCCGAATTCCGGTGGGTCCGGCCGGCAGCGGGGCAACACCCCACCTAAAGGAAGCCTGCTGGAATGTGGGGATACGAGCCGCATTGGTCATGGCCATGGCTACCCTTCCGGTTTGGAACAGTTCCGTGGAGTTGCCTAGCTGCAGCATTTGGGCGAAGCTCGGTGCTACCTCGTACTTGTTGATCAAGTCGCCCATGAACTGCAGGGCTTCGATGGCCTTAGGATCGTCCAAGGTAAAGCGGGTAGGATTCAGATTGTCATCGAAGATATCGGCACCGTTTTGGTGGATGAAGTTGAAGTATTTGTTGCTCTCCAGGACCACGCCGTACTGGGTAATCCGGCCCCGCTCATCCCGCACAGTCAGCTTCTGAGCGGCATCCAGGAATTCAGTCCACGTCCAGGTGCCATCGGGATAATCAACACCAGCTGCATCGAACAGGTCTTTGTTGTAATAGAGAATTGTGGTGTCATTATCCCGTGGGAAGCCATAGATGACGTCTTTGTACTTAAAGATTTTCAGCAGCTCATCATAGTACGGCTCAATATCGAATCCACTCTTCGCGATCAGATCGTCCAACGGCATCAAGGCGCCGCGAGCCGCATAGCTTGGGATGTTATTCAAGAACATTACATCGGGAGCGGTCCCGCCTGCCATCTGAGTTTGAATGCGATCAAAATAACTGGACCAAGGTGCGTGCTGTGTCTCAATCTTGATGTACGGATACGCGGCCTCAAAAGCCTCAATAACCTGATAGTTCGGCGGCAGCTCATTGGGATCGCCCCAGAACGACCAAATCAAGGTCACGGGCTCTTGTGCCGATACCCAAGCTGTCATCCCCACCAGCATTGCCAACAACAGACATGCTAACCCCAGTGTTCTTCTCTTCATTCATACTCCTCCCTCTGTTTGATTTCTCAATACCCAAGCCCGGTGCTGCCTCAGACTGGGTATCATATCCGATCGTTTGTCTTGTGGTTGTGCGGTTGTTGATCGTACGACGACTAACGTCTTATGTTTAGTTTGATCTTTAGACATATATTGCGAACTTCCTTCTGGTGTTTTATTTTTCTTTTGATTTTTATCAATATCAACTAATATGCTGGCTCGTATTCCACCTCGTGATCTACTTGCACAACCCGGTTGTGCCGAGCCGCATCAAGAATGTCGAAAACCGTAAGTACATCGCCGTATTCCAGCTCGGGTGTTACGGATAGAGGCTCCTCCCCCGCGGCCGCTTTGTAGAAGTTCAGCAGTTCATTGTAGAACCCCAAATTGGGCTCGTAGGGGATCTGCTTGCTGCCGCCGTCGTTATACGCCACATTGACCGTCCCACATCCGCTTTCCTCATGATATATCATCCCTTCAGAACCGAAGATGCGCAGACCGATCAAAGGGCGCTGCATTTCCCTGCCGGTGCAGAAGAAAGACAGATGCCCGAGCACGCCGCTCTTGAACTTCAGATTTGCCTGAATCACTGAGAACGGCGCGAAGTCCCACTCTTCTTCCTCCACCCCAAAAGCGTGCACAGCATCAATCGGCCCAAAGATGTGGCGCAGGGCGGCGATATCGTGGACGCCTGTATCTAAGAACACACCACCGGGGTACTCGGGATGCTGCCTCCATTCCGTCGCGGCAAAGCCCCCGCCGCGCATATCCGCCGGGAAGTCCACCACTCGGTTTTGTATGAAGTAGTACACGTCGCCCACTTCCCGAGTGCGCACTAAGTCCCGCATGATGTTGTGCTCTTCGCTGTAGCGGTAGTTTTCAGCGATCATGATGGGTACGCCCTGTAGGCGCGGCAGCTTCCTCGCCTTCAGTGCTTCTTGCCGATTGGGCGCGAGGGGCTTCTCGCAGATAATCGGTTTGCCGGCCTTGGCCACTTCTTCTGTCACAGTGAAGTTGAGTTCGATGGGCAGCATAATGTCAAAAGCATCGATATCCTCGCGCTGGAGCATCTCATGAAAGTCGGTATAACGGTCTTTGCCGGACAGGCCCAGCACGTCTTTCCACTTCTCCAGTTTAGCAGCATCAATATCGCAGATTGCCGCGATCTCATACTTGTCAGCGAGGCGCTGATACGCCGGATAATGCAGTTGTTCAAACGCCAATCCTGTCCCGATAATCCCCATGCGCAGTTTACGCAACACCAATTCCCCCTTGAAGTTTGTGGGAATAGGATTGCCAAACGACGCCTGTCCTATGTCACCTGGACTGGAGGCACATATACTGCATTGGGATAACCCCACAAACACACGTCCCGTGCCGCAGCAGCATTTCAGGACGTGTTATAATATTCTTAGAACGAAACAGACTAGGGGCGCGGAGGTACTGCCGTGTTTAAACAGGAACGCCAATTTGAGGAACAGTGGCTCAAGAAGGTAACCGCTGAGATATGGGCTCAGCTCCACGAGGCGGGCGTAAGCAGCGCCCTCTACCGCCGCCGCGCTCACGAGGTGCGCCGCCTGATCTGGGAAGACCTGCAGATTAGTTCGGCCAGCCGGGATATCTATGATGAGCTGGCTCAGCATCTCATTCAGTTAGGCGAGGAACGGGGGATTGCGGCGCGCAAATATTACCGGCTGCGCAAACTCCTTACGATGAAGGACAGTCCCTACTTCGGCCGTTTTGACTTCCAAGCCGAGGGCAGCCCAGCCCCGGAGATGTTCTACATAGGCTTGGGTTCTTTTGTGGACAGCCATACGGGGCACCCCCTGGTCTACGACTGGCGTGCCCCCATCAGTTCGCTGTACTACGATTACGGTCTTGGATATGCCAGGTATGAGGCCCCGGGCGGCGAGATCCGGGGTACAGTCACGAAGAAGCGCCAGTATAAGATTGAGAACGGCAAGCTGGCTTACATGATCGACACCGATATAACAATCGCTGACGAGCTGCTGCAGCGTGCCTTGAGCGCCCATGCCGATGAGTCGCTGCGCAGTATCGTAACGACCATTCAGCGCGAGCAAAACCAGGCTATTCGCTACGAGGAAAAGCCGATCTTGGTCGTTACCGGCCCCGCTGGCAGCGGCAAGACCTCTGTGGCCATGCACCGCATCGCCTACCTACTTTACAGACACCGCCAGGAGACCACAGCCAACGATGTGATCATCTTCTCGCCCAGCAATGTGTTCAGCGAGTACATCGCCAATGTGCTCCCGGAACTGGGGGAAGAAAACGTGCTCCAAACCACTTTCCAGGCCTTCGCGGAGGCCACGTTGGGCGGAGCATATCAGTGTGAAAGCCTCATGGACTTTCAAGAGCAGCTGGCAACTGCTTCGGCCCAGGAAGCAGCCGACCTGGCTGCCCGCTTGGTGCAAAAGAGCTCGAGGGAGTTCCTCCAGCGCTTGGAGCAGGCAGTAAAGCAGTGTCCTGAGGTGGCGATTAAGCCCCGGGATGTCTTTCTAGTAGATAAGCTGATTATGTCCGAACACCAGCTCAAACAGCAGATCGTCCAGGAGTATAGTTACCTTCCTCTGGCTGGGCGATTGGCCAAAGTGAGGCGCAGGCTTGTAACCCTCATGCGCCCTGTGAGGAAAGCTGAGATCCAACGGCGCTACACTGCCATACGGGAGGAAGCCCTGTTTCACGGCGAAGGGCACTGGGAATGGGCCCGAAAAGCCATCGCGCCCGTGCGTCAGGCCTACAAAAATACCCTCAGCCAAATGGACAGATGGCTGAGGATCGATCCGCTGGAAGTGTATCTGAATATGCTCTCACCACAAGAACAAGTTCACACCGCCGCGGCTCTCAAGGCAGGGACTATCCCTTTCGAAGACGCTGCTCCCATTCTGTTCCTGAAGGGGAAACTGGAAGGATTCCCCGCGCAGAAACGAATCCGCCAAGTGGTCATCGACGAGGGGCAGGATTATTCTGCTCTGCAGCTGAGAATCATCTACGAGTTGTTCCCTAAAGCCCGCTTTACCATCCTGGGCGATGAAAATCAAGTACTAAATCCAGGTTTTCGGGAGAACAACGGTCTGGCCTTGGCTCCCCAAGTGTTTCCCGAGGAGGCCGTGGGTGAAATCCACCTCACGAAAGCCTATCGATCCACGCAGGAAATCGCCAATTTCTGCCTGGCACTGCTGCCGGACGCCGAGCGAAAAGGTTTCGTCCCCATGGTCCGCCGGGGTGCCAAACCAGTGGTAATTGGCGTGAAGCCAGCGCGCCTAAAGGAGGCTGTAAGCCAGTACCTGCAGGAGGTTAGTGGCAGAGCTTGCGCCTCTATCGCGGTGATCTGCCGCAGCGCCCGGCAAGCCGAGGAGGCGCACGGGGAGCTCCAGCCGTTCAGCCCAAGCCTCATTACAGACGAATACAGCCCCTATCGCGGCGGTCTTGTAGTGATCCCTTACTATCTCGCGAAAGGGCTGGAGTTTGATGCGGTAGTGGTGTGGGACGCCGGCGCTCTCTCTTACGGTGAGGCCCACCACCGCTACCAGCTGTACGTGGCCTGCAGCCGAGCTCTCCATGAACTGGCCGTGTTCTACACGGGGGAACCCTCACCCTTCCTCGCCAAACTGCCAGCGAACCTGTACGATCGCAGGTAGTGGAGGTGCCACAGGGTCAAGACTAGCCCCTTAAGCACGCTGGACATGCTGATTGCCCACCATACGCCCTCCAGGCCTAAAGAGGTGGAAGAAAGCAAAATTGCCCCTGGGATGCGCAGCAAGTTGAAACCGATGCTCACCACCGCAGGCGGAAAACTCCGTCCGTGGCCCAAGAACGCGCCTGCGGTCACAATTTCAATGCACATCCACCACTGTGATAATCCTAAGATCCGCAGGTATACAACGCCGTGGCGGATTGCCTCTTCTTCAGGGATAAACACGGCAAAAATGGGCCGCCCCGCAAAAATCAGCAGGAACGTGGCAAAGAGGCCAACTACAGAAACGAGGCCCAATCCAACATAGTAACCTTTCCTCACCCGCTCCCACTGCTTGGCGCCGTAGTTCTGCCCCACAAACGCACTCATGGCGTTGTGGAAGCCGCTGGCTGTCATCCAGGAAATGGACTCAATCTGAGAGCCGACGCGCTGCACAGCAACGGGCAGGGCGCCCCAGTGGGCGATGATCCGGGCTGTGATCATAGCCACGGTGGTAAACAGAGCATTCTGCACAGCGACAGGCAGACCAAGCAGCACGATCTCCTTCATCCGAGCTGCCTCGGGTATCCGCAGGAGGTTAAGGCCAGAAAACAGCTCCGGACGCTTGTGCGCCTGGCCGCAAAAGACTGCTGTAACCACCAGCTGGGCGATGACAGTCGCGACGGCCGCCCCAGTCGTTTCCATGCGGGGTATGGGACCGAGGCCGAAAATGAAGATCGGGTCCAGTATCATGTTTAAAACCAAGCCAAAGGTGTTCACACGAAAAGGCGTTGCGCTATCCCCTGTTCCATTGAAGATGGCAGTGAGAACAGGGTTCAGCATAAAGAAGGGCATGCCGAAAGCTACAATGGTCAAGTAAATTCGAGCCGCGTCCTCGATGGGACTTCCTAAGCGGTAAAAACCCATCAAGGGCCTGCTGAACGACACCAAGGCGAGGCCGTAC
>JAAYMI010000018.1 GCA_012521465.1 Bacillota bacterium | reverse complement strand
CACCAGCTCTGCCAAATCGGGATTGCGGCCGCTGAATGGAACCCGCGCATCCACCAGTTCTAGGGCGGCATCAACTACCTTAAGCTCTTGGACGAGCATCCGCCTAGTCTTGGCCATGTGCCCAGGATACCACTGAATCGTCAATCGGCTCACTCCTATTGGGGATATCCAGCGGGAAGGCGCAGAGATTGAATCTGAGTGATCGGCCAATACACAAACCTGGCTAGGCCCACGATGTCCGTACGATGTACAAAGCCAACATCTGGATAGCGGCTGTCATCACTGTTGCGCCTGTTGTCGCCCAACACAAAAAAGCTGTCTTCCGGTACTACCACTGGCCCAAAGGCAGGCGTACTGTAGGGCCCATAGGTTGGCCCATTCACAAAAGGCTCCTCAATTCGCTGTCCATTTATGTAAAGATAACCGTTGCGGATCAGAATCTCATCGCCCGGCAGTCCTACAATCCGCTTGATGAACTTCCGGCGCCGGTTGGCAGGATAGCGAAAAACCACAACTTCGCCTCGTTTTGGCTCCACAAACCGATAAGTTAGCTTGTCCACCATCAAACGCTGCCCGTCGTGGAGAGATGGCTCCATGGAGCTGCCCTGCACGAGAAAGGATTGAGCAATGAAGGTAATGATGAATAAGGCCAAGACAACGGCAATCACCAATGCCTCGATGTATTCACGTATCGCGGATTTTGCCATGTCCCGTATCCCCTCTACAGATCAGTGCTAATTGCCAAAAGGGGAGTGCTCACCTGCATACACAAGGTGTCCACTCCACCTTTGACTTACGAACGGCGGCGTTCCTTGATCCGAGCAGCCTTGCCATGACGCTCCCGAAGATAATATAGACGCGCGCGCCGTACACGGCCCTGCCGAACCACTTCAACTGCGGCGATGCGCGGTGAATGGACTGGGAAGGTCCTTTCCACGCCCACGCCTTGAGAAACTTTCCGGACCGTGAAATACTCACGCAGTCCCGAACCCATCCGGCGGAGAACTATGCCTTCAAAAACCTGAATGCGTTCGTTAGATCCTTCCACAACCTTCACGTGCACGCGGACGGTGTCCCCTACCCGGAAGTCAGGCAGATCGGAACGCATTTGTTCCTGTTCAATAGCACGAATGACATCCATTTTACTACCTCCTCTCACGAGATAATTCAGCCTGAATCTCTTCTAGAATCTGCTGCTCTGCTTTGGTAAGCTGTCTTGCTGTTTGGCGGCTGGCAAGCCAGGCATCGAACAAATCGGGGCGGCGAGTTAGCGTGCGCCGCAGTGATTCCCGCAAACGCCAGCGTCGAATCTCTTCATGGTGGCCGCTTAAGAGGACCGGAGGCACCGCCAACCCACGAAATTCTGGGGGCCTTGTATAGTGCGGGTGCTCCAGCAGCCCATCTTGAAAGGAGTCAAATTCCGCGGATTCGCAGCAGCCCAATACTCCCGGAATCAGCCGGCTCACCGCATCAATGACCACTAATGCGGGCAGCTCTCCTCCCGTGAGGACATAGTCGCCAATAGAGATCTCTTCATCGACCCAGTGTTCCCTGACTCTTTCGTCCAGTCCTTCATAGTGGCCGCACAACAAGATCAATTCTTCCTGCTCGGCAAACTCCGCTGCCTTGGATTGGGTAAAGGGCTTTCCCTGGGGTGTCAGGTAGATCACCGGAGCCGTCCGGTCCTGCTTAACGTGTTCAATGGCACGCACAACTACATCCGGCTTCAGGACCATGCCTGCGCCCCCACCATAGGGCGTGTCATCCACTATGCGGTGTTTGTCTTGAGCATAGTCGCGGATATTCCAAACATGCACATTGATGAGGTTGTTGACCTGGGCACGCCCTAGGATGCTTGTTTGGAGCGGACCAGCGAACATCTCTGGAAAGAGGGTCAAGACATCGATGCGCATGTCGAACTCACCATTTCCCTTTACTCTAGCAAACCATCTATCAGTTCGATGAGGACCTGCTCCCGCTCCAGATTTACCTCCACGACCACATGGGGCAGCACTGGGATTAAGATCTCTGTCTGCTGTGTCAGACCTGGCCGGGGCTTGACGACATAGACATCATTGGCACCGGTCTGGAGCACATCTTTTATGTGCCCGAGACTCAGGCCGGTGGTGGTGACGCACTCCAAGCCGATGAGCTGGAAGATGTAGTGCCTGCCTTCGGGCAGCGGAACCACTTCATCCCTGCCCACCTTGATGTACATTCCTCGGAGCGTTTCTGCATCGGCAATGGAATCCACACCCTGGAGTTTGAGGATCACGGCACCTTTATGCAACCAAGCGTGTTCCAGCTTCTTCACCAGGCGCGGTTCATAATCATGCCTGCCAAACAGACGGATTTCCTGCATGTCCAGGAACCTTTCGGGGAACTCGGTATGAGGCATAACCTTTACTTCTCCCCGATTTCCTTGGGATGCTACAACTTCACCAATCAGGACCCACTTAGTATTCATCCGTGAGGCCATCTGTGATGTCCACGTACACCCTTTCCCCCGACTTAACGGCCGCGGCTTTCACTACTGTGCGAATCGCTTTAGCGATCTTGCCCTGCTTGCCGATGATTCTTCCCATATCTTCTGGCGCGACGTAGAGCCGGTAGACAGTTTCGTCTTCTTTCTGAATCTGCTCCACGCGAATACTCTCAGGATGCTCCACTAGGGACTTAGCAATAAACTCCACTAACTCCTGCACGGATATACCTCCTATCCTTGGTTGCGGGAGGCAGCGAACTTATCCAATACTCCGCTCTTGCGCAGAAGAGCTCTAGCAGTATCAGATGGTTGGGCACCCTTTTGCAACCATTGTAGCGCCTTCTCCTCGTCGATCTTGAACTCGGCGGGATCAGCGATGGGATTGTAGTATCCCAGAGTTTCGATGAACCTGCCGTCCCGGGCTGCACGAGAATCAGCCACTACCAAGCGGTAGAACGGGCGCTTTTTGGCTCCCATCCTCTTCAAGCGAATTCTAACGGCCATGCTGTGTCACCTCCTAGACAGAATCCAGTTATTTCATCCCATCTCACATTGAGGGGGACTAGCGAAAGAGAGAAAACATACCTTTGCTTCTCCGGCGGCCCTTTTCTGAGCCCGTGAGCTGCTTCATCAACATGCGGGTCTGCTCAAACTGCTTCAACAGGCGGTTGACATCCTGTACCCGTGTGCCGGAACCTTGAGCAATGCGTTTGCGGCGGGAACCACCAATGATCTGTGGATTGCGTCGTTCCTGCACTGTCATGGAATTGATGATGGCTTCAATGCGCTTAAGATGGTTCTCATCCACATCAAGGTTCTTCAGCTGCTTCACGGCACCCATTCCGGGCAGCATGCCCAGAATTTGATCTAAAGGCCCCATCTTCTTCAGCTGCTGCAGCTGATCCAGGAAGTCTTCCAGCGTAAACTCATCTTCTTTGAGCTTGTGGGCAAGCTGCTTGGCCTTCTCCTGGTCTACGGCCGCGGTGGCTTTCTCAATCAGGCTGAGCACATCGCCCATGCCCAAGATGCGTGAAGCCATGCGGTCTGGGTAAAATGGTTCCAGCCCATCCATCTTCTCGCTGACGCCTGCGAACTTGATCGGTTTGCCCGTTACTGCCTTCACAGAGAGGGCAGCTCCACCCCTGGCATCGCCGTCCAGTTTGGTCAGGACGATTCCGCCCAGTTCGAGGCGGGCATTAAAGGCCTCAGCTACATTCACCGCATCCTGCCCCGTCATGGAATCGACCACGAGGAGAATCTCATGGGGTGAGACTGCTTCCCTAATCTGCACCAGTTCCTCCATGAGTGCGTCGTCCACATGCAGGCGCCCGGCGGTATCAATGATGATCACATCGTTGCTGTGGGTGATTCCGTGGTTGACTGCGGCCTTGGCAATATCTACCGGGTTTTGCTGGCCCATGGAAAACACGGGCACCTCAATCTGCTCTCCCAATACCATCAGCTGCTTAATTGCTGCAGGTCTGTAGATGTCAGCAGCCACCATGAGTGGTCGGTGTCCCTGGCTCTTTAGCAGGCGGGCGAGCTTGGCCGCGGTTGTGGTCTTACCAGCGCCCTGGAGGCCTACCATCATGATCACTGTGGGAGGCTTCGAGGAAAGCTGGAGCTTAGCCTGGGTGCCTCCCATAAGGGCAGTAAGCTCCTCGTGGACGATCTTGATTACCTGCTGACCTGGGGTCAAGCTGGACAGCACCTCTTCCCCTACTGCCCGCTCTTTCACCCTTTTGATAAAGTCTTTCACGACCTTGAAGTTGACATCTGCTTCCAGCAGAGCTAAGCGGACCTCTCGGAGGGATTCATCCACATCCTTCTCGCTGAGCCTACCCTTGCCCCGGAGTTTTCTCATTGTCTCTTGTAACCGTGCAGCAAGGTTATCAAAGGCCATGCATCTGCCTCCTAACTCTCAGAAATAATCTCCTGCAGCTGCTGGCGTGCCCTACAGAGCAGCTCCCGCTCCTCCGCAAGTTCTTCCCGCTGTTGGTACAGGGCTTCTAGCTTTTCCAAAACAGCCATCAACTGTTCCAGCTTGGCGGTTCGCTCTCCATGCTTGGCAGCAAGGGCCAGCTTCTCCTCATATTCCTCCACTATGGCTGCCGAACGCCGCAAAATGTCGTAGACTGCTTGGCGCGACACACCGAGCTGCTCGCCGATTTCGCCCAACGAGAGGTCATCGTGGAAGTACATTTCGTAAACCTCTTGCTGGCGCTCAGTCAGCAGGGGACCATAGAAATCAAACAGCAGGCTCATGCGCACCGTTTTCTCCATTTCGCAACCCCTGTTAACCAAAATTGCTTTACACTCAGATAGTATATCCCCTGACCCGACTGCTGTCAAGCACCAATCCTAGTCAAAGAGTGCCTTAGCAAATTCAGCCGCGTTGAAGTCCCGCAGATCTGTATACTTCTCCCCCACGCCAATCAGCTTGACCGGCAGGTTCAGTTCGTTTCCGAGCGCTAAGACTATTCCGCCTTTCGCAGTGCCGTCCAGCTTTGTCAAAACAATCCCTGTGATGGGCACCGCTTCGCTGAACATCCTGCCTTGGGAAAGGGCATTTTGGCCGGTTGTGGCGTCCACTACCAGGAGGATCTCATCAACATCCCTGCCCAGCTCCCTTTGGACCACACGGTGCACTTTCCCCAACTCAGCCATAAGATTAGTCTTGGTTTGGAGGCGCCCGGCTGTATCCAGAATCAGGACATCACTGCCCCGGGCCCTGGCGGCATTCACTGCATCATACGCAACCGCGGCCGGGTCAGCTCCCTCCTGGTGGCTGATGAACGCCACCCCCACACGGTCTGCCCAGGCTTTCAGCTGGTCGATGGCGGCGGCGCGGAATGTATCCCCCGCTGCCAGGAGTACTTTGGCCCCTTCCTGCTTAAACCGGTAAGCAAGTTTTCCGATCGTGGTGGTCTTGCCCGCACCGTTTACGCCCACCACCATGATGACATATGGAGAAGCGGTGGACTCTTTCAAGGACTGAGCGTGGCTTTCCAGCATGGCTGTGATCTCTTGCCGCAGCAGTCTTTTGATCTCATCCCCTTCGGTGATGCGCTCTCCCTTTGCCCGCTCCCGGAGCCGGTCCACCAGTTCCATGGCTGTGGGTACGCCGCAGTCAGCCTGGATAAGCAGCTCTTCTAGCTCTTCAAAGAGCTCTTCATCAACCTTGCGCCCAGAGACAAGTTGTTCCATGCGGTCCACGAAGCCCTTCCGCGTTTTGGATAGACCCATCTTGAGACGCTGGAACAGACTCTGGGAAGTCTCTGCCTCCTCCTTGGCCTGCGGTTCGTCCACTGTGGACTGTTCTAGGCTTTCCGTTGGTGCCGTGTCTTTTTTCTTGAAGATGTTTTTCCAGAACACTCTTACCCCTCCAGTTTCATGCTCACCGAGATGATTTGGGAGACAGCTTCTTCCGACATGGTTACGCCATAGAGGGCGTCGGCTGCCTCCATGGTTGCCTGTCGGTGGGTAATGGTGAGCAGCTGTGTTGTTTCGGAGAACTCCTGCATCAGCTTAGTAAACCGCCGCAGGTTGATCTCATCGAGTGCCGCATCGATTTCATCAAGTACGCAAAAGGGTGTAGGTTTCACTCGGCGGATGGCAAACAGCAGGGCGATGGCTGTGAGGGCACGCTCGCCTCCAGAAAGGAGCAGCAGATTCTGGAGTTTCTTGCCAGGAGGCTGCGCCACAACTTCAATACCGGTTGTGAGAGGCGAATCCGGCTCCGTCAAGCACAGATCTGCCCTTCCGCCTTGGAAGAGCTCGGTGAACAGCTTTCTGAACTCAGTCCGCACTTGAGCAAAGGTTTCTTCAAACTTGGAGCGGCAAACCTCGTCCATCTCTGCAATGACCTTATGAAGTTGGTCTTTCGCCGCATTCAAGTCTTCGAGCTGCATGGTTAAGAAGTGATGCCGTTCCTTCACCTCTTCGTATTCCTGCACGGCCGTGGGGTTAACCATACCTAGACTGCGGATCTGTTCTCTGAGCTCATCGATGGTTTGGCGGAGCACAGACTTCGGCTGCGCAATTTGGCGCTGCTGCACCTGTTCTGGTTCCAGGCCCCGTTCGCGCAGCAGCTCAAAGATGCGTTCAGCCTCGGCGGCCTTCAGTTTGAGGTCACTCTCGAGGCGGTACAGCTTCCGTTCAGCCTGGGCATGTTCAGCGTTCACTTGCTTGAGGCGGGCATTTAACTCCTTTAGCTGACCCTGCAGACCTTCCCGCTCCTGCTTAAGCCGTTCAAGCCTTCCTCCAAGCTCGTTCCGAGCCTGCTCGTTGCGTTCCAGTTCAGCCTGGGCCGCGGCGATCTCGCGGCTGAGGTTTGACTGCAGCTGACTTAGATTATCCTGTTCGGTCCTAGCCTGGCTTAAGGTAGACTGGTTTTCAGCGATCTGATTATCCACTGTTGTGAGCTGCATGCGGAGGTTTTCCGCGACGCCCTTTTCTTCTGCCAGCTGGATCCTGAGCTGAGTGATGCCGCTTTGGGCCTCCTCAAGCACCGATTCGAGTTTCGCGAGCCGCTCTTCCAATTCGCGCACAACACTGCGGTGGTGGCTTTCTGCCGCTTCCTCCTGTGCTAACTGGGCGGCCGCGGTTT
>JAAYMI010000128.1 GCA_012521465.1 Bacillota bacterium | reverse complement strand
ACAGCAACAAAGCTTTGGCGAGACAGGATCAACTTCCAGATCCAATTCTTCACTAGGTTGAAGGCTCAGCTAGAGGCGAGTGTTGCTTTGCTGTGATAGGAATCATCCGGTCAGCCCGGGGCGAGATTCTCGTGGCTAACCTGTTCACTGGTAGCCGCTAAGGAAGGAGGACCGAGGTACCACCCCAAGGCAGCTCGGCGCTGAGCAGGAAAGACCCCGCGAAGGAGGGATGAGTAATGAGCCGACAAGAGTTTACTGAGCGTGAAGGCAGGAAAGATGAAGAACTGCTCAAAAAGGAACGTCAGGACAAAGCTGACACTCTTTCCGACAAAGAACGGGACACTGTGACGGGTGGTTCCCGACGCGTCACTAGACCGCCCATACCACCCAGAACTGAGACGTCAGGATGAGACTAGGTAGCGAGTGCTTCCTCTAACGCAAAACGTTCAAACGGCATAAAAAGGAGCCCCATGCGAGGCTCCTTTTTCGTGCCATCCGTAGGCTAGTTCGTCTCCCCTGATCGAATCGGTGTGTTTCCCCAAGACGGAACTGAATGGCACTAGCTACCCACTACAGTAGAGGGAGGATTGGCAGTGTCCACAGCCACCAGTTTCTTCGCTTTTCCAGTGTTGAAGAGAGGTCTGTGGCCTTTTTCTTTTTTCACAAGCCTCATCCTTGACATCATTTCGTGGCGTTGCTATACTTGTGAAAATGCTCACTCAAGGAGGTGTTGGCCTTGGCAGTAATAGACGTAAATGGACTGAGTAAAGTGTTCCGAGCCAAGACCAAAGAGCCGGGATTGCGCGGCAGCGTCCGGGCGCTGCTGCGGCCAACTTACACAGAACTGGGTGCGGTAAAGGGGATCAGCTTTGCGGTGGAGGCAGGAGAACTCTTGGCCTTTATTGGCCGTAATGGGGCGGGCAAAAGCACAACGATAAAAATGCTCACAGGCATCCTCAATCCTACAGCAGGAACCGCGCAGGTCTTGGGTTTGGTACCTTGGGAGTCCCGCCGTCAGCTGGCCTACACCATTGGCTCTGTTTTCGGGCAGAAGTCCCAGCTGTGGTACCATCTGCCGGCCTTAGACAGTTTCCGCCTACTGGGAAGCATTTATGAAATCCCCCATAGGGACTTGGCTAAGCGTCTAGATGCAGTGGTGGAGCTGTTTGAACTGGCAGAGTTCATCAAGACTCCAGTCCGAAAGCTTTCCCTAGGGCAGCGTATGCGCTGTGAAATTGCCGCCAGCATCCTGCACCGGCCGCAGGTGATTTTTCTAGATGAGCCCACCATCGGCTTGGATGTGGTGGCCAAACTGAAAATCCGAGAGTTGATCAAGCGGCTGAACGAGGAAGAGAATACGACCATCTTCCTTACCTCCCATGATGCCGGGGATATTGAGCAGCTCTGCAAGCGAGTCATTGTGATCAACCACGGTGAGATCATCCTGGACACGTCAACATCGTATCTGCGGCACAATTACCTGACAACACGCATCGTGAACGTGAAGTTTGCCGAGCCTTGTCCCGGGCTCAGGCTCTCTAATGCGGAGATCCTCAAGCACACTGAGAAAGGCGTGAAGTTCCGGATTAATACCCGCTCTACTTCCATCGAGGACGTTTTGGGTGAGCTGTTCGCTCAAGCGGATACCGCGGATATCAGCGTGGAAGAACCGGCCATGGAAGAGGTTATTCGGGACATCTACAGGCGGCCTGCGGGAGAGGGTGAGCAGGATGCAGTTAGTTAGTGGAGGCGCGCTGCGCAAATACGTGAGGATTGCGGAAATCAGCTTCACAAATAGGGTTGTGTACCTGGCTGACCATTTCGCCAGCAGCATCTTTCTGATCCTGATTCTGTTCATCTTCTCTCAGCTTTGGAAAACTGTACTGGGACCGAGTGGGGAGATTGCTGGGCTGGACAGCACCGCCATGCTGTGGTACATGCTTTTCACCGAAACGATCGCCCTTTCCATCCCGCGGGCACACTATCTGGTGAGTGAAGAAGTCAAGAGCGGAGATGTAGCCTACAAGCTGATCCGGCCCTATTCCTACATCCTCTACTACTTCGCTGCGTACTGCGGCGAGTTTGCAGTCCGCGCTGCTACCAACTTGTCCGTTGGGGCTGCCTTTGCTTATTTGACCATGGGGCCCTTAACGGTGAACTGGGGCAAGTTCGGCTGGGTACTGTTGGGTTTTGCCCTGGCCACTTCTATCAACTTCTTGGTGTGCTTCTGCGTGGCTCTGCTGGCCTTCTGGCTGGAGGAAACCAGGCCCTATTTCTGGATCCTCAACAAGATGACCTTCATCTTTGGAGGCCTGTTAGTCCCAGTGGAGGCCTACCCAGAGGGGTTGAGGCGCATCTCTTACCTGCTGCCTCTGCGTTACAGCTTCTCCGCTCCTGCCCGCCTGGTGGTGGATTTCGACTATTCCTTGCTCTGGCAGATGCTGGCAGGTCAGTTGGTCTGGACGGTCCTTCTAGCTGCTTTAGCGGCTGTTATGTTTAGGAAAGGAGTGCGGAGGGTCCATGTTCACGGAGGCTAAGCGCGCTGTCAGATTTGTCTTCCAGTACTTTTCGGCCAATCTTCAATCAGCGATGGAGTACCGGGGAGCGTTTCTGAGCCAAGTCGTCTTCATGTTCATCAACAATCTCATGCTTCTCTTTTTCTGGTGGGTGCTCTTCACCCAGATCGAAACGCTAAATGGCTGGAGTTTTGAGCACGTTATGCTCTTGTATGCTGTGGCGAGCGGCGCCTACGCCTGCCAGGCGCTGTTGTTCGGAGGATCTTTCACGTTGAGCCGGGCCATTGCCGAGGGCAGACTGGATTTCTATCTGGCCCTACCCAAACCTGTGCTGCTCCATGTGCTCATCTCCAGATCTGCGGCCTCAGCGTGGGGAGATCTGGTCTTCTCCCTGGCTATATTTGCTCTAACTGCTGCACCATCTCCCGGGCTGCTGCTCGCATTCCTGATTCTGATTTTCGCCGGAGGAGTGGTGATGACTAGCTTCGCGGTGCTGGCCAATTCATTGAGCTTCTGGCTGGGGCAAAGTGAGCAGTTGGCAGATGAGTTAATTGAGGCCCTGCTCACCTTTTCCCTGTACCCAGAAGGTATCTTTTCTGCGGCAACGCGCTTTGTGCTGTATACGGTTATTCCCGCCGGCTTCGTTTCCTATCTGCCGGTACGGATCCTAACGGACTTCACCCTGGTCCATGTCGTTCTAATGATCCTGTTTGCCCTTGGTCTTGCTCTCTTGGCCCGTTTGGTGTTTTACCTGGGCCTTAAGCGCTACGAATCAGGCAATCTTGTTGTGATTAACGCCACTGAGTAGAAGCTAATCCTGGACCTAAGCAGCAAGCAGAGGAAGGGCGGGATCCAGCTGCGGATACTCGGGAGCTAATACAAGCCTTGGGTATGATCGCCTCGGAAAAGCCCGGCCTCGATGGCAAGATCACATCCGCGCTGATCTCCCTTAACCTCAGCGCGGTCAAAGAAACGTTGCGCAAGTCCATCCTGCTGGACGTCTTGACTGTGTTGTGCGGTATCAGAAGACGTTACAAGACAGCAGAAGTCGAAGACTACATCACGAGTGCACTTGCTAGCGGTATATTGGACAAAAAGGCGAGGCAGCAGATAGAAAACCTTATACAGGACAGAGGCTGTCCGCCTAGACAGAGCGCACAGGGGCCTCTGCTGTAGGTAATCGAAAAGGCTAGTGAGCGTTCTAGAGTTGATTATTCGGTTGAAACTTTGAGGGGGATCGTGAAATGACCAGGTATGAAGAAGGCTTGCAGTTAATCGAAGAGAGATGCGGCAACGGAAAAGATAATGTCATCTCCCTTGCTACCATTGCATTGGAACCAAATGAAGAAGGCAGCCCCCGGCCTTGCGTGCGGGAAGTGGATGCGGTCTATGAAGACGGTGTGTTTTACATTACTACTTGGGCACGATCCACCAAAATGCAGCAGATAGCTCGAAACCCAGAAGTCGCCTTTGCCGTTAGTGGGCAGTGGTTTTCAGGCAATGGGATTGCCGAGAATCTCGGATGGGTGCTGGATCCAAAGAATGCTTCCCTGAGGGCAAAACTTCGGGAAGCATTTGCTCCTTGGTACGACGTTGCCAATGACGAAAGCGACGCGGACTGCATCATCCTAGCCATCCGCATCACAAGGGCGACAGTGATCAAGGATCATGGAGCGGTTCGTTACCACATGGACTTTGTGAACAAAGTGGAGATAGGGGAAGGGAAAACAATATAGGACAGCAATCAGCAGAAGCATAATACGTAAGGGGCGAACCTTGTGGAAAGAGAAATCGAGCTGCAGTTCTCTAACGAAGTACTATCTGAAGCAGCCCAGCGGTTTGGCATGTCCGCCGGTTCACTTAAGCGCTTGGGTGATTTTGAAAACTATGTATACGAAGGCGAAATCGCCGGCGTTAGCTATGTTCTTAGACTGACTCACAGCTCCCATCGGAGTACCAACATGGTCCTAGGTGAGCTGGAGTGGATCAATTATCTTGCAGAAAACGGAGTCAGTGTGGCTAAGCCCCTGCATTCAACCTCCGGGAAATTGGCGGAGGAAATACCTGTGGGTGAAGAACATTTTATCGCCAGCTTGTTCCAAAAAGCAAAAGGCAGATTGTTGAATCGCACGAATCCCGCAGAACCGACTCGGGAAGTTATCATTGAGTGGGGAAGAACCATTGGAAGGATGCACAGGGTAACCAAACATTTTGAGCCATCTGAAGAAAGGTTCAGAAGGCCGCACTGGTTTGAGGACGACTTGATGTGCTTCGAACAGTACCTCCCTAAGGAAGATAAGCACATTGTCGATATCGGTTACTCGCTGTTGGAATATGCGAAGAACTTGCCCCGATCCCGGGATAGCTATGGCTTAATTCACACCGATGTTCATTCAGGTAACTTCTTCGTCAACGAAGGGAAGATAACAGTCTTTGATTTCGATGATTGTTCCTACCAGTGGTTTGCCAGTGATATAGCCATAGCCTTGTATTACACGATCTGGCGGAAGTTCAGTGACCAGCAGCAAAGTGAAAAAGATGCCTATGCCCGTGAATTCTTTCAAGACTTCATGATCGGCTACAGCGCAGAGAACTCGCTGGAGGGCTTTTGGCTGAACGAACTCCCCTTTTTCCTGAAGCTGCGGGATATCACCCTGTATGCCGTTTTCCACAAGAAGTTTGATCAAGACGGCCTGCAGCGGTACGCGAAACTGCTTGCTGGGATTAGAACACGGGTTGAGCGAGAAGTCCCCATCGTCAATCTTCGCCCTCAAGAACGTGGTTAGGGTGTTTCCGGCTCAACGCGACTATGCGCGCCAATGCCCTGGCGAGCGGAATACTGGACGCCAAGGCAAAGAAGCAGGTAGAGAAGCTCATACAAGGGATTTAGAGTTTGCTCAAGGCTGGGAAGGGATGCTTCGTT
>JAAYMI010000127.1 GCA_012521465.1 Bacillota bacterium | reverse complement strand
GCTTTATGACAGGTGTGATCTTGGGGTGGCCGATGGCAAAAGCCCTCAGGCTAGGCGTTGTCTGCGGTTCACTGTCTGTGACTGCGCTTGGGGGCACAGAAGGGTTTCCCAAGAGCCTGTCTGAGGCAGTGAAGCATTTTTCAGAAGAATAGTGCGGGAGGAGATTCAACATGAAAATAGCTATACTTGGTGCCGCGGGCGTGCGGACGCCTCCGCTGGTTAGGCGGCTGCTGAGCAGTACCGACAGCCTAGGTCTCGGCGAGATCTCCCTCATGGACATCGACGGTACGCGGCTCGCCTTGATGAAGACTGTGATCGATGAGATTGCTCCGCCGCCAGAGGGCGTTGCACTTACGGTGACCACCGATGTGCAAGCGGCCTGCCAAGACGCGGATTTCGTGATTTTCACCATGCGGGTGGGGGACATTGCGGCACGGATCATCGATGAAAGGGTTCCCCTGCGCTACGGCGTGCTGGGGCAGGAAACGACTGGCCCAGGCGGGTTTGCTATGGCCCTCAGGACAATTCCGGTGGCCTGGGAATACATGGAGATTATTCAGTCTGCTGCCCCCAAAGCGTGGGTTGTCAATCTGACCAATCCGTCCGGCCTCATTACTCAGGCCGTGCTTGACGCTGGTTTCGACCGAATCGTCGGGATCTGCGATGGTCCAACTGAGCTCTTGGCGGCCACAGCCCGGGCAGTTGGCCTGCCCCTGGAGGAGCTGTGGTTTGACTACTACGGCATCAACCACCTCGGTTGGGTTGGTGGAGTGAAGTATAGGGGCCAAGAGCTGCTGCCCAGCATTCTCCAAGATGAGGCAGTGCTGAGCATCATTGCGGCCCACTCCGTGGACCCAGATCTGATCAAAGCTGTCGGCCTTCTGCCCAACGAGTACCTTATCTTCTATTACAAGCATCAAGCGGTGGTGAAGAACATCAAGGGGGCGAACATCACCCGCAGCGAACAGATCGAAGTGCTGAACCAAGAGCTCTTTGGAGAGCTGAGAAAGATCCAGGCCGGGGAATCGCAGGTGAAGCCTCGGGAAGCCTACTTCAGCTACTTACGCCGCAGAAGCGGGTCATATTTCCAGGTGGAGCGGCAGGGCAGGCTCAGTGAGGATCGTAAATCCCGGCCAGCGGCCGACGCTTCCCTGCTGGAGCCTGAAGGTTACTCGGAAATCGCGGCGCAGGTGGTGGAATCCTTGGCAGGAGTGCAGCCGCGGATTATTCCCATCAACGTGCGCAATAACGGCACTCTTTCCTGTCTGGCTGCGAATGATGTAGTAGAAGTCCAGTCTCTTGTTGACTCCAACGGCATTCATCCGTTCAGCGTAAGCGGCGCTTTACCGCCCCACGCAGAGACGCTGCTGCAGCGGGTGAAGGGCTATGAGCGGTTGACCATTGAGGCTGTGAAGCACAAGTCCTTCGCTTTGGCGCTGCGCGCTCTATCCTGTCATCCATTGGTCCCCGACCTCACGACTGCCAAGGCGATTCTCCAGGATTACATGGCGGAACACGGCAGCTATATGCCGGAACTACGTTAGGAGGCTGATAATGTGATCGGTGTTGCCATTGTTGGTTTAGGGTATATTGGCAAAGTTCATCTCCAGACTTTGCTGAGGATCCCAGGGGTGAAGGTGAAGGCACTGGTGGGGCGGCGGGTGGAGCGCCTGCGTGAACTCGCAGAGACGTACGGTGTACCAAAGGTAACCGATGATTACACTGAACTGCTTGCTGATCCTGAGATTCAGGTGGTGCACAACTGCACTCCCAACCACCTGCACTACCCCATCAACCGTGCTTTTCTTCAAGCAGGTAAGCACATTCTTTCAGAAAAACCGCTGGCCACAACCTCCCAGGAAACGGCCGAATTGGCCCGCTTAGCCGAACAGAACAGCCTCTTGACAGGCATAAATTTCTGCTACCGCTACTATCCCGCTGTACAGGAAGCGGCGGCCCAGGTGCGGAACGGAGCTCTCGGCAAGGTCCATACGGTGATCGGGTCTTATCTCCAGGATTGGCTGCTGTATGATACGGACTACGATTGGCGCCTGGAAAAGGACGCGGCCGGAAGTTCGAATGTCATCGGGGACATCGGGAGCCACTGGTTCCACCTCGCCCAGTTCGTGACCGGTTCCCGGATTACGGAAGTGATGGCGGACCTCAAGACGACCCTGCCTGTACGGAAAAAGCCCTGCGCAGGCGGAGAGGAAGGGCAGTATACAGAGTATGAGGTAGAGGTGGAGGATTACGGCTCCATCCTGGTTCATTTTGACAGCGGAGCCTCAGGGGTGTTTACCGTGAGCCAGCTGTGCGCGGGACGGAAGTGCTGGATTGACCTGCAGGTGTACGGTTTCAAGGCCGGCCTTGCTTGGAACCACGAGCGCAGCACGCAGCTGTGGATCGGACACCGCAGCCAGGCTAACCAGTTCCTCATGGAGAGCCCGCAGCTGCAGCTTCCGGAGACAAAGCGGTATGCTCTCCTGCCCACAGGGCATCCCATTGGTTATCACGATGCAGTATACAACATGTTCAGAGATTTTTACCTGAACCTTGGTCTGAAGCTGGATGGCAGAGAACCAACGCATCCTCTTCCTGATTTTGCGGAGGGCCACCGGGAACTCCTTATTACAGAGGCCATTCTCCAAAGCCATCAGGAGAAGCGCTGGGTAGAGGTTCCCTAAGGCTTTCTTGCAGCAAGAGACAAAAAAGGCGCCGGACATCACACGATGAACGGCGCTTTGACTGTCTTGAGGTCTGCTAAGGGCCTTGTTTCGCGCTCAGCGTTTACTGGCAGGGCTCCTGCGGCGGCGGAGCACATCGATGTATACTGAACCGATAATCACAAGGCCGATAATGATTGTCTGGGTATCCGGCGACACGCCAAGCAGGTTGAGGCCGTTACGGATGACAGCAATAATGATGGCGCCGAGCAGGGTTCCCCAGATCGTTCCCACGCCGCCCATGAAGCTGCCGCCGCCAATGATAACCGCAGCGATGGCATCCGTTTCATACATCAGGCCTGCAAGGGGGTAAGCGGCATTGACTCTGCCCATCAGGGTGAGGCCGGCCAAGCCAGCCATGAAGCCGCTGATTGTGTAGACCCACAGCCGAACTCTGTCCACGTCAATACCGGAGAGGCGTGCCGCTTCAATGTTGCCACCAACGGCATAGATATGGCGGCCGAGGGTCGTTCTGGTGAGGAAGATATGGAACGTGACTACCGTGACCACAACCATGATAAAGCTGAAGGGAATCCGGCCCACGTATCCTGCCCCAAAGAACTGGATCCATCTCGGAAAGCCTGAAATGGGAGATGCCTGGGTGATAATCAACGCAAGGCCTCTGGCCACGTTCTGCATGCCCAGTGTGGAAATAAAGGGGTGGGGTAGGCGCAGTTTCGTCAGGAGCAAGCCGTTAATGGTACCGGCTCCCGCGGCCACACCGAGGCCAAGCAGGAGGCCGAGGAGGGAGTTTAAGCCCCACTTCACGATAAGAATACCTGAGACACAGATGGACAGGGCCAGGATGGAACCGACGGAGAGGTCAATTCCGGCCGTGAGGATGGCCAGCAGCATACCCGAGGCAACGAGGGCGTTGATGGCTGACTGCTGGGCCACGTTCATGAGGTTGCCAACGGTGAAAAACCGTGGGCTGGCCAGCGAAAGCCCGATCATGATAATGATAAGGCCAAGCAGTGCTCCCATGCGGTTCAGCATGAGATCTTTCCAGTCCACACGGCGAGCTTCTTGCTCGAGTGGTTTAGCTTGCATAATGTATACCTCCTGTGGCTGCCGCCATGATCTTTTCTTGGGTGGCTTCTTCCCGAGTAAACTCGCCAGTGAGGCGTCCTTCCGAGAGGACAATTATGCGGTCGCTCATGCCGAGAATCTCGGGCAGCTCTGAGGAAATCATGATTACCGCGGCTCCGTCTTTGACCAGCTTGTTAATGATGTTGTACACCTCTGTCTTGGCGCCAACATCGATCCCGCGGGTCGGCTCATCAAATATGAAAATATCTGCCTTTGTATTAAGCCACTTACCGATGACTACTTTCTGCTGATTTCCTCCACTAAGTTGGGCTACAAGCGTATTGAGGGAAGGCGTCTTGATGCTCAGATCCTTTATTACCCGTACTGCGTCCTGTCGCTGTGCATCCAGGTCAAGCAAGATTCCACTAAGATACTTCTTCAGGTTCGCGAGGGTAGCGTTGAACAGCACGCTGTTGTTGAGGACTAAGCCTTGACCCTTGCGGTCCTCGGTGAGCAGCACCAAACCGTGTTTCAAAGCGTCTTTCGGTGAACGAATGTCTACACGGCTGCCATCGATCAGGATCTCACCCTGCAGCATTGGATCCGCCCCAATGATGGCCCTAGCCAGCTCCGTCCGTCCGGCCCCGACCAGACCAGCGATGCCCAGCACTTCGCCGCGGTACGCTTTGAAGGAAATGTCCTGGAGCAAGTCAGGGGTGGACAGATTCCGGACCTCCAGGGCAAGCTCTCCCCGCTGCGTTTTGATCTTCGGGTATTTGTCCTCGATTTGGCGGCCTACCATGTAAGTGATGATCTCGTCGATGGACAGCGCTTCCACATCGGTGGTTATGATCTTCTTCCCATCCCTGAGGACGGTGATGCGATCGCCAACCTCTTTGATTTCCTCCAACTTATGGGAGATGAAAATGATGGTCACGCCTTCGCTCTTCAACTGCCGCATCACGGAAAACAGTTCTTCCGCTTCTTCCTGGCCGAGGGGAGCGGTAGGTTCATCAAGGATAAGCAGCGTTGCTTCTACAGCTAGGGCCTTGGCGATCTCCACCATCTGCTGCTTTCCAATCCCCAGAGTGCCTACTAAGGCAGCTGGATCAATATCTTGATTGAGGCGGGCCAGAATCTCCTTGGTTCGTCTGACCATCTCTTTGCGGTTGATGAACCGCAAGCGTTCGTTGGCGAGGATCTCACGGCCGAGAAAGATGTTCTCCGCTACATCCAGTTTCGGAATGAGGTTAAGCTCTTGGTAAATGGGGACAATGCCCAATTCATGCAGGGCTTTCTGGGGAGTTAGGTTGTGTAGAGTTTGCCCGTTAAAAAAAACGGTGCCGCTGTCCCAGGCGTGCACCCCTGTGAGGAGCTTAATCAAGGTTGATTTACCTGCCCCGTTTTCACCCACTAGACAGTGAATCTCTCCCTTGTTTATCTCCAAGGATACATTGCTCAGCGCCTGGACGCCCGGAAAAGCTTTGCTGACGTTTTCGAGCTTCAGAAAGGGCGCACTCACGGCAGATCACCTCCGAATCTTAAAAGCTCCCCAACCCGTTGCCGGGTTGGGGATGCTGGACGAGCTTATTGCTTACAGCTTGCGCCCTACAATAGCCTCGAACGCAGCGATTTCTTCTTCTACGTTGTCGCTATCAACGATCGCGGTCGGAACAGGGATGCGCTTGTCAATGGTTTCGCCATTGAGGAGCTTGACAGCGTACTCTACGCCGTAGTAACCGATCCCGTAAGCGTCCTGTTTCACGCTGCCGGTTAGGCCGCCGTCCCGGATGGACTTCAGAGCATCAGGCGAGCCGTCGAAGCCCATGATCAGGATGCCCTTCTTGTTGGCCATTTCCACAGCCCGGAGAGCGCCCAGAGCCATTTCGTCATTGGAGCAGTATACGCCCACGATCCCTTCGTGTGCCATGAGCAGGTTCTGCATAACGTCCATGCCCTTGCCCCGCTCGCTGTCGGCAGCCTGGATCGCGATGACCTTAATGTTGCTGCCCTTCAGTTCATCAACAAAGCCATCGACCCGTTGGTCATGGGTGAGGTCGCCCATAGCACCGCGGATAACAACTACATCGCCACCTTGAGGCAGCTTCTCCTTGAAATACTGAGCAGCCATTTGGCCGGCTTCGTAGTTACCAGTACCGATGAAGGTTTCCTTCTTCTCCCAGTCAGCGTCAGTGTCGATGAGGAGAACAGGGATGCCTGCGCTGTGGGCCTGTTCAAACACGTTCAGGAGAGCCGTCGGGCGGAGAGGAGCTACTACCAGAGCATCGATGTCCAGAGTGAGCTGGTCCTGCAGCATGTCCACTTGTTCCATAACCATTGTTTCAGCAGAAGGTCCAACTACCGAAACGTCTACACCGTACTTAGCAGCCGCTGCCTTAGCGCCGGCCTCAACAGTCTTCCAGTAATCGCTGTTGAGAGCCTTTAGCACTACGGAAATACGGTAATCCTGGGCGAGTGCGGCGCTAGCTGCAATTCCCATCACCAAAGACAGAACCAAAACTGCTACCGTTAACTTCCTAATCATAGCTAAAGTCTTCACTCCTTTTTAATGTTAGTAACAAATACCTTCCTACATAGAATTAGTTACTTCTTGCCTAATCCCTCCTTTTAATTTCTTACTCTACCTACTAGAAATGGCAGCAAAACAAAACACTTCTAGCGGTAGGAATGCTCTGGACTATGTGGACCGGTGGCTGCTGACTGAGCCGTGTGGCAAGATGGGGTGTAGGTAAGCAACAAAATGGTACTATTGCGGGGAATATGAACCAATATTGGGGTTGGAAAGGTTCACTTAGGTTCATTTTTGTTCATCTGGTTAAAATTATAGCACGGTAGGGGGGCAAAGTCAAACCAGAATTACGCTTTCGTTAATTGTGTAACAATGGGGGTTAACTGGGAATTCAATCAGCTGCCTCGAAAAAACATCATCTCTGCTGGGCTGCAGCTTAAGAAAAAGAGCGATTCAATCGGCGCCGAGGGGATCTGGCACGCTTGCTTGAATCGCTCACGGGACTAAAATGTTTTAGGCTTGCTTTCTGTATTTCGTATCCAGAGCTGCCATCTTGGCAACCTTGGGTGCAGAACGACCGCCCTGGAACTCTGATGCGAGCCAGGCGTTGAGGATAGCCCTGGCTGCTTCAGTGCCAACGACTTGGGCTCCCATGGTCAAAATTTGGGCATCGTTGCTTTTTCTTGCCCGTTCGGCGGAATAAACATCGTGAGCTAGGGCTGCACGCACGCCCGGCACTTTGTTGGCTACGATGCACATTCCGATGCCGGTACCGCAGATGAGAATACCCCGATCAAACTGGCCATCCGCCACTGCCACGGCAACCTTTTCGCCGATGTCAGGGTAATCCACCGGTTCCTCACTGTAACAGCCCATGTCTACGTACTCAATTCCCTGCTCGTTGAGCACTTCCATGACGAACTTTTTGAGCGGCAGACCGAGATGGTCTGAACCGACGGCAATTCGCATGTGTATTCCTCCTTGTCAGGGTATTAGGCGAGCTCCTTAAACAGCGACCGCAGATTGGTGTATAACCGCCGGTAAACAGTGTAAAGGCTCTGGTAGCGTGCGTGGTTGGACTCATCATACTCTGTATACCACAGCGGTTGTACACCGGCCCGGTAGGCCGCTTCTAGCGACTCGTACAGGCCGCAGGCATGCCCAGCAAGCATGGCCGCGCCTGACGCCGAGCTTTCTTGAACATTCAGGGTAACAAGATTGGCTCCGAAGATGTCCGCCTGAATTTGGCGCCACAGCCGTCCTTGGTAGCCGCCGCCTGCACCGGTGTAATAGGTATCAAGCTTGACTCCCATCTGCCGGGCTGTTTCTACA
Source organism: Bacillota bacterium (assembly GCA_012521465.1). Taxonomy (GTDB): domain Bacteria; phylum Bacillota; class Limnochordia; order Darwinibacteriales; family Darwinibacteriaceae; genus 1109. Next base: position 2,587 of record JAAYMI010000127.1, on the reverse strand, counting down.
CAATCCCGCATGGCGAAGGCGACGCCCTCCAGAACGGCACGTGTGAAGTATTCTTTGCCGTGATGGAGCTGCGCCCCAAAGAAAACGCCCCTGGCGTTAGGGTCGCGATGGGGGCTCCGTTCGCCCATGAGGTAGGGGAGGAAGACTAAGCCTTCACAGCCCGGCGGCACGTGAGATGCCTTCTGCAAAAGCACATCATAGACATTCTTGTCACAGATTTCCGCGGCCGCTGCTTCCTCACGGCAGAAAGTCTTGGTAAACCACTTTAGAGCCAGACCCGCAGTCTGCACCACGCCCAGGAGATGCCATTTTCCCTCCACTGCGTGGCAGAAGGTGTGCACGCCAAAGCTGGGGTCCACTTTGGGAGAATCCATCGCGATAAACACAATCCCGCCAGAGCCGATGTTTGCTGCTGCGACGCCTTCTGTGAGGGCACCGCAGGCTACTCCTGCCGCTGCTTGGTCACCAGCTCCCGCGATCACAGGGATGCCGGCCCTTAAGCCCAGTTCTGTGGCAACCTCGGGGAGCAGATTCCCCACGATTTCCCCAGATTCATAGGCCGGTGGGAGCCAGCGGAGGGGAATATCCAGCGTTCTGACCAGCTCTTCTGACCATGTGCGGCGAGCAACATCAAACAGCATCGTCCCAGAGGCATCCGAAACATCAGTGCCGGGAACGCCAGTGAGGCGGAGGCGGATGTAGTCTTTCGGGAGCATGATCTGGGCGATCCGGGCGTAGCTCTCCGGCTCATTGTCCCGCAACCACAGCAGCTTCGGACCAGTAAAGCCAGTCAAAGGTACGTTCAGGGTATGCTTTGCGATGGCCTCCTCACCGATGTTCTCCAACAGCCATTCGCACTGCGGGATAGACCGGCTGTCAAGCCAGATGATGGCCGGCCTGATTACTTCGCCGGCAGCATCGAGAGCCACAAGTCCGTGCATTTGGCCTGTCAAGCCGATGGCCTGCACGGCCCGTGGATCGGCGTTGGCCTGCTGGAGGGCTTCTTTGATGCTGCGGCGTGTAGCTGCCCACCACTCAGCTGGATTCTGCTCTGCCTTACCCTGCTCAGAAGTGTCAAGGGGGTAGGGAGTGAACGCAACAGCCAGCACCTGGGCGTCTTTGTCCATCACAACGCATTTGGCGCCTGATGTGGCTAAGTCGATCCCTATAACAAGTTCCATCTGTCCATCTCCTACTATTCCATAGTGATTTCAGCCTACTAGCGAGCGCTTCACCAATGCGGGAAGCACGTCTGGATCTGCGTCGTCCTCCGCAGAGATAACCCTTAGGCAGATGGCATAGCTTGCCTGTTCGCCGGGCTGCAAGGTGACTAGAGTTCCCCGGGCGCGCTCTATATCGCGGCCATCTACCCGGCAGTTCCCCGGTTCGATGCCAATGAGATAGCGGCCGCGGCTGAGGCTTCTCCAGATCGTTAGTTCAGGCAGTTCGGTCTTGAGATAGGAAACGGCTATACCTAAGCCCTGCCCGTCCCGGAGTGTTGGGTTGAAGATCTTGACGGTGATCATTCCATCTGCATCAGGGATGGTATCGAGGTAAAAGACTTGGTCCATGTCTTCTGCCACGGGCTCAATCAAGGCAGGGAAATCACTCAGTCCGGCCTGAGACACCTCATCCCGCGGCACCACGCTGCTGTAATCCGCACGTAAAAACGAATTACCGCTTACGATAGGAAACCCGATATTGAGATGGTACAAAAACATGTGGGGTACTGCTTGATAGCCCTCATTGGTAACAGTGTCAAACACAAAGACATCCCGAGAACCCAGTTCAGAACAGATTCTTCGTTCGAGGAGAACGTTGGGTCCAAAGACCCCAGTCTCCCGAACTTGACCCCGCACTTCCAGGAAGTAGCGATCACCCTGCCAAAAGGCATCCCACTGCACGTTCTGCGCGGGAGTATAGGAAGCTCTCCCGTGTAAGCCCAGTTCTTCGCCGTTGTCTACGGTGGGCCCGCCCACATAGGTTAGACCGCATGTTGTTAGGAGGCCGCCGGCAAAACCGCGCAGCCAGCCGCGGCCCACTGCATCAAAAAAGCTGGCATGGACAGTGCCGGTGGGAGAGAGCCACGCCAAGGGGAACCCCTGGTATTCACACAGCCCGATGTCCAGCCCCCTGCCTGGCACTACCTGGTAGTTCAGCCCAGACCCAGTGCGGACATTGAGCACTTCCACGTCGCGAGCGGCACCGTTTACAAGGCGCGCTGGTTCGATTCCTGCGAGCTGCTGCATGCTGCCCACGTGCTGGCGCAGTTCTTCTCTATCCCAATTACGCCCAAATAGTTCCATGGCAAAGCCCCCTCTTACTGTTCTGGATTAAGAGGTCGGGCTGGGGAAGGTCTCCCAGCCCGACCGGTGCAAGTTAGAATCCTAAAGCTTCCCACAGGGCAATCAGGGGCTCCACATTGTCCGGGACAGCTAGTTCCATAGGTGTGACGATCCGTTCCGCCAGATGATGCTGAACAGCCGGGCAACATCACTTTTCGGGAGGGTGGAGGTGGCTTCGTCGAGCAGCAAGATCCGGGGATTGGTAGATATGGCCCTCGCGATGGAAACCAACTGCCGCTCCG
>JAAYMI010000126.1 GCA_012521465.1 Bacillota bacterium | reverse complement strand
TGCTGCTGTATGTCGGGATCACCGCGGTTGGCGCGGCCCTAATCTTGGTCATTGCCGATAAGGTGTTTTATCGAGGAGTCATTTCCGGCATGGAGCGGGGAAGGCGGGCAAAGGCTGAGGTGGCAAGGTTGACTCCAGGTAGGACCAGGCCTTTAGTATGGTCGTTAGCCCTGATGGAGATCCGCCTCTTCATGCGAAACCCTGGCTTCGTGCTGAACGGCCTTATCGGCTACATCCTTTTCCCGGTGATGATTATTCTGCCGCGCTTTGCTCCCATGGAGGACGGCAATCCGTTTGCCCTCATCGGCCAAGTAGCCGATTCCGAGCTGCTGACGGGTGGTGTCGCCTTGTTCTTTGTGCTCACGTCTGCCATGTCCATGATTCCTGCCACTACCTTTTCTCGCGAAGGTAAGCATCTGTGGTTTCCCAGGACGCTTCCCCTCACGATCGACCAGATCCTGGCAGGGCGTATCTTGGGAGCCCAGGTTATCAACGGGGCCGGCGCTCTACTGTCAGTCATTGCGGTGGCCGTTGTGTTCCGCTTTCCACCGCTGGTTGTATTCTTAGGCTGTGTGCTGGGAGTGCTGCTTTCCACCAGTTTCGCAAGTCTCTTAACCATCCTGGACTTAGCCAGACCAATGCTGAACTGGACTAATCCCGTGAAAGCCGTAAAGTCCAACCTGAACTCCGTTTTTGCCATGACCATCGGCTTGGGCGTTTGTTTTGGCCTCGGTTGGGTCATGTATTTGCTGGTTCAGGCTGGGCTTGGCTACCTGATCTTCGTTGAGCTTGTCTTCAGCGCGGCCCTATTTCGTAGTCTATATAGAGCCTTGGTGGGAAGATACGCGAGAGCGCGCTGGAGGAGGATTGAAGCGTGATGGCTTTGCTGGAAAGCCAGGTAGTCAAGGAAATACTGCTGCTGCTCTTTGTGGGTGCTGTGAGCAGTATTGGCTATCTTGTTATCCGCCGTCACGTTCTGGGATTGCTGCAGAGCCTGTTTGTGCGTTCAAAGCTGCAGTGGGACGAAATCATAATCGAAAAGGGTGTGCTGCACAGCGCCGCTCTGCTGATTCCCGCCTTTATTGTTTCCCAGGCGCTGCCGTTTCTTGAGGTAACCAACGAATTTGTGCTGCTGGTTCTAAGCATGTGGTCTTTGGTTGTGGTTACCATTACACTCGACCGGCTGCTGGACGTTGTGGTGGCAGTATACAACACCTTTCCCGTTTCTCAGCGTGTTCCCATCACTGGCTATGTCCAGATCGTGAAAATTGCGCTGTTCGTGTTCGCGGTAGTGATCGGGTTTTCTATCTTGGTGGGGCAGTCGCCTTGGGCGATTCTGGGAGGCCTTGGTGCCCTCAGTGCTGTGCTCATTCTGGTCTTCCAGAATACCATTCTGTCTTTTGTTGCCGGCATTCAGCTCACCATGCACGACCAAATCCGCGTGGGGGACTGGATTGAGATGCCAGCCTACGGAGCAGATGGGTTTGTGGAGGAGGTAGCCCTGCACACAATTAAGGTCCGTAACTGGGATAAATCCATGAGCACCATTCCCACGCACAAGCTCATGGGCGACTCCTTTAAGAACTGGCGGTTTATGTTTGAGTCGGGAGGCCGCAGGATCAAGCGATCGATCCTCATCGACCAAACCAGTGTGAAGTTCTGCGATGAGAAAATGCTGGAGCGTTTTAGAAGAATCCAGCTCCTAAGGCCTTACGTGGAGGAGCGGAGCCGGGAGATTGCGGAGTACAACCACGCTCACAACATCGATCCGTCATCATTGGTGAACGGGCGCCATATGACTAACCTTGGTACATTTCGGGCATATCTGACGGCATATCTGCGGAACCATCCAAGAGTACATCAAGGGATGGTGATTATGGTCCGCCAGCTGCAGCCTACCCCTGATGGCCTGCCTCTGGAGATCTACGCTTTCTCCAACGATGTGGCTTGGGTGAACTATGAGGGAGTCCAAGCGGATATCTTCGACCATATTCTCGCGGCGATTCCGGAATTCGAACTGCGCGTCTTCCAGAATCCCAGCGGGCACGACCTGATCAAAGCTGTGGAGGCGCTGACTAAGTTGGAAAGGATGACATGATGGCTTACCAACGCCGGGAGTATCCCCAGTGGTCGTGGTCGTTTTCACGGCTGCAGACCTTTGAAGCGTGTAAGAGGGTGTATTACTACCACTATTATGCCTCTCACAACGGCTGGGAGCGCAATGCCCCATCTCTAGCGGCTGCAGCCTATCGTTTGAAGAAGCTCACTAATCTTTATACGGCGTTGGGCGACGCGGTGCATCAAACAGCGCAGCTGGCGGTGGAAAGATTGGCTTTGGGCAAGCCTTTGATGGCCGTAGGTGAAATCGAGGAGCGCATCCGGGAGAAAATGCGCAGCGTGTGGCAGTGGTCTGTCAGCGGCAGGCAACAGTTTATCCAGCGTCCGAACCAGGTGCCCATGCTGCACGAGTTCTACTACGGTCAAGGCCCAACCCAAGACGTGGTGGATCGGATTAACGACCGCATTGGAAAATGCGCTCACGGGTTGGCTGCCTCCCTCACTCTCGCGGAACTAGCGGAGGGCCGGGGTGAGGTGATTGCCTGTGAGCAGTTTGACACCTTCGAGCTGTACGGCACCCAGGTTTTCGCCGTGCCGGATCTAGTATATCGCTCGCAGCTAGAACGCTATCTGATCGTGGACTGGAAAACAGGACGCCAAGAAGAACAGAACCTGGAACAGGTGGCTCTGTACGGTCTGTATGCCCATGCCAAATTGGGAGTTGACCCGGAAGAGATTGTGGTCCGCCTGGAATACCTCGATGCTGGTTCAGTTGTCGAGCTTGCGCTGAACGGCGAAATGCTAGCGGTTGTCAGGGAGCGAGCGCAAAAAAGCATGGCGGAGATGCGCGGATACCTGGCCGATGTAGAGCTGAATCAGGCCAAACCCCAACACGCGTTTCCCCTCGCGGAAAACCGCAGCCAGTGCCTGCGCTGCAACTTCCTGGAGCTCTGTGCTGAGGAGCTGCGCATCGACCTAGCCGCGGTGTCAACCCGCTAGATTGGTGATGTGCCGGGCGATCTCAAGCCAGTCGTACACCCTGTGAATCCCTGGGGGACACTTAAAGTCTTTATTGTGGGACGCGTGATAGAGCAAGGTGTATACACCGCTGCTTGCTGCTTCGAGGCAGTTTGGTGCGTGGTCATCCACAAAGAAGCGCACACCTAAGGCACGGCATTTTGCTCCTTTAGAGTAATCTGATTCTGGGCCGGGACTCATGTGTAGTTCTGTAAAAGGCACGTTATGCCGCCGCAGCCACTCTTCCGTGACCGGCCGCAGGAACTCGCTGCGGGCAGTAATCAGGTGGATTTCGTGCCCAAGCTGCCAAAGCCTCGTAAGCACTCGCTTACATCCTGGACGGATGGGGACGGATGTGAGAATAGGGACGGTCTCGGAGCGGAGGAACGGCTCTAGATCGTCCCTGGCGATGCCCAAGGCTTCGTCTATGTTAAAGCAGTGCTTGACTATTGGCCTTCGAAAGAAGGCACTGGCGCGAGCGAGCCAGATGTTTTCTTCGCCATTGTCATCTGCTGTGAGTACGCCGTCGATATCAAATCCAAAAATGATCTTCGAGATCTTCATAACCTCCTTTATCTTAGGCCTGCGGAGGTGGAGGGATCGGCGCGCCCTCAAGCTCTAGCAGGAAGCGTTTGATGTGCAGACCGCCGCTGAATCCGCCCAATCCCGACCTGCCCACGACGCGATGGCATGGAACGATGATGGCAATGGGATTAGTCCCCACTGCCCGGCCGATTGCCCGATAGCCGCGGCAGCCGCACTTCTCGCCAACGGCTTTGTAGGTTGCCGTCTGCCCGTGAGGAATCTCCAGCAGTGCCTTCCAGACTCGTTCCTGGAACGGTGTCCCCACAAGCCGCAGCTGCCAGTCAAAGTGCCGCAGCCTACCCTGGAAGTAGTCATCTAAGTCCTGCTCGAGCCTGCGAGGCAGCGGACGCTGTTCCGGGAGGGTACGGCGAAGGAGACGCTTCACCCAGTGAGCAGCCATTTCCTCAGAGAACGACAGATTAATGAGGCAGTCATTCTGAAACACAAGGTGAAGCGGGCCGATTGGGCTGTGATAGATGGCTCTGTACATAACGAGCCCCTTTCTAATTGGCGTTTTGCATATGGTTCTAAGTGCATAGGGCGGAATCCTGCTTGGGGCCGAGAGAAGGAGTACGATGGCACACTGTCGAAGGATTTTGGAATGATTGGAGGCAGAGTGTGAATTGGAATCGCAGACACAAGACATGACACCGCCGGCCGTTGCCGGCAGCCTGCCTGAACTGCGGCAGCGAGTGTTCAAACTTGCAGGCCCAGCTATCGTGGAGAACCTGCTCCATACTATGGTCGGTGTCATGGATACCGCCATGGTGGGCAGGTTAGGAGCTTATGCCCTGGCCTCAGTAGGGTTGGCTAACCAGATTTTTAACATCAGCTTGACGGTATTCGCTGCCTTGGCAACCGGCAGCACGGCCTTGGTGGCCAGGCATATCGGAGCGGAGCAGCAGGATGAAGCCTCGGAAGTCGCGAGGCAGTCGCTTGTGGTGGGAGTCTTTGTATCAGGCGCTGTGCTTGCCGTCTTGGCAGGATTCGGCCCTTGGATTCTGCGCCTGCTTTTCCCTCGGGCGGAAGAAGCTGTGCTCTATCACGGCGGGTTGTACGTCAGGATTGTAGCTGTTGCACAGATGTTCAACTACTTCTTGATTATCATCAACGGGATTCTGCGGGGCGCCGGTGATACCCGTACACCCATGCTCATCACGGCGCTGGTGAACTGCATAAACGTGGTTCTCAACGCCTGCCTCATTTACGGTCTTGGCCCTTTCCCGGCCTGGGGTGTGGCCGGTGCGGCAGTTGCCACAGCCATCTCCCAGACCATCGGTGGCATCTTAGCCATCCGGCAGTTGTTTGCAGGTGCGCTTCTGTCCGTAAAGCTGTCAGACTCCTTCCGGCCTAATTCGACGATGATCAGGCGAATTATGAATATAGGGGTTCCAGCTGGGGTGGAGCAGGGGATCATGCGCGTTGCTCATCTGGTGTATACTATGGTTGTTTCGTCGCTGGGCACCGTGGCCTATGCCGCACACCAGGTGGCCCTCAACGCAGAGTCTCTTTCTTTTATGCCTGGCTCCGGATTTGCTGTTGCTGCCACCACCTTAGTAGGACAGAGCCTGGGAGCCGATCGGCCCGATGAGGCGCACCGAGCTGGAGATGAAGCTCGGCGCATGGCTGTAGTAGTAATGTCTATCATGGGGGCAGTGTTTTTGTTATTTCCCCGGCCCATCGTGGGGATCTTCTCCCGCGATCCCGAGGTGGTAGAACTGGCAGTGGCCTGTTTGCGGCTGGTCGCTTTATCGCAACCTGCTTTGGCGACTATTATGGTGTTGGCGGGCGGCCTGCGGGGCGCAGGCGATGTGCGGCCCATTATGAGAATTACGCTCGTAGGATTCATCTTGGTGCGCATAGGGCTGGCCTATCTGTTGGCTATCGTTCTGGAAATGGGCTTAATTGGGGCGTGGATCGGTATGGTTGTGGACCTCTTTTTCCGCAGCTTTTTGGTGAATAGACATTTTCAAAGCGGTCATTGGAAGCTCATCAAAGTGTAAGGAGGCGAGTGGTGTGTTGGCACGATTCAGGTTTGCGATGCCGACTAAGGTGTTTTTTGGCCAAGGTTGTGTAAAGAACCAGCGATCGGAATGGGTTTTAGGATCAAAGGCCCTGATTGTGACAGGCCGCAGTTCGGCTAAGCTGAGCGGGGCACTAGATGACGTGCTGGACTCAATCGGAGTGGATTATGAGGTCTTTTCTGAGGTCGAGAACAATCCCTCGTTGGCTACAGTCGCGCAAGGCGGGCGCGCGGCCAGGGAGGCGGGCTGCGATTTTGTGGTGGCCATTGGCGGTGGCTCGCCTCTTGATGCTGCCAAGGTTATCGCCGTACTGGCGAGAAATGAGAAAGATCCTCTTGATCTCTACAGCCAGGGTTGGGAGAACAGAGCCCTACCCGTGGTTGCCATCCCCACCACAGCCGGGACCGGGAGTGAAGTGACTCAGTATGCGGTCCTCACCATCGAACGTGATAGGACCAAGCGGGGACTGGGCGGCTTCGACATGTTTCCCGCGGTTGCACTGCTGGACCCGACGTACACAGAGTCTCTCAGCGCAGATGTTACAATTGATACCGCCGTTGATGCCCTGTCGCACCTGGTGGAAGGATACTTATCATTGAAGGCCGATGCCATCAACAGCAGTCTAGCCGTTCAGGGCATGCGTATGTGGGGGAGATGTATACCTGCTCTCCGAAACAGGGGATTTGATCGAAAAGTACGGGCCGAACTCATGGTCGCTTCTACTCTTGGGGGCATGACCATTGCCCAAACTAGTACAACGGTGCTGCACGCCATGGGTTACCCCCTAACGTATTTCCACGGTATACCGCACGGCCAAGCTAATGGCATACTGTTTGCGGCTTATCTCAGATATGTGCATCAAACCGCGCCTCAGAAGGTGGGAGAGGTTTTGGTAAACTTAGGCCTCACGAGCCTCAATGAGTTCCAGCAGCTCATGGAGGACCTGTTCAAAGATAAGCGCCGTGCCCTGAAGGTGGACGAGGAAGTACTGCCTGCCTGGGCGCAGCGAGCTGCGGCGACCAAGAACGCGGCCAACTCTATCGGCAACCCGAGTCCTCGCGCTGTGGAAGAGATATTCCGCAAGAGCTTGCTGAGATAATAAAAAAGGGGCACGGAGCCCCTTTGTCGCTGTTACACTCGTTTGTTCAATGTAATGATCGCGGCAACCAGCTGTGCGGCCTTGGTCAGCTGGTCTACAGGGATGGATTCGGCAGTGCTGTGGATGTTTTCGTACCCCATTCCCAAAACCACCGAGGGGATCCCGCGGCCGTTGATGATGTTAGCGTCGCTGCCACCGCCTGTCCCCTGCTGCACTGGCTCAAGGCCGATGTGGCGTGCGGCCTCGCCGGCAAGCTGCACCACATAGTCATCCGGTTTCATATGATAGGCAGAGTAGCTGTCGATCACTTCTATGTCAGCGCGGGCGCCGTGCTTTTCGCAAGCTGCATTGATGGCTTCCACCATGTGGTTTGTCTGGGCCACTAGGCTTGCTTCGTTGCGGGAGCGGGCTTCGCCGTGGAGTTCCACCAGGTCGGGCACGATATTTGTGGCCGTGCCGCCGCGGATGACACCGATGTTGGCGGTAGTCTCTGGATCGATACGGCCGAGGCGCATGCTGCTGATGGCGTGCGCGGCCACCACGATGGCATTGATGCCTTCTTCCGGCGCAACTCCAGCGTGGGCAGATCGGCCGTGGATTTTAACCCGGATGCTCTTTTGGGCAGGCGCCTGCACAATAATGGTTCCCACCGGTCCTGAAGAATCAAGGAAGAATCCAGCTTCTGCCTGCAAGCGAGATGTGTCGAGGTTCTTAGCGCCGAACAGCCCTCCTTCTTCAGCCACCGTAAACACTACTTCGATGCGGCCGTGGGGGATGTTCTGCTCTTTGACTGTGCGGATGCCTTCTAGAATCGCGCAGACCCCGGCCACATCGTCAGCTGCCAAGATCGTTGTGCCATCGCTCCTGATAATGCCGTTTTCAACTCGGGGCTTAATGCCGTATCCGGGCGAGACCCGGTCCATGTGGGCAGAAAACAACAAGGGGGGAAGGCTGGGATCGCCATCGAGGAATGCGCAGACGTTACCAGCGTTGCCTCCGATTTTGCTGCCGGCGTCGTCTTCCTCTGCCTTGAGGCCGAGGCTCTTAAGCTTCGCCAGCAGCGCATCAGCCATGCGGCGCTCATCCTTCGGCGCACTGTCGATCTGGACTAATTCCAAAAACTCTTCCACTAAGCGTGTCTCATTAACTGTCATGCTGTCAGCCTCCTTCTAGGTGTCTTTCCACACGTTCCAGTACATTCCTGCTAAAGGGTTTAGCCTATGAGCCTCGAATAAGCAAAGGGAGGCACGTGGTTTGCAAAATGTTGTCGATGTGATCCTGCTCGCGGGCGAAGTGCTGCTGACTAGCGGCGCTGAGATTCACCGTGTCGAAGAAACCATTGAGCGCATGGGCCGGGCTGCGGGCTTTGTTGAGGTAGAAGTATATGCCACGCCAACCGGTTTGTTTATATCGCTCTATTCAGCCCAAGGACAGGTGTTTTCTCGGGTGCGGCGTATTCGGCGCGTCAGTAACCACCTGGAGAAGATCGCCTGTGTCAATGCCCTGAGTCGGGCCTATTCCAGCGGAGTGCTGAGTACCGCTGAGCTGCGGGAGGCTCTTGGACGTCTCACTGAGCCCGAAACGGGGCCTCCGTGGTCAGTACTGCTCGCGAGCGGTCTAGGCTGTGCAGCCTTCGCTGTGATCTTCGGTGGAAGCCCGCCGGATGCATGTTTCGCGGGAATAATGGGTTTCTTGGTGACAGTTCTCCAAAGTTTGCTCAGCCGTCATCCTGTTCCCCTGGTCGTCAATGCTGCGTTGGGAGGCGCTGTGGCAGCCCTTGGCAGCCTCTTCGGTCAAAGCGTGTTCGCTCTAGACGGGGCCAAGGTAATCATGGGTGCGGTGATGGTTTTGGTTCCTGGGGTAACTATGACGACAGCTCTCCGAGACATGTTGAGCGGCGAACTGGTTTCAGGAGTCTCTCGGGGTGCCGAGGCCTTAGCAGTCGCGGTTGCGGTAGCGGCAGGGGTGGCAGGCGTGCTGAGCTTGGGGGTATTGTAGTGGGAGTCCGTATGGTGGCAGGGTTTGTCGCGGCAGCGGCGTTTTCCATAATATACAGAGTGCCGCAGCGCGAGGTTGTGCGCTGCGGATTAGTAGGTGCCGGCGGTTGGCTCGTATTTAGTACTACGCGACAGGTGGGTGAGGTAGGTGCTTACTTTCTTGCTGCTGCCGCGGTCACGCTGATCAGTGAGATCTTTGCCAGACTACGGCGCCAGCCTGTAATTGTTTACCTAATTCCAGGGGTTATTCCTCTAGTTCCAGGTGGGATGGCGTACACCACCATGTTGAGCTTTCTTCAGAACGAATATGGAGCAGGTCTTGAACTGTTAGCCGCGACGTTTTTCGCAGCCGGAGCTCTGGCAGGCGGCATTACCGTTGTCAGTTCGGTTTTTCGGGTCTACAGCAGTTCGCGCAAGGTGAGAAGACAATGACTGGGGTGATGAGTTGATTCGAGTTCAGTGGAAAGAGCAGACCTTAACGGTGCCTCAGGGCAGCACGCTGCAGGACGTAGCTAGGGAGCTGCGTCTGCCAGACGAGTTCGTAGTAGCCAGAATGAACAACGAAGTGTTTGGCCTGCAGACCGAGCTTTCCCAAGACTGTACTGTTGAATTCCTCGACACCACCTCTGTGGAGGGAATGCGGGCATACCGGGCTGGTTTAGTGTTTCTGTTTGTGAAAGCCGCGTATGAAGTTTTGCCTGGGGCCACGATTTTCATCAAGCATTCCATCGCAAACGGTATCTACGGCGAGATCGCTTGGGCACATCCCGTGATTGAGAAGGACATCCAAGCGGTTTACGGCCGCATGCTGGAGCTGGTAAAGGAAGATCTGCCCTTTGAACTGCTCCACCTTAGCGTAACGGAGTTGAGAGAGAAATACCGGGCCCAAGGCCTCCAAGACAAGCTCAGACTGTTGGAGCACTATGCGGACGGCGACATACTGCCCGTTTACCGCTGCGGTGACTACTATGACTGGCTCACAGCGGTGCTGGTGCCGAGCACTGGGGTGCTGAAGCACTTTAAACTGCGCTACTATCTGCCGGGGTTTATCCTGGAATATCCCCGCAGGGCAAATCCCAAGGTAGTTCCGCCCTATGTGGAACAGGGGAAGCTGTTCAATGTCTTTTTCCAGGCGGAGCAGTGGCAGAACAATCTCAAAATCCCTGATGTGGCCGCTTTGAACCGGACCATTGATGAAGGGAAGTTCCCAGATTTGGTCAAGGTGTGTGAAGCCCATCACGAGAAGCAGATTGCCCAGATCGCGGATCTGATCAAGCAGGAACGGGAACGGCTGCGCATCATCCTGATCGCCGGGCCTTCCAGCTCAGGGAAGACTACCTTTGCACAGCGCCTGTTGGTGCAGCTGCGGGTAAACGGGCTGTGGCCTATCACCATCGGCCTCGACGACTATTTCGTGGACCGGGACAAAACGCCTATTGGCGAAGACGGAAAGGCAGACTTTGAGGCGCTGCAGGCCATCGATCTTGAGCTCTTTAATACTCAGCTCACTAAGCTCATTCAGGGTGAAGAAGTAGAGCTGCCCACATTTGATTTCAAGGAAGGCAGGCGCAAGTGGACGGGTAGGGTACTGCGCATTACCGAAGACCAACCGATCATTATCGAGGGGATCCATGGGTTGAACGACCAGCTGACCGCAGCCATTCCCCAGGGTAGGAAGTTCAAGATTTACATCTCTGCCCTAACTAACCTAAACATCGATAACCACACTAGAGTCTCTACGGCCGATGCGAGGATGCTCCGGCGGATTGTGCGGGATCATCACTTTAGGGGTCATTCTGCGAAGAGTACCATTCAAATGTGGCCGTCCGTGCGCCGCGGTGAGGAACTGCACATCTTCCCGTTTCAAGAAAGCGCGGATGTGATGTTCAATTCATCGCTCGTGTATGAGCTCTCGGTTTTAAAAGGCGCGGTGGAACCGCTGCTGCAGGAAATCACGCCGGATGACGAGGAATATGGGGAAGCGAGACGCCTCTTAACGTTCCTGCGGCACTTTCGGGCTGTTCCCCCGTCGAAAGTGATTCCGTGCAACTCAATTCTGCGGGAATTCATCGGTGGTTCCTGCATGCATTAGGAAGTAGGATGAACTTTGATGAAAGTGGTTTTGGCGGCACTGAACGCCAAGTTTACCCATTCCAGCCTCGCCCTGCGGTATCTTACCAAGGCTGCGAGCGCATTCAACATTGAAGCCGTTGAGTACAACATTAACCAGGACCTCGCGCAGATCACCGCCGATCTCAGTGCGCGGCAGCCGGACATCTTGGGTTTTTCCTGCTATATTTGGAACATCACGCAGGTACTGCAGATCGTGTCTGACCTCCGCCGCGTCCACCCGCAGCTTACAGTTGTCCTGGGGGGCCCAGAGGTGTCCTTTGATACGGACTACTGGCTTAACGCACATCCGGATGTAGACTTCGTCATCGCTGGCGAAGGCGAAAAGGCCTGGCCAGCCTTCTTGTCCGCCTGGCAGGCAGGCGGTGGTGCTCTGGGACTGGACCAGCTGCGCAGTATTCCTGGTTTGGCATTTCGCTGGGACGGGAAAGTCTGTCAAAACCCCAGCGCGTACGTGGATCTCGGCACCGTACCGGCCGCCTACGATGAAGTGGATGGATTGGAAAATCGCATTGTCTACTACGAAACCACACGCGGTTGCCCGTTTCGCTGTGCTTACTGCCTGTCATCGGTCATGGGTCCAGTACGGGAGTTTCCGCTGGACCGCTGCAGAGAGGAACTGAAACGCCTGGCTGAGGCCAACTGTGAGCAGGTGCGTTTTGTTGACCGGACGTTCAACTATGATCCGGAACGAGCGTACGATCTGATCGAGTTCATGATCGGCCTGGATACGACCACCCGGTTTCAGCTGGAAGTAAGTGGCGATATCCTTACCCCAAGACTGCTGGAGCTTCTGACAAGAGCACCTGAAGGCCGGCTGCAGTTCGAAATCGGAGTGCAGTCCACCAATCCAGCTACGCTGGCCGCGATTAGCCGCCGCCAAAACCTCAGGGAGCTTGCGGAAAAAGTGACACATCTCACTTCTCACACCAAGGTGCGGGTGCTGCTTGATCTGATCGCGGGATTGCCCCACGAGGGATTTGAGCGCTTTGGAGAATCCTTTGATTTCGTCTACCGCCTTAAACCGCACCGCATTCACTTGGGGTTCTTGAAGCTCCTGCGGGGGTCGAGGCTGCGGGCGCAGGCAGACGAGTTTGGGTGCGTCTATACGGAGAGGGCTCCATATGAAGTGCTTCAGACAGACAGCATGAGTTATGGTGAGCTGGCGCACCTGCACGTCATAGAAGACCTGGTGGAGAAATACCGTAATTCCCATCGGTTCGAGCGGTCCGTTGACTATCTGACGCAGCAGTTTGCGTCCCCGTTCAAGTTTTTCGACGATTTTGCCCACCGCTGGAAGCGCCGGGACTACCACTGGCAGAGCCATTCTCATCTCGGTCTGTACCGTATCCTGGACCAGCTCTACGGAGGAGAGTATCCCGTTCTGCGGCAGTATTTGCGCTGGGATTTTCGCTTCCGAGAGCCTAAGCGCGCCGCGCCTAGCTGGCTTGGCGGCAGGCAGGACCGCAGCAAAGAGAACGAACTCATTCGCAGTGGAAGACTGCCTGAGCTTGTCCCCGACGTTCAGAACTGCCCGCCGAGGGAGATCGGGAGGCGCATTTTTGTGGAGGAGTTTGACTTCGGCTTTGGGCGTGAAACCTGGCTGTTTTATTTCGCACCAGGCACAGTGCGGGCACGTGTCGTGCGCCTGGAATAGGCTAGGGGAAGTCCTGTGATCTGGCTGGTTAGCTCGTCCAAGGCCACGAGGTCGTTTCGGTTCACCTCAGCAATGGCCGTTTTTCCCAGGGCCCGCACGCCCTCCTGCATCTCAGCGGTGCAGGAGGTTAGGTACCGATAGAGCCCTTCTGCGCCCTCCTGCCAGTCAAATCTGCGGCTTGCTTTGCCTCCGTAGAAGGCAACTTGAGTTGGCGGTTCAAAGGGAAGTGCTTTGAGGACCTGGGTGTGTGATGCGGCAAACAGGGCCATAGTGCCTAGGTAGATGGCATCTGCCCCCAGAGCGATGGCCTTAAGGTACTGTCCAGGTGATGTAAAGCCGCCGCCTACAATCAGGCTTACCCTGCCTGTTGGGTCCTTGGCTTTCAGGTGCTCCACAGCGCGGCAGAGCCCAATTAGGGTGGGAAGGCCGAAGTCGTCCTCGAGAATGGGGGGAGCTCCCACAGTTGCTGCTTCGGCCCCCTCTACGGCTACAAAGTCTACTCCCGCATCTAGGCAGATGTCAAGGTCATCTTCAAGATAGTCGGAAAAGGCAAACTTGACACCGATGGGCACTCCCCCTGTGAGTTCCCGCAGGTAGTCCACTAGTACCTTCAGGCTTCCCCAGTGGCCCAGTTCCGGCATGCGTGAGTAGATCACGCTTGATTGACCGGAGCGTACCCCCAGGTGGCGGCGGAGTCTCCTTCCCAGTTGCGAAGGCTGGGTATGGTGGGCAGTGCTGGCGGATGCCCCTTGGCCAAACTGGATTTCAACCGCATCGGCCAGCTTGAGAATCTCAGGAGCCTTGTTCCAAGGCGCCCGGGGGTATTGGATGATCAACTTCCCGGCAAGTTCCCTTTCTTTCGGTAGATACGGACCTTCACCGGTATTGGTGGCCGTGCCAGCCTTGCGGCTCCCCAAAGCAAGTGCGTATTTGAAATGAGCGGAAAGGGCCAAGCCATAGGCCATGCCTGACACCAAAAGAGGAGTCTCCACCACTAGGGGTTTGGCTGCACATCTGCCGATGGTGGTTCCGGTGGCGATGGGAACCTCGATAGTCGTAGGGCTGCGGCTGAGATGGGCAGTGTTAAACATGATGCCGTTCATATTTACAAACTTGCGGGGACTGCCGAGGGGCCTGAGGATAACCTTTCCTTCTTCAGCCCGAAGATTGGTTTCGAGAATTTCCTGAATGCCTGTGCGGCGGGCGGCGCTGTAAAACTCCGCGAGGTTTTCTTTGTATGGGTCAGTCATGATGATCCGCGTGGCGGAACGCACCACTTGCGACACGAGCAAACGGCCCGCAGCAATTCCTCCTCCCAAGGCGAGGAGGGCCGCGGCAATGGGATGAGCCATCGTATTCCCTCCTGATGCGGCGTACTGAGGCTCGCGGTTGCAGGAATCTTCTTAATAGATGTGGTAATTATTACTCGATCTTGGGGCGGCTCGAATAGGGTGGGCGCCGTGCTCTTAGCATCTCATGGCGCCGATCAACTTATACCCGCCTTTGGGAGGATGTCTATATGGTTCGCCTTTGGGTGCTGTTCTTGGTATTGGCTATGGCCGCTGTCCCAGCCATCTCAGCAAGCGACGTCGTCTTTGTCGATCCGATGGGTTTGTTCCAGACTTCGATTCCGAGGGAGTGGGTATACCAAGCGCAGCAGAGCCGCGAGGGCTTAAGCGTCTTCTACGGCCCGGGGAACCACAACTTGGTGTATTTTGAGATTCTAGAACCCGTTACATATAGCGATGCTGGAGCATTTCTGGATTATGTGGCCACCATGCTGGCGGGACCGGGAGGCCTCGAGGGATTCCAAATCGAGGAAGGCCCGAAGGAGTGCATTTTCCACGCTGAGGAGGCGGCCAGTGTGACCTATTCATTCAAGGCTGGCGGGGGGCACCGCCAAAAGGAGTACAGGTTGATTGTTCTTGTAGGAGAAAATAGGGCTGTCAGTATTACCATCAGCGATGCACAAGAGAGTTTCGCCGCAACCAAACTTGCGTTAGAGACGGTTTTCACGGAATGGCGGTGGTTGTTCTGATTGGCAGACTAATGCACAGAGGAATTCTCGCGCTGATCATCGCTGCGGTGTTGGCGTTGGGCGGATGGCCAGCGGTGGGAGCAAACGGCGGGTTGATGGACCAGTTTGAGCGAAGTGTTGGGGCGGGGG
>JAAYMI010000125.1 GCA_012521465.1 Bacillota bacterium | reverse complement strand
TCCTTGGAAGAAAGCGGATTGATCATACGTAAGGCCGGCCCAGACCGCCGCTCTTACGTGTTTGAACTCTCCCCTGAAGGCGACAGAGTTAGACTTGGGCTGGCTAAGGCACACGGGCGGCATTCGGCCAGCGAAGTGTATGGTGGCCTAATCCTGGTCATTACGAAAGGATATCCGGTAATGGGCATTCCGGAGAAGTTCCGGGTACTTGGCCGAGGAATGCTTGGACCCGTGCCTGTTCCCGTCGTGATCATGTTGGTTTTGGCTGTCATAATGACGTACATCTTGAGGAACACGCCTTTCGGACGGTATGTTTACGCTCTTGGCGGCAACGAATCAGCTGCTCGCTTAGTGGGAATTCGCGTTGAGAGAATTAAGGTCGCTGTTTACGCCATATCAGGCTCATTAGCGGCGCTATCCGGTATGATTTATGTGAGCCGCATGAACGCTGGACAGCCGACTATCGGTGAAGCCTGGCTAATGCCGTCGGTGACAGCGGCAATCATAGGTGGCACCAGCCTGAGCGGTGGCGAAGGAACAATCCTCGGTACTATCATCGGTGCAGTCCTCATGGGAGTTCTAGCCAACGGCATCGTGCTGCTGAATGTTTCCTCCTACTGGGAAAAGGTGATCATCGGAACGGTCGTAGTAGTGGCTGTGATTATCGACATGGTTCGCAGACATGGTCGCAAAGAAGCCTAGTGAAACGAGTAGCTGGAGGTGGTGTTATTGAGAAGCAACGTCCAGGATCTCGTTAAGAAGGCAGCGGCTATCCGCGCCGAAGTGTTGAAGATGATCCACAATGCCAAGGGCGGACATACTGGGGGCTCTTTGTCTTCAGTTGACATTCTCGTGTCGCTGTATTACGAAGTGATGAACGTGGACCCTCAGAATCCCAATTGGGATCAGAGGGACATGTTTATCTTAAGCAAGGGGCACAGCGTTGAAGGATTCTACTGTGTATTGGCAGATCGCGGATTCTTTCCGAAGGAGGAACTCCTGACGTTTTCAGCTTATGGGACGAGGTTGGCAGGGCATCCCACAAGGCATGTCCCTGGAGTGGAAGTCAATACGGGCTCGTTAGGGCATGGACTTTCTGTGGGAGTGGGAATGGCACTGGCCATAAGAAAGCAGCTGTATCGGAGAGTATATGTCTTGCTGGGTGATGGGGAGCTAGCAGAGGGATCCGTTTGGGAAGCGGCCATGGCCGCAGCCAATTACAAGCTTGACCGCTTGACGGCAATAATCGATCGTAATCGTCTCCAGATTACTGGTGAAACCGAGAAGGTAATGCGCTTAGAGCCCCTCACCGACAAGTGGGAATCATTTGGTTGGGCGGTGCGCGAAGCCGATGGGCACGACATCGCAGAATTGGCCCAGAATCTTGCGGACGTTCCATGGGTGCCGGGCAAACCAAATCTCCTTATAGCCCATACTCACAAAGGATACGGTGTATCTTTCATCCAGGACAAGCCCGAATGGCATCACCGTGTTCCTACCGATCAAGAACTTGCGGCCGCCTTGAGAGAGCTTGGGGGTGGAAGGGACCATGGAGAATAAGCCGTGTAGGAGAGTGTTTACTGAAACGCTGCTGGAGTTGGCCCTATCAGATCCTTCTATTGTCGCACTCGCAAATGATTCCATTGGTTCCGTAACGCTGGGAGAGTTTGTGGAGCGGTTGCCAGAACAGTACATCGAAGTTGGTATCGCTGAGCAAAACATGGTAGGGATCGGTGCGGGCATGGCTTTAGCTGGTATGAAGCCATTTGTCTGCGCTCCTGCTTGCTTTCTGAGTATGCGCAGCGCTGAACAGGTAAAGGTGGATGTGGCCTATTCGGAAGCCAACGTCAAGCTTATTGGAGTAAGCGGTGGTGTAAGCTACGGTGCGCTGGGGAGCACACATCACTCTGTGCAGGACCTGGCCTTGATGAGGGCTATTCCAGGCATGACTGTCATCTTACCGTGCGACAATAGACAGACTCGTGCTATTACCAGACAGCTAGTGGCTTACGATGGGCCGGTCTATATGCGCGTCGGCAGAGGGGCAGTGGAAGATGTTTATCTGGAAGAACGGGACTTCGCGATCGGCAAGGCTGTTACATTGCTGGACGGTCACGACCTTACCATCATCGCGGCGGGAGAAACAGTCTCTATCGCTTTGAAAGCCGGCAAGGAGCTGCAGACCCTGGGCTATGCGGCGCGCGTCCTCGATATGCATACGATCAAACCGATTGATCGTGAGGCGATCGTGACGGCGGCGCGCGAAACTAAGGGTATTATCACGATAGAGGAACACAGTGTCCATGGTGGCCTCGGAGCGGCTGTGGCAGAGATCACCGCTGTGGAATGTCCGGTCCGTCAGCGGATCATTGGAATCCCTGATGAGCCAGCTGTACACGGGTCTTCCGCGGAGATCTTCAGACACTATGGTTTGACAGTGAACAACTTGGTGGCCAATGCTTTAGAGCTCCTCCAACTTTCTCTAAGGGGATGATTGGATGAGTCAGTACATTCTGGGTATTGATCAGGGAACTACGGGGACGAAAGTTTATGTCTTTGGCGAAAGAGGCGAGATTGTTCGGAAGGCGTACAGGGAACTAACGCAGTATTATCCCCAACCCGGCTGGGTAGAACATGATCCTGAAGAGATTTGGCGGACAACATGGGAGCTAGTTCAAGAAGTCCTAGATGAGGCTGTTGCGCATGCACTGGCGGGAGTTGCAATCACGAATCAGCGGGAAACCACCATCTTGTGGGACAAACAGACGGGTAAGGCTGTAGGGAATGCGGTAGTCTGGCAGTGCCGGCGCTCGACAGCCATCTGTGAGGAACTAAGGGAACAAGGCTGGGAGCCGGTGATCCGGGAAAAGACTGGCCTACTTATCGACCCCTATTTTTCCGGGACCAAAGTGAGATGGATGGTAGAGGAATGCGGGGAAGTCCGGGAGCTTATGGCGCAAAATCGCCTCGCTTTTGGCACTGTTGATTCGTGGTTAATCTGGAAATTGACCGGGCATAAAGTTCACGCCACAGATTACTCTAACGCGGCCAGAACTCTCTTGTTTAACTGTCGAACACTGGAATGGGACGAAGAACTTCTTGGCCTGATGAAAGTATCACGCGATGCGATGCCTATGGTATTGAACTCTGCGGACTTTTATGGAGAGACCGTTGAGAACGGTAGACTGCCCGCTGGTGTGCCCATCACCAGTGTGATTGGCGACTCGCAAGGAGCCCTATTTGGTGAAGCTTGTTTTAGGAAAGGGATGGCCAAGGCTACTTACGGGACGGGAACTTCTCTAATGGTGAACGTGGGTTCTGAATGGATTACACCGGCAAGTGGGTTGGTGACCACCATTGCTTGGGGAATTGATGGCGCAATAACGTATGCTTGCGAAGGGTTAATTCACGTCACCGGTGGAGTAATAACATGGCTGCGAGATGGTCTGGGAATCATTGCGGAACCTCATGAAACGGAACATCTGGCTAGAACGCTCCGGGACAACGAAGGTGTATATATCGTCCCTGCCTTTGTGGTTTTGGGAATTCCATACTGGGATGCAGAAGCGCGAGGGTTGATCAAGGGTCTGACAAGAGGAACTAACCGAGCTCACCTGTGCAGAGCCGCGCTTGAATCCATTGCCTACCAGGTAAGAGATGCCTTGGAGGCTGTCAAGGCAAGTCTTCCATTTCCATTGGTTGAGATAAAGGCAGATGGTGGAGCCAGCGCCAATGCACTGTTGATGCAGTTCCAAGCAGACATACTTGGAATACCGGTGAGCTGCCCATCAGTGAAAGAACTCTCTCTATTGGGCGCCGTCTATCTAAGTGGGCTTCGTGCGGGTTTCTGGTACGGCTTAGATGACATATCCGCAAGTTGGGAGGAAGCTGTTCGCTATGAGCCACAGATGCCTTCCGCAGACGTGGAGCGGCTGTATGCTGGTTGGAAGGACGCAGTCAGTCGCTGCTTCAGTGGCCGAACGAGCTGAAGATAGGCATTCTGTTATAGGAGGAGCACCGCCGATGGAAACAGGCTGGTGCTCCTCCTTGATAGTACCCAGTTAGGATCGCGGCGCTCTACCGAAAATGGCTGCGTACTGTGGGATCGGGGCCTTCGGCCTGCGATCTGGCGTGAACAGTCCGTTTACTTCTTGTTCTACGTCAGTTAGTTGGGTATAGCAGTAACCGCAGATACTCGGATTGCTTAGAATGACGTCAGTCAGATTCTTGATGCGGTCCAGCATTTCGCTGACGTCTTTCGCGGATTCGCCATATCCCCAACCCAATACGCCCTCCAATTCTGTTTTCACTCCGCCGTATTCAGTGATCAAGATTGGTTTTCCCTTTAGGGAATAATCAGGTAGAACCATAGAAAAACCATGGCTGAAGGCGCGGCTGTGATTATCCTCAAGAAACCGCTGATAGCGCGCCGCAAGATCCTGCGGATCCTGAGTGTACTCATGAATCGCCACAAGGTCCGTCAGTGCATGCTGCCATCCGTCATTTCCGATCACTAAGCGATACGGATCGAGTGCCTTGGTGATGTAGTAGAGGCTGTCGAGGTACAGCGCCAGCCGGGGGTCATCTACTCCTGATTCCTTGAGCTGATCAACGCCCCAGCTTTCATTTATGGGCACCCAAGCCATGATGGAGGCGAAGTTATACAGTCGGCGCACAACTTGCTGCCACTCCCGGGAAAGATTCAAAGCTCCTTCTTCATCAAATGTGTAACAGGCCGGCATCTCGGCCCACACCAGCAGGCCGAGCTGATCGCAGTAGTAATAGAAATAGGGATCTTCGATCTTCTGGTGCTTCCTTACACCGTTGAAGCCAGATTCCTTGATCAGGCGGACATCTTCCCTGTAAGCTTCGGCGGATTTTGGTGTATATATGCCATCCGGCCAGTAGCCCTGATCGAGTACCATGCGCAGGTAATAAGGTTGGTTATTGAGATAGATCTGCCCATCTTTCACTGCTATCTCACGCATACCGAAATAGGTCTGTACCTCGTCCGCTATAGCACCATCACGCCAGAGCCTGATTCTCAAGTCATAGAGATGGGGCGCTTCGGGACTCCACAACTTGCAGCCAGGCAGGTGAAGCTGGGCTTTGTGTATCCGCCTAGGCTGTGTTTTAGCATACTCAGTGCAGACAATGGGTACTTCCTCGGTCAGCTCATATTGGAGTTGACCTTGATCGGATACGAGAAACTCGATCTTCATCCCAGGCGCCACACTGCTCAGCTCATACTCAATGTCTAGCGTCTCATCAGCAATATGACTGTTGATGTTTAGATGCACTAGGTGGTGATCTGGCAGCGGCTCTAGCCGCACAGACTGCCAGATTCCGGTGACACGTGTATACCAGCAGCCCCAGTTGCCTGGATTTGCTGTCTGCTTGCCCCGCGGTTGGCTGGTACTGTCTTCATCTCTCACCTGCACAATTATTGTGTTCACGCCATCATAGACCAGGCCCGTTATATCCAGACTGAACGCAG
>JAAYMI010000124.1 GCA_012521465.1 Bacillota bacterium | reverse complement strand
CGCGCCGATCGCGGTTCAAGATGAGCTTGCGGACAAGCTGTTCAGCCAGGTCCCCACCGCGATTCTTACTTCCGCCACCCTCAGCACGAACGGCTCGTTTGCCTACACCAAGGACCGGGTGGGGCTGGTGGAGGCAGATGAACTGATTCTTGGCTCCCCATTCGATTTCCAGCGCCAAGCGGTGCTGTGCGTGCCCCACGAAGCCAAGCCACCCCGGCATCCGTTATATGCGAAATATACAGCCTACCTGATTCTTCACACGGCAGCCGCAGCCCAAGGTGGCACACTGGCGTTGTTCACAAGCTACAGGCTGATGGATGAAGTGGCAGATCTGGTCGCAGAAAAGCTTGCCCAAGAAGGATACACTCTCCTTGTGCAGGGCGATGGACCCCGAGGGCAGCTCTTAGATGAGTTCCGCACCACTCCCCGAGCCGTGCTGTTTGGCACCAACAGCTTTTGGGAAGGGATCGATATTCCCGGTGACGCCCTGCGGGCAGTAGTCATTACCCGGCTTCCCTTTGCCGTACCGGACCGCCCTGTGACTGCAGCGCGCCTTCGGGCAATTGAACAAGCCGGAGGTAACGCCTTTCTCCAGTACAGTGTTCCTCAGGCGATCCTCCGGCTTAAGCAAGGTTTTGGAAGGTTAATTCGCACCCATCAAGATCGCGGTGCCGTCGTGATCCTGGACGAGCGGGTTATCAGTGCTGGTTACGGAAGCCAGTTCCTCAACTCACTGCCTCCGGCTCATTTTACCCGCGACATTGGGGCGCTGCGAGCTTTGTTCAGCGACAGGGCCAAAACTTAAGTTTGCGCCGCGGCTTGGATCCCACTTTCACAAACAGACAGCCTCTTTCGTCAAGAAAGAAACGCAGGCCACACCACTTAAGGGGCGTCCAAACTTCTCTGAAGACATAATATGGCATTCTAACCCCATCCCCCACAATTGGAAATGGAGATATAATTCGCCATGTTCTGCAAGAATCCTTTGTCCATCAGCGGTGCACGGTAAGCTTCTCGGGAGAGATCTCTTCCACGTCGTACAGCGGCCCCTGTTTGCGCACCTTCACATGTTTGATGGTATCCCCCACTTTGACTTGCGTGGGACTGAGCTTGCGGGTAACTTGATAGAGCGTCGAGCGGATCGTAGACTCATTCACATCGCGGCGGCGCTGCAGAAAAGCTTCCACCACCTCCCGGGCGGGTACGCCCCCAGCTCTGTCCTGTACCAGGGTGTAAAGAACAGTGACGATCTCTTGCGTCAGGGATGTGCGTTCGCCGGCCAGGTGGGGCTCCCGAAAGAAGGTCTGGAGCCTCTTTAGGCTGGCTTCCTTATGCTCAAGCTGCTGTCGCAATTCTGCGATTTCGGCCTCCAAAAGGTTGCGAGCCTGGAGCAAGATCTGCTGATAACCCATGCAGATTCCTCCTCTGTTGAGCCTTATATATCACCTAGTATGATCATTTTCCTCAGGCAATATTACAGCTCCAGCAGATTGCTCCCGAGGAAGCCGGGGATAGCGCATCAGTTGATACGCCAGCAGGGTGCCGCCCACTACAACCGGAACATAGAAAGTCATGGTCCGCCACAGTACAATAAATGTGCCCAAGGCGTCTATGGGCAGGCTCTCTTCGAGCATGTGGTATGCCACCAATTCCGCCGCCCCCGCACCGCCGGGAATCGGAGATATCAGGGGTGCTACGCCCAACAGCACGGTCAAGCCGTAGCGCATCAGTCCCCGCGAGACACCAAACCCGCTCAAAATCATGTATCCCGCGCCATAGTTCAGACCAAAAAAGCCCATACCAGCTAAGACAGCACGTAGGAAATACTTCCCCCGGTCCCTAAATATCCTGCGGTACACTGCTTGAAATTCACCCATCCACTCCTCCGCAACTTGCCGGCGGATGATCAGTCGCTGTACCCGCTGACCTTGGTAAGCCAAGATAATCACCACCAGGACGATCAGGAGGTACACAACAAACCCCAAACGCACGTAGCGGACAGATCCAGCCAATTCTGGGGATACCTTGCCCATGGCAGCCATCACAATTGATGCGAGGAGAGCCAAGCCAGTATGCGCGGCAAACCCACCCGCAGCCACCACAGCGGTAGCATGGGGCAGGCTGCGCCCCCGACGGTAAAGGACATAAACCACATAGGGTCCACCGCCCGCGGCAAAGGGTGTGATGAGAGTAATGAAATTGGAAGCGATTAGAATCAGGACCAGTTCCCACCAAGGAGCCGGTTTTCCCGCCCCCGTGGTGAGGCTGCGCATGCGCACTCCATCACAGGCCCAAGCACCCATGAGGCAGGCCAGCGCGGCAAAGAAGTAGCCGATGGGGTAGTCCTGCAGCTCGTCCAAAATGTCCTTAGGATTGGCCACCTGAGTAAAGACCAGGATAAGGGCAAGCGTACCCGCAGCAATGCCAAAAATCATGCCTTTCCAGGGTACTTTCCACTCTGTCGACTCACTACGGTTCATCAGTGCCTACCTCGTTTTCTGTTCTGCTGCGTATAATACCAAGTGCCGTTCTGGATAGTATTGCTGCAAGATCTCTACATAGGATGAGCCTTTCTCAGCCATTTCCTTAGCACCCCATTGGCTCATGCCCTGGCCGTGGCCGTAACCCCCGCCGGAGACCGTGACTGAACTTATTCTGCCCGCCCCATCACGGGTGATATCCAGATTGAAGTAGGCACTGGGTAGGAGCGTCTGATTCACCACGCGTCCGCCGCTGCGCTGCATCACTACATCTCCGCCCCCTGTGTACTGCTTGGCCGGGCGCAGTACAGAACGCACATTCAGCTCGCCCCTAACCTCAGCCTCCCCACCGCTGCCCTTTACAATCAAGCACGTTACCCTGCCAGAGCTGTCCCTGGCCGCAATCTGCAAGTCACTTACGGTGCCCACCTTCTTAGGGAGAGTGCGGTGCATGAGGTTAGTGAGTTCGGTTTCTGAGAGGGTAAAGCTCCACTTGTACCACGGAGAAGTGGCGTCCTTAGGGGAACTGGCATAGAAATAGGTGGAGCTAATGGTGCCATCTTCCCTCTGCAGGATCTGCCCAGCAGTAGCATCAATTGCCCGGCAGGCCACCTCTGCTTCCCGGTGATTATTATACACCTGGGAGCTGGTACTGTCATCCACGTGATAACCCCGCGCCCCGTTGCGAGAGGTTAAGGCCTGGGCAACGGCAAAGGTCCGGGCCGCCACTGCCTGGGCCTTGAGGGCCTCAAACGGCCATGACAGGGGCATTTCGCTGGGCACAACTAGGTAGAGGTATTCCTCCAAACCCACTTCATTGATCACTTGGAACGTATTCCCCGGCCGCACCGTGAGCTCAAACACTCCCCGGTACTGTGGAAAAAACCTGGGCGAAGTGCCCCGCTGAAAGCTGTCAATCTGGATTCGTCCATCGCCTAACGGCGTAACATACACACGGCTGGTAAACTCCCACGCACTGCCGCTGGGGTCGGTGATGAGTAGAGTATCGCCTTCTGCCCTGATCCGAATCTGCTCGCCAGGCGAAACGATAAAACCCCGGCCGGAGCGGCGCTCCTCCACTACAAACCCGGCGTTTACCGGACTGAGCTCCAGCACCGCGTGTTCAGTGCGGGAAAACCCTTCTGTGGTGAGCAGAACCCGCATCTTGTCAATCACCTGGGGAGTAAGGATGTCGATCCGCATGATCTCTCCCTGAAACACAGTGGCCTGCACATCCCGGGCTCCCACCACAAACTGAGAGAATTCGATCGGTCTTGCGCCATCCGGGAAGTGTTCATACACCGGCGCCGTGCGGGAAATGGGATATTCCCCGTGAAACTCAAACTCCAAACGGTCTGAGTTCACCATAATCACCCTGTCAGGGGGCAGCGTCAAAGGCTGGTCGATGATGTACACCTGCACCCGCTCCAGATCCTGACGGCTGCCATCTGCCGCTTTAATATAGATCACCACTTCGATATGGGCAGAGAGCCGGTCAAAAAGGTGCATCGGGGACCCGAAATAAGCGCGCCAGTCAGCTACCTCTGCCAGTCCTTCAGACGCTGCAACAAGGACACCCTGATCAAAGATCTCCAAACCTACCATCACGGTATCGTCCAGCCAATCAGGCGCGAAGTCCAGCACAGCCTCGAGGAAAAATGGCTGCCTGGGCCTCAGATACCCCTGGGGAGCCCGGTCCTGGTCAAGGACGCGCAAACGCGCTGTCACTCCCTCCTCTGCCTCGCTGAGGCAGGGAAAGAGTAAGGCAAAAACTACAGCGATGAACAGCCATCTTGCCATGGAAACCCACCCTATGCTGACGCCTGGCCGTGCTCAGCCTTTACTTTGCTGAGAAGTTCTCCATCGGTCAGCAGATCGTAAGCCGTTAAGGCCAGCGCTTTGGCGGCCAGCACCGCCGTTTCCATGCCCTTGGGGCTGAGGCACGCTGCTGCAAACTCTGGCGTGTGGCTCACCAGCTTCTCCCCCACAGATAGATAGGGGTGAATGGCCGGTACTACATGGGAAACATTGCCCATATCGGACGAACCCCTACCGTCCTTGTATTCGTGGACATCAGTTACTCCTAACAGCTCCAAGTTCGCTCCAAAAGCCTGAGCCAGCGCGCGGTTGGGAACGAAGTTATCGTTTGACAGCTCGTATTTGTCCCACTGCACCGTGGTGCCCGTCATCAGGGCAGCCCCTTCGGCAATCTTGAAGATCTTCGCTGCCACCTCATCTAGGTATGCCCTGGTGGAGGCACGGAAGTAAAACCGCGCTGCGGCCCGTTCCGGCACAATGTTGGCTGCGGTGCCGCCCTCTGAAATGATACCGTGGATCCGAACGTCGTCCTTGAGGTGCTCTCTGAGGGCGTTGATCCCGTTAAACAGCTGAATGACTCCGTCCAGCGCGTTGATCCCTTCCTCTGGTGAGGCGGCGGCGTGAGCTGCCTTGCCGTGAAACACAAACTCGTAAGCATCCAGCGCGTTGCTTGTACTCATGAGCAAATTCTTCGACGAGGGATGAAACATCATCGCGGCATCGATGGACTGAAACAGCCCCGCCTCCACCAGCTTCACCTTGCCGCCGCCCGTCTCTTCCGCGGGAGCGCCCAAGACCACCAGCTTGCCCTGCAGCTGCCCCATAAACTCCGCCAAAGCCACGGCGGCACCAACACTAGCCGTCCCGATTAGGTTGTGGCCGCAAGCGTGGCCGATCTCCGGCAGGGCATCGTATTCGCACAGTAGGGCGATCTGCGGCTCACCTTCCCCAAGCTCAGCTCGGAAAGCGGTATCCATTCCCGCTACTCCACGGTGCACCTCAAAACCTGCTGCGGTGAGTGCTCCGCACAGCCACTCCGCGGCCTGATATTCCTTAAAGCCCAACTCGGGATGTTCTCCAATTTGCTTGGCCAGTTCCATAATCTGGGGTGCGTGCTTTTCAACTGCGGCTATAACCTGCGCTTTGCTGTTGACATTCATGAGAAGTCTCCTTCCTTACACAATTCGCACGGCTGGTATGATATAATGTCTATTGAGTGTTCTGAGAGACAAGGAGAAGCAGTGTGACACAACCTCTGAATCTGACCAAGACCTGCCTAGTGCTGGACTGTTTTGCTCTAGCCTATCGGGCGTATTACGGCCTGCCTAGTTCAATTCGGACCCGCTCCGGCCAGGCCATCAATGCTGTGCTGGGCTTCTACAATACCATCTTCTCCCTGATTGAGCAGTTTCGCCCTGATTACACAGTGGTAGCCTCCGATGACCCTGAGCCCACTTTTCGCCATAACTTGTATTCGGAGTACAAGGCCCAAAGACCTCCCATGCCCGAGGACCTAAAAAGCCAGCTTCCTTTAATCAGGGAAGTCATTGCTGGTCTGGAGCTTCCCCTCCTGCAAGTACCCGGCTACGAGGCGGATGATGTGATCGGGACTATTGCCAAGAACCTTCCCCCAGCAACGCACTGCTACGTGGTGACAACAGACAGGGATACTCTGCAACTGGCCAGCGAGACGGTGACGATTGTTACGCCGAACAGCAAAGCCAACAAGGTCTATACACCGGAAATAGTGGAATACGAGTGGGGAGTGCCGCCCAAGCGCATCCCTGACCTGAAGGCACTCATGGGTGACAGGAGCGACAACATCCCAGGTGTACCCTTGGTGGGTCCTAAAACGGCGGTGCGCTGGCTGACAGCCTACGGATCGCTGGAGAATCTCCTCAGCAAGGCCCACCGCATAAAGGGAAAAGCCGCGCAGAATCTCGCGGCTTACGAAGAGGAAGCACTGCTGTATAAGCACCTGGCAACTATCAACTGCAGCGTACCCACGGTCGTGTGCTGGCGCCAGGCCCGCCTTGATTTTGAGCCTGCCGCTCTGCGGCAGACTCTCGACAGCCTGGGGATCAGGGCTGCCGTGCCGCAAGTTGGTTAGCTAAGCCAGCGTGACTGGGAGGCTTCCCTGGGCTTGGCCTCTACCCACCAGCACCGCGGCAGCTTGGCGCAGTGCCTCAGGGCGGCTGGAGTAGGCTGCCAGATACGTACTCGCGTGGGGCATCTGTCCCAGTTCATACGGAGTACGGGCACCAACGATGACGTGCTCTGGGCAGGTGGCAGTTACATAATCCGCAAGCTTGGCTTGGCCCGGATAGCGATGCGCGTCCTGAGTTACCATGATCACCAGATCATGGGGCTTGACCAGCCCCGTGATCTTTTTATATTCCGCATCTGTAACCTGAGAGCTGATATAGTACGCTGTTACCTCGGCTCCGAAATCTGCCAGAGCCTGGGCTAAGGTGATACTGACGCGAGCGGCGTCTTCCGCTAGGGAAGCAGCTTGGCCTCGGGTTTCAATGACCGTTACGGGTCGAGTTGCGGGCAGGGGAATTAAGCCCCTGTTCCGCACGATTGTCATGCTCGCTGCATAAACCTCTGCCATAAGCTCAAGACTTTGGGGCGCGCCCACAGCTGCTGCGGGGAAGGGCCACTGCACATAGGCCCGCTTTGCCTGGGCTATGCGAGCCAGGGATTCGTCGATGCGGTCCTCACTAATCCGCCCAGACCGCACTGCGTTCACCACAGCCCAAAAAGCCTCTGCCTGCAGCTCAGGCGTATGGCTCACCAAAACTAAGTCATTACCCGCCTCCACAGCCAGTACCGCGGCTTCGCCCATGGTATAGTGCTTTGTTACCGCCTGCATTTCCATACAGTCTGTCATGATCAGCCCGTTGAAGCCTAGTTCCTGCCTGAGAAGCTTAGTCAGAACGGTGTGAGACAGGGAGCCTGGCAGACCGGGCGTAGGCTCGATCGCGGGAAAGACCACGTGGGCAGCGAGGATGGCCTCCACACCTGCGGCAATGGTTTTTTGAAACGGCACCAGCTCAACTTCGAACAAGCGTTCACGGGAATGGGGAATCACGGGCAGTCCTAGATGGGAGTCCACCGCCGTATCGCCGTGTCCCGGAAAATGCTTGGCTGTAGCAATTACGGATTCCTGATAGCCCCTCACCGCGGCTATTCCCAACTCTGCTACCTGGAGCGGATCCTCACCAAACGACCGCACCCCGATGACCGGGTTGTGGGGATTGTTGTTCACATCCACGCACGGCGCCAAGTTGATGGAGAACCCCATAGCTGCGAGCTCCTGGCCCACGGTTTTGGCGATTTGGTAGGCTTTTTCCGGAGAGTGCAGCGCGCCGATAGCCATCTGCGCGGGCGCTACGCTGACGCCGTCAGTGATGCGAGCAACGGGGCCCCCTTCTTGGTCCACGGCAATAAACAACCCAACTCCAAACGGACTGCCAAAAGCAAGTTCCTGCAGCTTGGAGTTGAGCTCTGTAATCTGCACAGGGCTCTGCACATTCCGAGAAAAGATGATAATTCCCCCGAGGTTGTACTCCTCGATAAACTGGCGGATGTGGTTGGGTATTTCCGTTCCAGGAAACCCGAACATCATCATCTGCCCAACTTTAGCCTCTAAAGACAGATCATGCATCGGTGAGCTTCTCCTTTACCGATCCCTCCAGGGAGGGAAGTATTTCCGCTGCGGCAATACCGAGACGTTCGAAACCGACCAACAGGGCACCCACAGCAGGATCGAAATCAGGCAGGGATAACCTGGCGTGGGGCGCTTTTTCCACTAAGGCCGCCTGCATGGGTTCGAGGATAATCTGACCTGCTGAAAACACTCCGCCGCAGGCACCGACCCGACAAGGCACGCTCTGGGTTTCCAGCTTCGCCACCACCGCTCCGGCCAACAGCCCCAGCTCTCGCCCAGCTTCCCCAATGATAGCCTTGCAGGTCGCATTTCCAGCCTGGGCCAAACGCACAATCACCGGAGTTAGGCTGCCCAAATAGCCGCGGTTAATTGGTACCTCGTAGAAGATGCGCATGACGTCCTCCACCGCAGCCACTTGGAAATGCTCCAAGACGGTCTCTTCGAGCTCTAAATCGCGCTCGACCATGCCATCCCGTCCCCTGAGAAGCCCCCGCAGGACCTCGCGGGCAATCCAAAAAGAACTGCCCTCGTCGCCGAGGAGATAGCCCCAACCGCCCATCTGCACATACCGTCCAGCCCACTTTCCCAAACCGATGGAACCAGTGCCCGAAATGACAATGGCGCCATCTTCACCAGACAGGGCGCCAGCGAGCGCTACAACCGCATCGGTATGCACTACTACATCGCGAAAACCAAGCTCCCGCCAGCCTTCCATCAACCTGGCCCCAGAGCCTGGTATGCTTGTGCCAGATACACCTGCTGCCAGGACTGCCCCATTGGCCAGCATCTCATCCCACGACGCTCCGATCTGGTCAAGGGCTTTTTCAGTGGCTTCCCGCACTCTCTGCATTACGCGGTCGTAGCCGTCTACGGCATAGTTTGCCGGACCGCTTTTGCCCCTCCCCACCATCTGACCGGAAGAATCCGCGACCATGACCTTGGTGGATGTTCCACCACAGTCGGCCCCTACGATAAACATAGCTCGCAACTCCCTTTAGACCTCGCGGCGGCTTTCTACTGCCTGCCGTGTCTTGGCAATGCATGCTTGGAATCGATCGTAATCTTGGAGAACAACACTGATAAACAAGGCATCAACTGCGCTGAGCTGGGCAATGCGTGAAGAAATCGCGCCAGAACGGAAGACATGTTCCCGGGAAGCGGTCAGCAGGACAATATCGCACAGCTGAGCAAGGCGAGACTTCGAGAAGTTAGTGATGCAGATAGTGGCAGCTCCTGCCGCCTTCGCGGTCTCTATGGCGTGGGCAATTTCGAAGGTGTCACCAGAATAAGAAATTCCCACAGCCACATCCCCCGGTCCCAAGAGAACTGCCCGAGTAACCTGCATGTGGGCATCCACAAAAGACCTAGCCGATAGGCCGATACGGGCGAACTTATGCTCCGCATCTTGGGCTACCAGGCCGCTGGCACCGATTCCATAGAAGTGGATTTCCCGTGCCTTCAGCAGAACCTCCACGGCAGCCTGTAGAGCCCCTTCAGAAAGGGTTTGCGCCGTGTCCTGCAGCGCTTGGATATTGCTCTGGAAGATCTTGTGCTTCACAGTGCCTAGGTCATCGCCGGGCTCAATCTCACCGTAAACGGGCTCGGGCTTTGTGGCTACGTCCTGGGCAAGCAGGATCTTGAACTCCTGAAAACCCTTGTACCCAAGGCGCTTACAGAACTTCACCACCGTGGCATCACTAACTTCGGCCCGGCGCCCCAGTTCTGTGATGGACATGTGCACCGCCCGCTGCGGATTCTCTAGAATCTCCCGGGCAACCCGCTGTTCTGCCGGGCGCAGCGTGGGAAACACTCCTCGAATATGCAGCAACGTGTTTGCTTGGCCCATGTTCTTCCCCTCGACTCCTTCAGATAAGTTAGGCACCGGCTATTTCTAAGGCGCGGCCCACAACCCCTTCGCTCTGCTCCAAGAGCTCAAGAGCTTGCTGTAAGCTGCAGTGCGCTTTCGCCATGATAATCGCGGCCTTAATGTTCCAAGCAGCTGCTTCAAGGTAGTGGCGAGCTTCTTCCTGGGAAACACCTGTTGTTTCAGCCACGATGTGCTGTGCCCGATTCTTCAATTTCAGATTGGTGGGAATCATGTCCACCATGAAATTCTGGTACACCTTGCCCAGCCGGATCATGACTGTGGTGCTGAGCATGTTTAAGACCATCTTCTGTGCCGTGCCAGCCTTCATACGGGTGGATCCAGTCACAATCTCAGGCCCTACGATCACGGCAATGGTGACCTGAGCAGCCTCTTCCATGGCGCTGGGCGAGTTGCACGTCAGTGCGATAGTCGCAGCCCCAACCTTGGTGGCGGTATGGAGCGCACCCAGAACATAGGGCGTTCTGCCGCTGGCAGATATCCCCACCACCACATCGCGGTGGTTGAGGCCTAGCTCCTCCACGTCCCTTTGACCTGCCTCATAGTCGTCTTCTGCCCTCTCCACCGGTGCAAATACCGCGTCGCGCCCACCGGCTATCACAGCCTTCACCATGTCATCGCCCACCCCATAAGTGGGAAGCAATTCCGCTGCATCAAGAATGCCGAGGCGACCGCTGGTTCCAGACCCCACGTAAATCAAGCGCCCCCCGTCTTTCAGGGCAGCTGTGATCATTTCAGCCGCCTGGACAATCTGGGGAACCTGTTGAGCCACTGCCTCAACCACCTTACTGTCTTCGGCAGCAATCAGGCGGACAATTCCTTCGGTGGATAATCTGTCGATGTTGCGCGAGGCAGCATTGCGCTGCTCCGTCGTCAAGGCAGTGAGCCGATCCAGGTCATATTTGTATTCCATGGGCGACAACCTTTCTAGAACGTTCTCAACGTACTTATTCGCAGTATAAGTAAAAATTCCTTCCTATCCTATATATAATAGCACAAGGAATTAACTGAGGAAACCCCTGGAAAACCCTTGACAATTAGCTGAATTCTTTATATAATTCACCCAAAGGATGGTGATAATGTGTGGTTTTTCCTTGCCCTAGCCCTGCTCAGCCAAAGCACCACGCACCTAGATATGGCCTACGCTGGAACAACCGCGCAGCTGACTGAGTGGGACTGTGCCCAGGCCTGTGCTGCAACGCTGCTTGATTGGGCAGAGCTTTCGCCCGACCCCGAGCTTTGGGCCGACCTAATTCAGCCAGGACAGCCCATCACTTTTCGCCACCTGCAGGACTACTTCGCCGGCTGCGGCGTTGAGGCTGTTGGGTACCGCCTCAGCTGGGAAGCACTGACTAGCTTTCTGCATGATAACCCCGGAAGCCCGCTGCTGGCGCACCTTGGGGAGGGCCGCGGCCACTTTGTGCTGGTCGTTGATGCCGGCCCACCGGGAATCCTCACAGCCGATCCAGCTCACGGCGTCCACTTCACGCCCGCCAGCGACTTTGAAGAGACATGGTCAGGTGTGGTCCTGTACTTTCCCCAGCTCCACCAGCTGCCAACGGCACTGGCTGCTGGTGAGGAGGCCTACGGGCGCACACAAATCTTAACAGAAGCCTCCTATATGCGGCCTTAAACAAGAAAGGATGACAAGATGAAAAGATTTACCTTGGCGGCCGTGTTGGCCGTGCTGCTCTTAGGATCAGCTCTGCCTGCCCGCGCACAGTGGCTAGTGGAGACCAGCCTGACAAGCGCAGTTTACCATGGACACAGCCCGGCAGATCCCGAGCCAGTGACCTTGGTGCAGCGCGTTGGAGCCCTCTCCCTCGGCCGCACCTGGCGCTGGGCAGAACGCAGCTACTTACAGGTCAGCCTGCCGCTGGAACTGTCCAGCACCACGATGAGCCCCCCGCACGAGTCACGAGCACTGCGGGGCAGCTGCCGCTGGCCCCAGCTCAGCCTCCAGACTGCTGCCCCTACCATCTGGGGGCCTCGCGGCCTGGCAAGGATCGACCTAGACCTAGGCGGACCCCATCTAGGAGTAGACCTCGGGCTCGAAGGAACCTGGGATCCACTCCTCACCTACGCCACCTTGTCCTTCGCTCCAGAAGGCCCGCGGCTCAAGACAGGTGTGATGTTCGCGGCCAACAAAAGGTGGGCCCTGGGGGTCCACCTCACATATGGAGGCCTGGCTGAGGCCAATCCGGCCTCGAGCCTGACCTACCAAGCGTATTACCAATCAAGCCAGGGGACCGCGGCGGAGGTGAGCTACACCTACCATCTCCATGCGGCGCAGCAGCGCTTAGGATTCAAGCTGCTATTTTGAGAGCTGCTCCAGCTCCGCCAGGAGTTCTCCGAACACCTGCATCGCGGCGGCAATCGGCTCTGGGGTGGTCATGTCTACCCCTGCCCGCTTGAGGAGCTCGAGGGGATAGTCTGAGCTGCCGCGGCTGAGGAAGTTCAAATACCGCCTCTGGGCAGGCTCTCCCTCAGAAAGAATCTGCTCGGCGAGGGCAACGGCGGCGGAGAAGCCCGTAGCGTATTTGTACACATAGAACGGGCGGTAGAAGTGAGGTATGCGCGCCCATTCCAGAGCAATCAGCGGATCCACCACGATCCCATCACCGTAGTACTTCTTGTTCAGACCATAATAGATCTCAGACAGCTGCTCAGAGGTGAGCGCTTCGCCTTTGTTTGCTTTGTCGTGCACGATCAGCTCAAACTCGGCAAACATGGTCTGGCGGAACACAGTGCCCCGGAACTGCTCCAGGAAATGATTGAGCAGATACATGCGCCGTTTCGCATCGTCTGTTTGTTCCAGCAGGTGGCGCATGACCAGAGTCTCGTTGACCGTAGAAGCCACTTCCGCCACAAAAATCGTGATGGGAGAGTTTACATAGGGCTGGGTCGTATCGGTGTAATACGTATGCATGGCATGGCCCAGCTCGTGGGCAAGGGTAAACATGTTGTCAAGGTTTTCTTGATAGTTCATCAGAACATACGGGTGAACGCCGTAGGTTCCCCACGAATAGGCACCGCTGGTCTTACCGCGGTTTTCCAGCCAATCAATCCAACCGTCAGTAAAGGCCTGTTCGAGATCCTTCAGGTAGGTGGCACCCAAGGCCTTCAGCCCTTCCTGCACCATGGCTACCGCCTGCTCCCTGGCGATAGGCTGCTGTTCTTCCCCAACCAGGGGTACGTAAATATCGTACATATGAAGCTCATCTACACCCAGGAGGCGCTTGCGCAGATCCACGTACTTGTGGAGCAGACCCAAGTGGTCGTGGATCGTTTGGATGAGGTTGCGGTAAACCTCAGTTGGCACATTATCTTGGTCCAAGGCTGCTTCCAGAGCAGAATCATACCGTCTGGCCTTGGCAAAAAACCGTGCTTTCTTCAACTCTGAGGTGTACATCGCCCCGAGTGTGTTTTTCCACTTTTCATAGGTGGTGTACAGGGCTGTGAAAGCTTCTTCCCGCACCCGGCGGTCGCGCGATTCGAGGAATTGGATATACCGGCCGTGGGTGAGCTCCACCTTCTCACCCTGTTCATCGGTTATTTCAGGGAACTTCAAATCGGCATCGTTGAACATCCCAAAAATGTTCCCGGGTGCAGCCGCAATTTCGCCAGCCTCAGCCAAGAGCTGCTCCTGTTCTGCCGGCAGCGTGTGAGCCTGCATGCGGAGGACATTGTGGAGATAGTGCTTGTAAACAGCAAGCTCCGGCTCTGCCTCCACCCATTCCCACACTGTGGTGCTTTCCAAACTTAAGATCTCTGGTTCCAGAAAGGCAAAGGCGCTGCGGGCCATGACGTCGACGCTTAAGGCCTGATCGGCATAGGCCTGGTATTTGCTGTTGCCGTTATCCTCATCGCGGCGCATAAACGCATAGGCAGTGAGGCGGTCCACAAGCATCCCCAGCTCATCGCGCCGTTTTAGTACCTTCAGCAGGTTCTGGCTGGACGTAATGCTGCCCCGCAGTTCCTGCACCCCGGCAAGGCCCGCGCGAGCTGCAGCCAGATCCCGTTCGAACAGCTCATCTGAAGCATATATGTCTTCTAACTTCCATTTCACTTCAGCCGGCACCTCGTGCCGTTCCAGTACTTTTCTCATCTACATCTCTCCTAAATCAAGGGAAACGTCCCCGCGGACGTTCCCCTGCCGTGTTAGTGTGCATCTACTTGGTAGCGCAAGAGCCCATTGTGCTCTAAGACCCTAACCAAACCTACATTTCGCAGCAGATGCAGATCATCCTCCAAGGAGTTTTCAAAAGACATCTCCCGCGGAATCAGGAAATCCCGCTCCAGCAGCCGGATCAGAGTCGCGCGCTGTCCTTCACTTAGACACAGCACCGCCTTCTGCTTCCACGGGTCCGTAAACACTTGCATCAGCCAGCGCACTTCTTCACAATCCTTGGCCTGATAGCCGTTCCAGACAAAGGTGGTAAACTGCTCCACTGACAAACCGGCCACGTCGGCTGCTTCCTCCAGCGAAAAGCTGCCTTCCCAATAACCGTGGAAGGCAACACGAGCTCTCAGAGCAGGTCTCTCACGAAAGAAGTCCTTCACAGCCAGACGAATGAGTTCATTTCCCGTACTGCTCTCTAAGCCATCGTGCAGCCCAAGGCGCTGAAGACCACCGGCAAACAATCAATCCTTGCCTCCCTCACTCTCCTTGGGCGTGTCTATACTTTCGACGCAATCCGTGCGGATCCTGCCAATGCTGGATACTTTTATCAGAAAATATCAACTTCGCCCAATAGTTCCCCCTCGCGGCTGACAAATCGCACCTTTTCCATACCCACCAGGTGATCTCGGGACAAGGTGATCATGTGCATGGGGTATGTGAAGGCCATGGTCAGCACCGCACCAGGGGGCGGACTTTGGCGGCTAACCTGCACCACTATTGTTCTCCCTTTGGCGGTTACCTCGTCAATCTGCACCGCATAGCCCCCGGTGGGAAACTCCCCCAAATAGACTAGGATGGGAAACTCACTTGCCCAATCGACATCCGGCACATTCCGGGGCGGGGGTTCTAGCTTGGCCAAACTGCTCCCCCACTCCTCCTCTGACCTGGCAACGGCATACTGCACACGTCGTGACCCCTCAAATACCCAACCGCTGGAATCACGGGGATTCTCATACAGCACCCTTTCATTCGCCCCCAACAGTATAAACCCTAACAGCAGCGCAAACATGAGCCTATACATTTTCTCGCCCCTCACCTGTGGGATGGTTCCACCTAAGGATTAGGCCTTTCGGGAATCATTAGGGTCGTCCCTGCGGTAATATACTCTGGGTTGGAAATATTGTTTGCCTCGGCGATGATTCTATACAGGGTAGCGTCGCCGTACACCTTCTCCGCGATATTCCAGAGGCTGTCTCCTCTCGCTACGAGATACTCGCGAACTCCTGCAGGCTCAGGCTGCTCTACTTCTGGAGGAGACTGCACCGCTTGGGGAGGAGGCGGCTCAACCCTGACAGGAGCGGGGGTGACTGTGACCACCGATTCCTGTCGCGTGGTGGCGGCCGGTGGCTCCATATTCTCCAGCGATACTTCGGAAAGCGGCTCTATAAAGCGGCTGTTGTACCAATGGTATCCGTACACACCAGCACCTGTCAGCATTAAGAAGAGCACTACCGATGCCGCTGCCCGGGCCCACCGGGGCCGCGAGCCCTCCACAACACCGGCTTCGTCCTCACTGCGCAGAATGTAATAACCTGGAAGCTCCCGCCACACTCGATCCACACAGTGATAAAGCGCCCGATCGCCGTGCTGCGCATCAATTACGTAGGCAATCTGCCAGGGACGGGGAAACAGCCGCTCATGCTGCTCTTTATCGAAGGCTGACAGGAAAACGCCAAAACCCGGATGGCTGTGCATCCAACCCACGATGCGGAGATTGCTGCCGCTACTGGACAGCTGCTTCTGCAGCGCCATGTAATGGTCTCGGCTCAGGGCAAAGCGGGATGTACCGCCGCGCGATGGAGCCAGGGGAACAAAATGCTCCACTAGGATCTCATATTCTTCCAGGCTTTTGAGGTTGCGCTTTGTACCGACCAAAAATCCGCCATTTTCTCCTCCGGGGTGTTCCTGGGCAAACTGGTCCATCTGGGCAAAGGCTTCTTCCCAAAAAACGACGCGAGGAAAGGGTCCGGCTTGCCCGACCAAAAACCGCCTTACACCCACAGCCCTGCTCTCCCCATTCATGCTGTCCTCTCCCTTTAGAAAATGCTCAGCGCCAGCCGGCGGGACAGATCGCAAAGCATCCGAAAGCCCACTACACTGTTGCCCTTGCGGTCCAGCGCCGGGCCAAACGTGCCGACGCCAAAACGGCCGGGAACAGCAGCCAGGATACCGCCGGCCACCCCACTTTTCGCGGGAATGCCTGCCTTTATAGCGAACTCGCCGGAAGCGTTGTACATTCCGCATGTTACCATAAAGGTCGTAACTAAGCGGACAATACTCGGGGGTAACAGGCGTTTGCCTGCTAGGGTCACACCCTTTGTAGCTAAGAACCACCCAATTCGAGCTAATTCCTCACAAGTGACAAGGATCGAACATTGGCGAAAATATAAGTCAACTACCTCTTCTACATCACCCTCCAACACTCCTGTATCTTTGAGAAAATATGCCAGGGACCGGTTGCGGTGGCCTGTGGCTTTCTCCGATTCATACACCCGCTCATCTATGAAGACTTCTCGATCGAGGATTTCTGCCAAGAGGCCGGTGACCCGGGCAAATCGTTCCTCCACAGTCTTGCCTTCCAACAGGCCGCAGACTGCAATAGCACCCGCGTTGATCATAGGATTTAGCGGCTTGCACTCCGCT
>JAAYMI010000123.1 GCA_012521465.1 Bacillota bacterium | reverse complement strand
GCGGCAGCCAGCACTTTGACCTTGGCCGAGGCGCTGGATCGAGCAGTATACCA
Source organism: Bacillota bacterium (assembly GCA_012521465.1). Classification (GTDB taxonomy): domain Bacteria; phylum Bacillota; class Limnochordia; order Darwinibacteriales; family Darwinibacteriaceae; genus 1109. Next base: position 3,393 of record JAAYMI010000123.1, on the reverse strand, counting down.
CAGCGACTACCAGGCCTGGCAGGCAAACTTTGCCAGCACCGCTGATGCGGTGCAGAGCATCTTAGATAAGCACAGTCTCGGTTTGGATCTCAGCGGCACGCTGCTGTCATACACGTACGATTTGGACAGCGCGACAGCGAGAATTTCGTCCGGTGCTGGCCTATCCCTGTCCAAGTCCAACCTGTGGGGTACAACACTGCAGGGTCGTATCACACCCACCTGGAACAGCTCGAATCGGTCCACGAATACCAGCTGGTCTTTGGAGCTGACCCAAACCCTGTGGCCCTCACCAAAGTATGGCGCGGACCAGATCGCCCTGCAGACGGTCCACAGCAAACAAGCCGCCCTGCTTAAGCAGGAGGAATATGTTCTGGCCAATGCTCGGATGAAGATCGAACGGCTGTACCGTGCCGCGCAGATTGCCGAGGCGCGAGCCCAGTTGGCTCTTGAGCGGCTGGCAGCGGCCCAGCAGAATCTCTCTGTTGTGGAGCAGAAACGGGCTATAGGGGAAGCGAGCGAAGTTGATCTGATCAGCGGAGAGCTAAACGTCCTGAGGGCTGAGCGAGACTTGGAAACAACTCAGGCCAGCGCGGCTGCGGCCAAGGAGGACCTGCTGCGGGCGGTTGAGCTTGCGGGAGACTATGAGCTTGTGCCGCTTGTTCTCGACGATCTCCCAGGGGATCTGCCGGAGATCAACATAGATGAGCTGCTGGCCAACGTGCATGGGCATCCCTTGGTGCTGCAGTACGAAGTGGAGTTGACCAGAGCTGGGCGAGAATTGGAAGCAGGCCAGGCTGCCGGCAGGGCTCAGGCCAGCTTTAGGCTGGCGCTGGAAGAGAAAACCCCATCCGGAGGGCAGCAGGGCGGCACCACTTTCCTCGCTGCGGTCACCATCGGCTATCCCTTGCTGGACCGCAATCAGCGGGCTGACACCTTGGCAAGCCTCGCCGACAGCCTAGAAAATGCCGAAGAGGCTTATGAGAACGCGGTGGAAAACGTCGTGAATCTCATCCTGGAGACAGAGGCGGAGGTCAAGCGGCTGGAGCGCGACAAGCAGATTGCCTGGCTGAGCCTGCGCCAGGCGGAACTGGAATGGGAAGCGGCCCGCCTACAGCACGGTGCAGGCATTATTGATGACAGTGCCCTTCACAGCGCCGAGCTGCGGCTTAGGCAAGCTCAGCTGGACCACTATGAAAGCGCCTACAACTGCGCGTGGGCGAAGCTCCGCCTGAGTTTGGGTTTAGTGGGAGATTTGAGCGGAACAGGAGGCCCAGGGCGATGAAGAATAAAAAGCGCTGGATAGCAGCAGCAATAATCGTGGCCCTCATCGGAGTGGGTGGATACTATAGGCGCCAGCGCGCCGCTACTAGGGTTATACAGCGCACCGCTGCCGATACGGCCCAGCTGACTATGGTAGTCCCGCGGGGTACTATCACGAAGCAGATAGAAGCGGCGGGAACGATCTCCGGGGCTAGGCAGGCTGATCTGGCCTTTGCTTCCGGCGGGAAGGTGAAGCGTGTCCTAGTGGAAGCGGGCCAGTATGTGGAAGCAGGCACGGTCCTTGCCGAATTGGATAGTTCGCAGCAAGAATTGGCGCTGGTGCGTGCTCAGAATGCCTATGATCTTGCCCTGATCAGCGGCACTCCCAACCAGCAGCGCGAGGCTGAACTTGACCTCCAGGTTGCGAAGATGAATCTGGAGAACACCACGATTAAAGCGCCTTTTGCTGGTGTTGTAACCGCGGTAAACATCGAGCCAGGCGAGCACGCCTCGGCCAACTCGCCGGTCATCTCCCTCCTGGACAACAGTGTGTTTTATGCCCACATCTCAGTCGATGAACTTGATATGCGCCAGATCAGGCTTGGTCAGGGAGCGATTGTGCAGGTGGATGCTTTGGGAGGTGCTCCCTTAAGAGGGACGGTTTCCCAAATCGGAATGATCGCTCAGACCTCGGGCGGAGTAACCACGGTGCCCGTAACCATCCGCATCGAGGATCGGCCTGCGGACCTGCGCGTCGGCTATTCTGCCTCAGTCGTGATTGAGGTGGAAAGGGCCGAAAACGTTCTGATGGTACCTGTGGAAGCGGTGGTAAAGCAGGGCGGTCGTTCCTTTGTGACGGTGCTGCGGGATGGGCAGAGGGTTCCAGTTGAAGTGGTGACCGGGATCACTGATGGGCTGATGGTGGAGATTGTTTCGGGACTCAATCCTACGGATGAAATCGTGGGCTTCAACTATGCCATGTACAACAGCTCGCGCAGTTCCTCGCCTGCATTTGGGATGAGCGGCATCAGGATCGGTGGGTTTGGCCGATGACTGCTATTATTGAAGCAAGAGAGCTGACCCGGGTGTACCAGATGGGCGAGGAACAGGTACATGCTCTCCGGGGCGTTTCCTTTGCCGTGCAGAAGCAGGAGTTTATTGCAATTATGGGACCTTCTGGGTCCGGGAAGTCCACTCTGCTGCACATTGTGGGCTGCCTCGATCGACCCACCGCAGGGCGGCTCTTTATCGAGCAGCGGGACGTGCAGAAGGCGAGCGGCGATGAGCTCGCGGAAATCCGCAACCGCAAGATCGGCTTCGTGTTCCAAACCTTCAATCTGCTGGCCAAGGCGACCGCCTTAGAAAACGTGGAGCTGCCTCTGATTTACGCCGGTGTACGCAGGCGGGAAAGGCGAGAACGGGCCATGGCGGTGCTGAAGAGGGTTGGCCTGGCGGATCGGATGCTGCACCGCCCCAACGAGCTGTCCGGCGGCCAGCGTCAGCGGGTAGCTATTGCCCGCGCGCTTGTGACAGAACCCTCCTTTATCTTGGCCGACGAACCCACAGGTGCGCTTGACACGAAGACTGGTGGCCAGATCCTCGATCTGTTTGCCGAGCTGAATTCGGAAGGGTATACTATCCTGCTCATTACGCACGACCCGGCCGTCGCCGCACGGGCCAAACGGGTGATCCAGCTCCTCGATGGGCGCATCGTCAGTGACACTGCAGAAAGCGGGGTGAGGGCATGAATTTCAGCGAGACAATCCGCTCAGCCGCCTGGAGCCTCATGAGCAACAAACTCCGCTCTTTCCTCTCTATGCTCGGAATCATCATTGGAGTCGCGGCGGTGGTGGGCATCGTTTCCATCGGGCTTGGTGCCCAGAGCTCGGTCCTAGATATGGTTTCGGCGCTCGGATCAAACCTCATCATGATCAGTCCCGCGCCGACCCTGGGCCGGGGAGGCAGTGTGAGCGCTGATCCGCGCGACGTTTTTACGGTAACCCTCGCAGAGCATATGCAGGAGCGGTCACCCAGCATCAGGCTTGTCGTCCCCATAGTGCAGGGCAGTGGGTTGCTGATGTATGGCGGAGGAAACTTGCGTTCTAATGCTGTGGGAACCACGCCTGCCTATCT
>JAAYMI010000122.1 GCA_012521465.1 Bacillota bacterium | reverse complement strand
TTAGGATCCTGATTCACCAGTTCCCCAACAGTATGGATCAGTTTGATGATCAGCTTGGCCATGCGGTAGCCCGGTGCTGCCTTTCCGCCAAAGATAAACGTCCGGGGATGCATTCGGAAATTGCTGTCGTCCCGCAGGCAGTTGTAGAGGTGCAGTACATGAAGGATGTTCAGCAGTTGGCGTTTGTATTCATGGATCCGCTTGACGTGCACATCAAAAATGGAGTCAGGGTCGACCGGAACGCGGTTGTACTTCGCAATGTAATCAGCCACAGCCAGTTTGTTTTGGCGGCGGATCTCCGCGAGGGCCTGCTGTACGTCGGGCTTGGCTGCGCCGGCAGCCAGCTCTTGCAGTGCCCGAAAGTCACTAATCCACTCTGGACCAATCTCGCTGCTGATTAAGTCCGCGAGCTTGGGGTTGGCTTCGAGCAAGAAGCGGCGCAGCGTCACTCCATTGGTCACATTGCGGAACTTCTCGGGAAAGAACTGGAAAAAGTCGCTGAATACTTGCTCCTTTAGGATGGTGGTGTGCAGATCGGCCACCCCGTTTACCGAGTAAGAGCCGACGATGCACAAGTTCGCCATGCGAACCTCGTGATGCGCGATCACCGCCATACGGGCGATTCGATCCCAATCGCCGGGATAGCGCTGCCACAAATCCGCGCAGAAGCGTTCGTTAATCTCATAGACAATATCCCACAACCTGGGTAAGAGCTCTCTAAACAGTCCTTCCGGCCAGCGCTCCAGTGCCTCTTCCATGACAGTGTGGTTGGTGTAAGCGAAGCTTGCACGCACCACACGCCATGCTTCTTCCCAGCTCAGTCCCTCCTCGTCAAGCAGGATGCGCATCAACTCAGGAATGGCCAGCGCTGGATGGGTGTCGTTAATGTGGATGACGATGCGCTTGGGGAAGTTGGCCCAATCCGGGCCGTAGTCCCGCTTGTAGGCTCGGACAATACTCTGCATAGTGGCAGAAACGAAGAAATACTGCTGCTTCAGGCGGAGAGTCTTGCCTTCGGGATGGTTGTCCTCAGGATAGAGTACCTTGGAAATTACCTCCGCGAGCTCTTTCTCTTCCATGGCGGCAAGGTACTGGCCCTGTCCGAACAGATTCATATCCAGCGGTTTTGTGGAACGAGCTGCCCACAGCCGCAGCGAATTAACTGTTTGACTGCCATAGCCAGTGATGGGTATGTCGTAAGGTACAGCCTTGACCGACTGATAACCCTTATGTTCGTACACCAGGCGCCCGTTTTCCAAGCGGGACTCTACCCAGCCGCCAAAGCGCACCGTTTCCGACTCTTCGGGGACGCAGACTTCCCAGCTGTTACCACCCTCAAGCCAAGGATCCGGAACTTCCACTTGATATCCATCCACGATCCCCTGGCGAAACAAGCCGTATTCATAGCGAATACCGCAGCCGTGAGCGTGAAAACCAAGCGCGGTGAGGCTGTCCAACAGACAGGCCGCCAGACGTCCCAGTCCGCCGTTACCCAAGCCGGCATCCGGTTCTAGCTCCCGAATTTCATCGAAGTCAAGGCCAAGCGAGGCGCAGACTGATCTCACCAGTTCCTCGATTTGAAGATTGAGCACATTGGTTTTGAGGCTCCGGCCGATCAGGAACTCCATGGATAGATAATACAGCTCTTTGCCACCCTTATAATGAGCAAGTTCGCGGGAATATGCCCATTTTTCCTTGACGAGGTCTGCCACCACTTCAGCGATGGCTTTATATATTTGGGAGCGGGAAGCGCCTGTGAGAGTTCTGCCAAACAACCGCTGGACCTTGCGTTCCAGGAGTTCTTCGAACTCTTGGCGCTGGATAAGATCAGATTTCATAATCTGTCCCCCAATGAATTGATTTTTCTTTAATATTCTCGCCGCAGGATTTGATCGGCGCGGCGGGAACTATGTATCGAAAGAGGAAAGGAGATTGGTGCGATGGGTACCATGTTTCAGGCGGCAGACTGGTTTGTTCGCATCCGCCATAAAGGCGGTCATGTCAAGATTACCATCTGGGATAGGTATGGCGACAAGCTGTTCAGCGACGTTCTCGGCCCGGAACCGCACACGAAATTCTGGAACGCGATTGCGAAAATAACGTCGCAAGAAGTGGTCCAAGCAATCCAGGAAAAACTAGGCACCTGATACCTCCGCTTTCACTCGCTGTAATGAACTGTGTACCGAGACTAGGACTTGGGCGACAGCGCTCGGCTGGATCTCGTCGGCCCGGGCATAGGCCTCCCCTTTTGGGGTAGTAGTGTACTTCGGGGGCAGTTCACGCAAGCTGTAGGCTAGGGCCCAGGCCAGCTGGAGGGCGCTCCACTGCTCCTCTTTTTGATGGGCCAGCACATCCGCCAGAACTGTTCTAACTAAGTCTTCGTTCGGATTGACCAATACAGGCTCGGAGGCACCGCTGTGCAGCGGTGCTTGTTTGACTAGATCCAGCGCTCTACGCACCGCAGCTTCTGCCTGGCTGAGCCTATGCTGCAGCTCATCCTCACCGGTGGAAGCCGCCTCCGCGGCACCTACACCTACCGGCACATAATCGGGCGGTAGGCTGTTAAGCGCAATCGCACCCACATCAGCACGGCACTTCCCACAGCTGCAGCTGAAGGCTCCTTCCTCCAGCATGCGCTCGATAGCCGTGTCCACCAACTCTTCCCAGCGGTTTTTCACTTTAAGCAAGCTGATGTCCATCTTGCTGTCCCCCATTTTTCTTCTCGGCCACGATCAGGCATGACTCTCCTCCATCGTAGGGTGTGAGATTG
>JAAYMI010000121.1 GCA_012521465.1 Bacillota bacterium | reverse complement strand
GGTTGTTCAGGCTCAGGTTCTTCCGGCTCTTCAGGCTGCTCCGGTTCCTCAGGCTGTGCGGGTTCTGCCTCCGGTTCTGGCTCTGCTTCCAGTTGTGGAGCAGGCGGGAAAGCACAGGGGGCATATTCTGTTGGTGCCGTTCCCTTCACAAAAGCATCGTACTCCACGTTCCGGCAGCGTTCTGTGGCCAAGAGCCCTGTAAAGATCTCGATCATGATCCCAGTGTCCACGTTGGCAGGTACAGGGAAGTCTTTCCCGTTTTCTGCGTCCACGACTTGGGAGAGGAAATCCCACCAAATCGATCCCGCAGTTGAGGCGGCAGTGCCTTCCACGGGCGTGCGATCGTCATTCCCTACATAGACTGCACATACGATCTCTGGAGTATAGCCCACGAACCACAGATCAACGTTTTCATTAGTAGTACCGGTCTTGCCTGCAGCTGGTACTACTGCTTCTATGGATCGGCCCGTTCCGTATTCCATGACTGCCCGGAGCATATCGGTCATCAGGTAGGCTTGCTCTTCGGTGAGCACCCGCTGTCCGGCATCCTGCTGCCGCAATACTTCCTTTCCTTCCCCATCAATTACCTGGACAATGGCATGGGGTTCGAAAAACACGCCGCCACTGGGGAATACACTGTACGCGCCGGCTAAAGCGAGGGGCGAGACACCGTGGGTAAGCCCCCCTAAGGCTAAGGCCAGGTTGCGGTCATCCTCATGGAGGTTCAATCCCACAGCTTGAGTGAACTCCACGGCCGTATCCACTCCTATTTCATGCAATGTCCAGACCGCCGCGCTATTCAGGGACATGGCGATGGCATGCTTCATAGTGAGCCTACCCCAGTACTGATCGTCGTAGTTACGAGGTTGATAGCCATCGTAGCTGCGCCTGGTGTCATCGACCAAGGTGTTCACCTGCATCCCTTCCTTGAGAGCAGCAGCGTAGATAATTGGTTTCATGGCCGAACCGGGTTGACGGCGGGCTTGGGCAGCGCGGTTAAACTGGCTTTGGCGGTAATCACGTCCTCCCACCATAGCCAGGATTCCGCCTGTGTGCGGATCTAGGGCAACCAGCGCCCCTTGATTGTTCTGACCTCCCAAAGCGTCCTCTGCCGCCTTTTGATACCCTAAATCTAGGGTGGTATGCACCTTGAGACCGCCCTGAAAGACCGCCGTTTCGCCTAGTTCGGCGATAAGCACGTTGGTAAGCCAATCCACGAAATAGCGGGCCGGGCCACCTGTGCGGCGGCGCAGCGAGATGCGCTGATCCTTGGCGCGGTCCGCCTCGGTTTGATCGATGGCGCCTACGGCAACCATGCGCTGCAGGACCACGCTCCGCCGCTCCCGGGCCCGCTCTAAGTGGGCATAGGGCGAATACGCGGACGGAGCTTGGGGGAGACCGGCAATCAGTGCGCTTTCGGCTAGATCCAGTTCAGAGACAGGTTTATTGAAGTAGATCTGGGAGGCGGCAGCTACTCCATAGGCACCTTCGCCGAAGTAAATTTGGTTGAGGTACATTTCCAGAATTTCATCCTTGGAATAGCGGGATTCTAAAGCCAAGGCCAACGCGGCTTCCTGGATCTTGCGGCTCCAGGTCTTGTCTGGATAAAGGAAGATGTTGCGGGCGAGCTGCATGGTAATGGTACTGGCCCCTTGGCTTCGTTCCCCAGACCGGAGGTTCGCCCAAAAAGCGCGCAAAACCCCTACCAAATCGACTCCGCGGTGGCGGTAGAAGCGGGCATCCTCCACTGCCACAACAGCTTGTTTGAGATGTTCCGGCACTTCGTCCAGGCTGACCATTTCCCCCTGCTGTCCGAGGCGGTCGATGAGCTGGCCGTTGCGGTCATAGATTAGAGCAGCTTGAAGAGTGCGGTTTGCGGCAAACTCGTCCACCATCCGCACGCTGCGGCCGTACAGCACGGCACTGGGGATGAGTACCAACAAGCATAACGCGGCCAAGCCAAGATACCACCGCCGGCGAATGAAGTTCCACATAGTAGAGCCCCCTTACTGGTAGTATCTGCGCATAGTGATGCTGACATGCGCATACCCTACAAGCAGGTAGGGGGTGGCAAAAGGTGGAATGGTGGCAGGTGTGGTTGGTGATGAGCACCTGTTTGTACATTGGAGCAAGGACCGGGGTGGGAATCTGGCTGGGGTGTTTTGCCGCGGCCGCCCTGCTCAGCGCCGGAGGGGCGCTCCTCAACCTAGGTCCCCTTGGCCAGGTACAGCTTTTTCTTGGGGGAAGCCTGGCGGCTATTCTCATCTCCGAGCGGGTGCGCCGCTTACGGGATCGCTTTTGACAACCCTTTCCATGATCGGCTATAATTTAAGTGTTTCACGAAGGAGGGATAAGAATGGCACGCATCATCGAAGTGGATGATAGCAATTTCGAACAGGAAGTCTTGCGTAGTGATATTCCAGTCTTGGTGGACTTCTGGGCCGTGTGGTGCGGTCCGTGCCGCATGATCGCGCCTGTGTTTGAAGAATTGGCGGAGGAATACGCGGCTAAAGTCAAGTTCGTGAAAGTCAATGTGGATCAGGTTACTGAGGTTGTGGGACGCTACAGCATTATGAGCATCCCCACAATTATGCTCTTCAATGAGGGCGAACCGGTGGAGACCCTTGTGGGAGTGCAGCCGAAGGCCCGCTATACAGAACTGCTCGATGGAGTGACTGCTTAGGGTGCTGAAGCGGGGGATTGTCGTTGGATTTGATTTTCCATAATACACGCGCCTATTCGTTGGTGGAGCCGGGCCAGTGGGCACCGGCCTTCTTAGTACGCGGCGGCTGCATCGTGGCTCTGGGAACGAAAGAGGACTTAGCTGCCGCTGCCCACAGGCCCAAGTACATTGACCTTGGTGGGCACTTTGTGTATCCTGGATTCACAGATGCCCACGTACATTTTGTTGGTCTCGGTTTGACACTGCAGAACCTTCAGCTGCAGGACTGTACGCTGGCGGAAGTTTTAGGCAAAGTGGAGGCCAGGGCACATCAAGCCTCCGTCCATGACTGGATCGTTGGGCGGGGGTTCAACTTCAACAACTGGCCGGAGGGCAAGCCCCGCAAGGAATGGCTGGATCGGGTTGCCCCAGGGGTACCGGTTGCCCTCACAGCTAAAGACGGGCACTTAATGTGGGTGAACAGCGCTGCCCTGCAGGCGAGTGGGATTACCGCTGATACGTCCAACCCTCAGCATGGCGTGATTGACCGGGATGAATCTGGAGAGCCCACGGGGCTGCTCATGGAAAGTGCTATCGCGCTTGTGACTGCAAACATGCCTGCACCCAGCACCCAACTGCGCCGCAAGGCGATCCAGGCCGCGATTCGCCTGATGCACAGTTACGGGATTGTCGCAGTTCACGACATGGGCGATGAATCTGGCTTGCAGTCGTTCCATGAGTACCGGGCGGCTCACGGTCTGCCTTTGCGTATTTGGCTGGCTATCCCCCGGCAGTTCCTCAAACATGCCAAGTCCCTCGGCATACGTGCCGGGTTTGGCGATCAGTTCTTGCGGATTGGAGGGGTGAAGGCCTTCGCTGATGGAGCACTCGGCGCTCGCACCGCCTGGATGCTGGGTCCCTATGAAGGTGAAGAGGGGTGCGGTTTACCCACACTATCGTCAGAAGAACTGAGAGACCTCGTTCAGGAAGCAAATGGCAGTGGACTGCCGGTGTCCATCCACGCGATCGGG
>JAAYMI010000120.1 GCA_012521465.1 Bacillota bacterium | reverse complement strand
CTGGCGGGTTCCCAACCGCCAGTGGAGAGCTATCGCACAGAAGGGAGGGTGGGGCTGAATTCGGCTTTGAAACAGCCTACGCCTTGCGCATGGGCTGTTTTTTGTTTGCAAACGAGAACAGTAACACTATTATCGAGGGGTGAATTCTTTTGGAATTCGGTTTAATTAGCGTGCTTCCACCGGTTATCGCTATCGTCTTAGCTTTGGTAACCAAGAAGGTAGTACCATCGCTGTTGGCAGGTATCTTGGCAGGTGCCCTGATTTTGTCAAGCTGGAATCCCTTTACGGCGATCTGGTACACCGTCCAGACTATGTGGGGTATGGTGTCCGACAGCTGGAACCTCTCTATTCTGGTATTCCTGGTCCTGCTCGGTGTACTTGTCAGCCTCGTGACCCTCGCTGGCGGCTCGGCGCGCTACGGCGAGTGGGCAGCCCGGCGCATTAAGTCCCGGGCGGGAGCCCAGTTTGCCGCCGCCATCCTTGGGATCCTGATTTTCATCGACGACTACTTTAACTGCCTTACCGTGGGCACCGTGATGCGCCCTGTAACAGACAAGTTCAAGGTATCCCGGGCGAAGCTCTCGTACATCATTGACTCCACGGCAGCTCCGATCTGCATCATCGCTCCTGTGTCCAGTTGGGTAGTGACTGTTATGACCACAATGGGCGCGAAATTTGCGGCAGAAGGGATCGGCTTAGACCCCTTTATCGCATTCATCCAGTTGATCCCCATGAATCTCTATGCCCTGCTGGCACTCGTGCTGGTGGGTGCCGTTTCCCTGTTTAACCTCGACTTTGGGCCGATGGCTCGCCATGAAGCCCAGGCACTGGCTGGCCGTGACCCAGGCCGCCTTGAACAGGGCGCCGACGCCGAAAACGCGGTGACCGTTAATCCGAAAGGCACCATCTGGGATCTGGTCGTCCCGATTTCGGGGCTCGTCTTGTTTACAATCATTGCGATGATCTACACGGGTGGCTATTTTGACGGCGGAATGTCTGTAATCGATGCCATCAAAGAAACCGACGCGGCTCTATCGCTCCTCTACGGAGGGATTGCCGCTGTCATCTTTACGCTGGCAATCTTCCTGCCGCGGCAGGTTGTGAGCCCAGACCAACTGCCCAAAGTGGCGGTAAGCGGTTTTAAGAGCATGCTTCCGGCCATTAAGATCCTGATTCTTGCCTGGACCATCGGAGGCATAGTGAGCGAACTGCAGACGGGACAATATTTGGCCCACACCTTGGGAACTACCCTACCCCCGTTCCTGTATCCGCCGCTCATCTTTGCCCTGGCCGCGATCATCGCTTTCTCCACAGGCACATCGTGGGGTACATTTGCCATTATGATCCCCATTGCAGTCGACTTTGCCCTGCTGTTCAGCGCCGAATACATTCTGCTCATGATCGGTGCAGTGCTGGCCGGAGCGGTATTTGGCGACCACTGCTCGCCAATTTCCGACACCACCATTCTTTCTTCTACCGGCGCACTCTGCAACCACATTGACCATGTCACAACGCAGCTTCCCTATGCGGTCTTCGCAGCAATAGTAAGCTTTGTGGGCTATTTGGCAGCGGGTTGGCTGATCAGCGGTCTCGGCGTAGGCTCCACCGCAGCTGGGCTGATAGCGCTCCTGCTTTCGGTGGTTGTCCTGCTGGTGGCCCTGCGCATCCTGCACAGCCGCGCCCAGCAGGAAGCTGGCCTTGAAGCGAGAACAGCATAGAGTACTGTTCTGTTTTCGGGAGGGGTAGGTATCGAGCGTATCACAGTAGGCCTGATCTCCGACACACATGGGCTGCTGCGGCCGGAGGTGGCCAGTGCCCTGAAAGGCTGCAGCATGATTCTGCACGCAGGTGATGTGGGCGAAGGCGTGTTGGACAAGCTCCAGCGCATTTCCACCACTGTGGCAGTAAGGGGTAACACTGACCGCTGGCCTTGGGGGGCCAAGCTCCACCTCACGGAGCGAGTACAGATTCACAACTGGACGTTCCATGTGGTGCATGATCTAGCGAGCTTTCCAACAGTGCCGCAGGATACGCAGGTGGTGGTGCACGGCCATTCCCACCGCTGGAGCTGCATCGAGGAAAACGGGATCTGGTATGTGAACCCCGGCAGCGCGGGTCCGCGCCGCTTTAACCTCCCTATCACATTAGGTATTGCGGTTATCGAGGGATCTCAGATTCGTTTTGAACGCATCGACATTGAAGCCTGAACCATCGCTGGTTCAGGCTTCTTTAAACTGGTTCCATGGATACCTCTGAGGAGGGCTTGCTGTAAACTCCACATGCTGCTTGCGAGTGGGGTGGATTAGGTTGAGCCGCCACGCCCAGAGGGCAATGGGATGCCGTGCAGCGCGGCTGCCGTACCGAGCATCGCCTGCTATGGGAAAACCTGCGTGGGCCATCTGGACCCGAATCTGGTGTGAACGGCCCGTATGAATATGAACTCTCACTAGGCTGAGATTGGAGCGAGATTCCAGTACTTCATAGGTTAACTCGCTCAGCCTGCCCTGGCGAGTGTCAGGTGACACCACCGTTACCAGGTTAGAGCGGGGATCCTTCAGCAGGTAGTCCCGAAGCAGAGCCTTCCTTGGGCGGGGAGTCCCCTGAACGACTGCTAAATACTCCCGATGCATGCTCCCTGCTTGAATCTGCTCAAACAGACGGCCGGCAGCTTTCGATGTCTTGGCAAAAACCATAGCGCCGCCCACCGGACGGTCGAGCCGGTGAACAAGACCCAGGTACACATTGCCAGGCTTGTCGTAGGTCACTTTAATGTATTCCTTCATCAGACTCAGAAGATCGAGATCCCCGGTGTAATCCCCTTGAGACAGCATGTTGGGCGGCTTCACAACCACCAGCAGGTGATTGTCCTCATACAGAATCCTCACTCCGCGGTAGTCCATAGCTTCTCCTAGCGCAATTTCGGCAGCCAATCGCCGTGAGCTGCAATCATATCGTCACAGAGGGCGCGGATTTCGTCTAAGGTCAGCTCAGCAGACGTGTGGGGATCGAGGAACGCGGCATGGTAGACATGTTCTTTCTTCCCCGTCACAAACGCTTCGATGGTAAGTAGCTGCACGTTAATGTTTGTGCGGTTCAAAGCAGCGAGCTGTTCTGGGAGGTCACCCACATAGGTAGGGGTAACGCCGCTCGCATCTACTAAGCACGGTACTTCTACGCATGCTTCTCTGGGTAGGTTAGTGATCAGACCCGTATTTAACACATTGCCCCCGATCTTATACGGCACATCCGTTTCCATGGCCTCCATGATGTATGAGCCGTACTCATGGGTGCGGGTATGAGTCAGGTCTTTGTTTTCCACCAACTCTTCCCGCATCGCTTCCCAACCCTTAATTTGCGCCACACAGCGCCGGGGATATTCATCGAGGGGGATGTTGAAGGCCTCGATGAGCTCTGGATTGCGGTTCTTGATGAAATAGGGCAGATACTCGGCATTGTGTTCACTGGATTCCGTCACGTAGTAGCCAAACTGCTTCATGATCTCATAGCGCACCATGTCATCGTGCTTGTCGGTGCGAGCCGCTGCTCTGCGTTTAATCTCGGGATAGAGATCTTCACCGCTGCGAGTGACTTCCAAAAGCCAAGCCATATGGTTGATACCAGCGATTTTCCACTGTACGTTTTCCGCCGACATGCCCAGACCTTCCAAAAGGCGCGGCACGCAGATCTGCACACTGTGGCAGAGACCAACTGTCTTCACTCCAGTAAACCGCTGCATGTAGCCAGTGAGGATCGCCATGGGGTTGACGTAATTGAGGAACCACGCATCAGGACAGACCTCTTCGATGTCACGGGCAAACTCCTGAAATACGGGCAGCGTGCGCAGAGCGCGGAAAATCCCGCCGATCCCTAAGGTATCCCCAATGGTCTGGCGCAGGCCGTACTTCTTGGGAACCTCAAAGTCAGTTACGGTACAAGGCTCATAGCCGCCCACCTGAATTGCACAGATCACGTAGTCGGCACCGCGCAGGGCAGCCTTTCGGTCAGTGTAGGCCACGATTTTCCCGTAACCGCCGGTGTTCCTGTTCAGGTTATTCAGCATCATCTCCGAGTCTTTTAGGCGCTGCGGGTCAATGTCAAACAGGGCGAATTCCGATTCACGCAAAGCCTCACTGAGCAGACAGTCACCAAGAACATTGCGCGCAAAGACAGTACTTCCCGCTCCCAGGAACGCGATTTTGGGCATACGCATCCTCCTCAATATTTAGCAGCAATGGGCATCCTCCGGCCTGCACCAAAAGCTGCTTTAGTGACTCTGATACACGGCGCGGCCTGGCGCCGCTTAAACTCCATGCGGTTTACGTTCTTGATCACCCAGTCCACAGTCTCCTGGGCATAACCCAAGGACACGATGTCTGCCGCTGAACGTCCTTCTTCTACGTAAGCAGCAATGATCGGATCCAAGATCTTATATGGCGGCAGACTGTCTTCATCTTTCTGACCCGGCCTTAGTTCGGCGGAAGGCGGTTTCATAATTGTAGATTGGGGAATAATCTCCCGCCTGCCGTTAATGTACTCGGCGAGCGCATAGACCTGGGTCTTGTATACATCTGCGAGCGGTGCCATGCCGCCCACCATGTCACCGTACATAGTGGCGTACCCCACAGCCGATTCACTCTTATTGCTGGTCGCAAGGACCATTCCGCCAAAGCGGTTGGCAAAAGCCATCAGGATGCTGCCCCTGATCCTGGCTTGGATGTTCTCCTCAGTTACATCTGGGTCTCGGTCGGTGAGAATATCCTTGAGGGCACCAAGGTATGCTTCGTACAAGTCAGTGATGGGCACTACGTGGGTCTTTATGCCAAGGTTAGCTGCTAGCGCCTCCGCGTCAGTAACGCTGCCAGGAGAGGAAAATGGTCCTGGCATAATCACGCCTCGCACGTTTTCTGGACCGAGCACGTCCGCAGCTAGCGCGCAGACCACAGCGGAATCAATGCCCCCTGACAAGCCCAGAATAACCCGAGCCTGGCCGCACGCCGCCAGGTAGTCGTGGAGTCCCTGCTTGAGAGCACCATACAGCCAAGCCGCATCGCTCGCGGGCAGTTCAGTGCTGGCAGGAGCCGGGGCATCAGTATCAATGACCAGGGTTGCTTCTGCAAACACAGGCAGAACAGTCACGCGGCCCTGGCTGTCGCAGAATATGCTGGCGCCGTCAAAGATCAGCTCATCTTGGCCCCCGGCTTGGTTAACGAACACCAGCGGGAACCCGCATTCCTTCGCCGCCTTTTGCAGAGAGCTGATCCGCGCTTGGGGTTTTCCCAAATGGAACGGCGAAGCCGCGATCACAATGCCCAGCGCTGCGCTCTGTCCAGCCAGGGAGGCCAGTGAATCCTCACCGATGGCTATGGTCAAGGTCTCGCCTTCAAAGGACGCTGTCGCCCCGCCTTCACCAGGGACAAAATAGCGGTGCTCGTCGAAGACGCTGTCATCTAGAGCAGTCTTGTGCTGGAGAGCGCGCATTTCGCCTCCCTGCATGAGAACGGCGGAGTTGTGCCACTTTCCTCCAGGAGCAGATGGAGGGAGCCCGCAAAGTATTCCCAGCTCAGGATGCTTGGCAGACAAAGCGGCCAGCGCCGCTGCTGCCTGCTCGACCCTCTCCGCGAACCAGTTCTGCAGGAGGAGGTCCTTGGGAGGATAGCCTGTGAGGAACATCTCGGGAAACACAACTAGTTGAGCGCCCTTCTCTGATGCTTCCTGCACGGCTCGTTCAATCTTCTTCAAATTACAGTCTGGGTCACCTACAGACGGCCGCAACTGCGCGATGCAGATCTTCATAGTCTACTCCTCTCTAGGCTAATTCTACCGTTACGTTTGCTCCGCGAAAACAGGTTCTGACTTCCGTGGACCTAGTTCACGCATTTCTTTCACAAGCAGCACTGCCGTGAGCAGCGTTGAACCTACATCGGCAACGGGCAGGCTGACGTATACGCCTACTAACCCGAAAAATCGCGGAATGATGAGCAGGGCAGGAATCAACAGCAATAATTGGCGGGAAAGAGACAAGAAGGCTGCGTTTTTTGGCTTCCCCACTGCCTGAAAATAGGAAGTACCCACCACCTGGAAACCCACCACTGGGAGGAAAACGAGACCGATCCGCATTGCGCTGGCAGCCATCGCCAGAAGTTCCGCATCACCGCTGCCAAATAGGGAGATGAGCTGAATAGGAAACAGGCGGGTCAAGATCCAACCAACGGTAACTACACCGGTGGCACCGAAAATACCCAGGCGTAGGGCTTCTTTCACCCGGTCATGCTGCTTAGCGCCGTAGTTGAACCCCACGATGGGCTGGACGCCTTGGTTGATCCCAAAGAGGGGCATCATGAAAATGGTATTGATGCTGAAGACGATACCCATCCCCGAGATAGCCAAATCGCCACCGTAATGCAGCAAGCTCCTGGTTAAAATCAGGTTTAGCAGGCTGGCAGCTAACTGCATAGCACACGGGGCAAACCCGATGGACACGATCTTCCAAAGCACGGGGAGCCTGACCCGCAGGCCCGCCAGCCTAAACCGCACCACGCTCTTACCGCCCAGAAAATAGGACAGCACCCAGATACAGGACACCACTTGGGAGATAACAGTGGCCACCGCGGCACCCCGCACACCCCAGCCAAAACCAAAGATAAAAATGGGATCCAGAATTGTATTGAGGATCGCCCCAATGAGCATGGTGCTCATGGCGCGCCTCGGGTTGCCCTCAGCCCTGATAAAGTGATTCATCCCAAAGCTCACAGTTTGAAACACTGTCCCAAAGAAGATCACGCTGAGGTATTCCCTGGCATACGGCAAAACTGTGTCGCTGGCACCCAACAGTCTGAGCAGAGGATCAAGGAAGGTGAGCCCGAGGATAGACATGGCTGCGGAAATCAAGACCATCATCACTACCGCTGTAGCCACAATCTGTTCCGCTTCTTGCCGATTCCCTTCTCCCAACTTAATGGAAATGAGCGCGGTGGCTCCAAGTCCGATCAGCATAGAAAAAGCCATGATCACAAGCATAATTGGGAAGACCACGGTCAGCCCGGCTATGCCGTGCGCGCCTACACCGTGGCCCACGAAGATTCGATCCACTACGTTGTACAAAGCCTGAACAAGCATCCCCACAATGGCGGGAATGGAAAACCGCAGCAAGAGAACGGGAATTCTCTCTCTGCCTAACTGCTCGGCGCGATCCATAAACTCACCTACCCACCTAGTGTTAGACCAATCTGCTACATATGGTAAGTATAATCATTGCTTAAGCGAATGGCAAGGATAGTGCTGCGTATCACAGGGTGGGAGCCGCCGACCGCTCACGGTGCCTGAGGCTGGCTGCCACATCCAGATCCTGCAGGCGGCGGTGCAGGGCTATGGCTACAGCCACAGAGCGGTGCTGCCCGCCCGTACACCCGATCCCTACTGTAAGGCGAGCCTTACCTTCCCGCGCATAGCCGGGAATCAAGTTGACAATCAGATCTGATACTCTAGACAAGAAGACTTCTGTGATGGGAAACTGCATCACATAATCATATACCCCTTGGTCGGCGCCGGTAAGGGGCCGCAGCTTGTCCACATAATACGGGTTGGGAATAAACCGCACATCGAACACCATGTCAGCATCAATTGGCGCCCCGAACTTGTACCCAAAGGAGAAAACATCCACGGTAACCGATTTATGCAGGGGTTTACCTTCGTAAATGTCCAGCAGACGCTGGCGCAGGTCCATCGGCCGCAGATCGGTGGTGTCGATGATTACATCAGCGATGCTGCGGACATCAGCTAAGAGGCGGCGTTCTGCTGCGATGGTCCCTTCGATGCTTTCGGCCGTATCCAAACTCTGGTGCAGGGGATGCAGCCGGCGCGTTTCGCTGAACCGCCGGACCAAGACAGCGTCACTGCAGTCCAAGAACAGCAGGAAGTACCGGTAACCTTTCTGATCCAGCCAAGCGAGAGCTTTCTGTAAATCAGAGAAGTACTCCCGTACCCGAATATCGATGGCAATCGCATATTTGCGATTCTGGCCCGTTTGAAAGTGTAGTTCTACCAGTTGGGGCAGGAGCGAAGGCGGAAGGTTGTCAATACAGAAGAATCCTAAGTCTTCCAACACCTTCATAGCCTGGGTTTTTCCAGCTCCCGAAACACCCGTGACAATCGTAAAGCTTACATCATGCACCGCTGTCCCATCCTTGTCTCAGAATATACCGCAAAAAAGCAATGACTGTCTTGGCATCGTGGACCTGGTCGGTTTCAAGCAAGCGGAGAAAATCGCTGATCGCGACGGTCCTAACGGCGATGTCTTCTCCGTCATCAAGCTGCTGCTCTCCAGGATGCAGTTCTTCTGCCAAAAAGAGGTGAATCGTCTCGCTGGAATAGCCGGGAGTGGCATACACTTTCCCCAGTGAACTCCATTTTCCAGCCGTGAAGCCCGTTTCCTCCAACAACTCCCTCTGCGCAGCGGCAAGGGGTGTTTCGCCTGGATCAATGATGCCTGCAGGTATCTCCAGGATTGTCTTACCCACTGCTGGCCGAAACTGTTCCACAAGAAGAATCTCTTCCCCACGCACAGCCAGTATACCTGCTCCGCCCGGATGATCCACTACTTTATATGTTTTCTGCTTTCCTTTGACCACGACCGGTTTTGCTGTGAAGTAGAACACTTTATCGCTCCTTCAATATGCGGCAAAATCCATAGTGTGCTGCTATTGCGAAACCCGCCGAAGTGGCGGGTTAGCGTTTATCTGGAAATCCTCGTATCGTCGTCGCTAGGTTTCACAGCGGTGGATGTAAAGCGCAGATTTCTGCCGTAAACCAACAGTGTTGGACCGGGCACCTCTTCTTCATACCGCCTGAATCCTGATGTGAAGGCTTTCGATATGCTGAAGGTAATGACCTCCAAGCCGTTGGTTTGCGGTGTGCGCATGCTCAGCACCATGCTGGGATCCGTGTATTCGATACTGTTCCGTGATGGGACGTACTTCAATCCCCCCTCGAAGCTCTCGACCTTAATAGGGCCGCGACCGCGAGAGCCAAGCACTTCATAGTGACTGTCCACCGTCAATCTGTCGGGCCTCGGTAAGGTAAACATAAAGCCTAGATCGACTGTAAACGAAATGTTGGAGTTTGCTGGAACCACATACTGTTTCGTACCAAAAATGCTGGCGGTCTGGACGGGCACTTCTACAGAACGCCGATACTCGCTGATCTTCACGTTGATGCTCTCTCCCCGCCGAGGCTCCGACGGCTTGATGGATACAATCACAATTGTCCGACCAGGCACTGTGACTGTCCTGTCAGAGAAAACCGGCCGCCAACGGCTATCCCACGTGTCAGTGGAGATGGTGATTACACTCCGCGTACCCGAGGTGTTTGCCAAAGCAACGTTGAGCTCTTCCCCATCCATCCAAGCAATCGAGGTAATATCGGACAAGTAGGCTACCTTAGGCTCGATCGCCAGTGCAGGAACGGTGATAAGAACAACCAACAGTAGCGCGAGAATCACGTTTCGCATATTATCCCTCCTAGTATCTGAATAAGACGTTATTGGCGCTTGTGCCCTTCTTAATGTAGGGCCTATGAGACTCATGATCCTGCCAATTATTATAGTACCAGCGCATCTCGTCGTAGATGTAATCATACAACTCAGTGGCCGTTATATCTCCGTCCCCATTGGTGTCTGCACGGGCCCTACCATACTGATCACGCTCAAGTCCTTTGGCTAGGAAGTAGGTGAAAACACTGTGTCCGAAATTCTTGTCGTAAATGGTGTTTTCATCTTTCCCAGCACTCGCTATTACGGTGTATTTCTGTTTCGTACCCAGAGCGAGGGATCCGAATGGCCTTCCATCAGCCATTGTTCCCGATTCTGAACCATCAATGATAACCGTCACGTCTCCCGGAAAGGCACTTAACCAGCTCTCCAAATCCACATCAGTTATCTCCGTGCTCCAGCGCTCTCCGTCGGCATCGTAAGGAGAAATGTAGTCAAGCCCGGATAGACCAGCAAAATAGATAACTAGGTAGTCGTCCTTAGTATTATCCGTGAAACTGACTATACTCTGGATCCGGCTGCGGATGGCGCTCTTCGTGGCTTGACTATCAATAAGCTTGTAGCCTATACCTGCTAAGTAGTTGTCTCTAAAAAGAGTCTCAGATACTAACAGCGCGTCCTGTCGCGGTCCAGGAATGTCTTCTAGATACTGATAGTCACTGATGCCGATAATGACATAATACCCGATGCCGGCATACAGCGGCTTGTCAAGCACGTTGTGAACATTAGCACTAACCTGCACTGTTGCTTTTAACGTATTACGCAGCTCATCGTGCCTCACGTTGATAGTCCGCCAGCCACTCGCGACTTCCGGTATGAAGAATTGCCCATTTCCATCTGTGTAGTAAATGTAGTTGGTTTTCCCACTGATCCACACCTCAGCATGCTCCAGTGGCTCATACCCATCGGGAGCCATCCCCTGGGAGGATATTAGGGCATCGTCTACACTCAGCCCAGTGTAACGCGAATTAGCAGGAATATACACATAGCCCGATAGAGAACCGTAGCCACTGGGGGTAGTGACCTGCACACTGCAGCCCGCTAAAGACACTAGCAACACCAACAGGAAGGCCAAAACAACTCTCTTTTTCATCCTGCCACCTCTCTCTGGCCTCTGCTCGTTATACTATTCGACACCGACCAACAGTTTACGCGAGTAGGAGTACTCTTTGTATCGGCATTTTCCAGAAGCTTATTAGGGTTGTTGGCTGGTCCCGAAAAACTTAACCCAGGGGGCACTATGCCCCCTGGGCCTTACTTAAGCTCAATCTTGAAAGTCTTGATTTCATATGGCTGGAGTTCGAATGCGAACTTGCTGCCAGTAAACGGCACCGGCGTATCATCTTCCTCCATGAGGTTGCACTCCTGCACCGAGGCAAGGTCCGATGCCAGCTCTACCTCCACAGGACAGGTTCGATTGCCGAACTCGTAGAACCGCAGGATCAGGCTTGAATCAGCCTCACTCTTTTTCACTGTCTCCAGCACTGCGCTCTCTCCGCTTACCTTGATAAGGCTGTCTGAACTGGGCAGAGACCCCGCTGCTGCATCGGCATAGACAGCCCGGAGCGGATAGTTGAGCTCATACGCTGCTCGCGTCGTACCTCCCTCATACCAGTCGCCTGTGTGCGGCAGGAGGCTGTAGGTAAACTCGTGGTGCCCTTGATCGGCGTTGGGATCGGGGAATATCGCGGATTTCAAAAGCGTAATCCGCATCACATTGTCCTTCACATCGTGGCCGTACTTGCAGTCGTTCAGCAGGCTGACTCCGTAATCGCGCTGGGAAAGATCGATCCACTTCTGGGCCACTGTCTCAAACTTCGCGTAATCCCAGCTCGTATTCCAGTGTGTAGGCCGCTCCACATTGCCAAACTGAATCTCGTATGTCG
>JAAYMI010000119.1 GCA_012521465.1 Bacillota bacterium | reverse complement strand
CAGATCCGCACCAATGTGGCCCCAGCTGATCGCGCCGTGGTTGGCGCCCCAGTAGTTCATCACTGAATAGACGTCTTTGAAGGGGCCGTCCTTGCCGTCAATGCGCGGTGCGAACCACAAGGTCGGCCAGGTCGGATCCGTCCTGTCGTTCAGCTTGGCGTGGACTTCCGCGGGCAGGTCCACAGTATACCCTTCTGCGATCTGCAGGACAGGGCCGAGGCCTTTGATGAGGTTGATGCGGCTCATAGTCACAGGCATCCCGCCTCTGGCCTTGAAGTTGGACGAGAAGCCGCCGCCTCGGAAGTACTCGCGGTTGGCCGGCCGCCACTGCGTCGCAGCGAGGCAGCGCTTGGCATCCTCTTCCGTGATCTCCCACCACTGCTTCATCACGGGGCTGCCTGCATCATCGCACTGCTCGCCGGTGCCGTCGAGGGCGCTCGCGCCGGAGTTAAGCAGGTGAATAATGCCCCCTGCGGCCGCGCCTTCGAGGGTGTAGCCGGTAACCCGCTTCACTGCCTCAGGACTCCAAT
The DNA here is from genome assembly GCA_012521465.1 of Bacillota bacterium. Lineage (GTDB taxonomy): Bacteria > Bacillota > Limnochordia > Darwinibacteriales > Darwinibacteriaceae > 1109. Next base: position 8,979 of record JAAYMI010000119.1, on the reverse strand, counting down.
AGGTCCGCACATCCGAGAAAACCTGGGCCCGGCCAGTTAAGAGGTGGCCGAGAAGCATGGCCGCGCCGTTCAGGCTGTCGTTCTCCGTGGCCACAATATAGGGCTGGCGGATGCCGTTCCAGTCAAATGAGGAGTTCAGGATGGCCTCCATGAAATCGCCGTTAGGGAAGTGATCTGTCCACTGCCGCTGTCCCTGGAATCCCGCGGCGATGGCGTTGTGGCCTTCCGCTTCTTCCAGATGACCCATCTGCCGCAGAGATTCGCTGCCAATCATAAGATCCCGCACGATCATGGCCATCTTGACGGAAATCTCCCAGTGGCGGTCTTTCTCCTCCCGGCTGGCCTTAACTGTTTCCTTGTTGAGGTCTTCCCCTTCTTTACAGTACTCCTTAGTCCAGGCAAGGGCGCGCCGAAATTCGTCTTCGTCGTAGATTCCCTCTGTAATTCGGCGGTGAACCTCAGTCATATCCACCGACTCGCAGCGCATCCCGAGGTAGTCTTCAAAGAAATCGTGATCGACCATGGAGCCGGCGATGCCCATCGAAACGCTGCCGATGGAGAGATAGCTCTTGCCCTTCATGGTGGCTACCGCCAAGCCTGCCCGCACGAACCGCAGAATCTTTTCGGCCACATCTGGAGGAATGGTCTCATCATCCGCGTCCTGCACATCTCGGCCGTAGATTGTGAATACTGGCATCCCCTTTTGGGCGTATCCCGCTTCCGCAGCTGCCAGGTATACGGCCCCAGGCCGCTCAGTGCCGTTAAATCCCCAGATTGCCTTGGGCATAAGGGGATCCATATCAAAGGTCTCATAGCCGTAAGCCCAGCAGGGAGTGACGGTAATGGTGAGGCCAACTCCCTCCCGCTCAAACAGTTCGGCGCATTTCGCTGCTTCCGCCACCCGGCCGATGGTGGTTTCGGGAATCACGCACTCAACGGGCAGGCCGTTGGGGTGCCGGATACTATCCGAAATCAGTCTGGCCACATTCTTGGCCATGTTCATGGTTTGGTCCTCAAGAGATTCCCGAATGCCGCGCCTTCTGCCATCAATAATGGGGCGAATACCCACTTTAGGGAGTCTGCCGTGCAGCCTCTCACAAGGTGGATTCAGCTTGAATTCTGACATTTCCATACCTCCCGTTTTGAGCAGAACTCTCGTTTCTTGAGGTAAATTCTTTACAAAGGGCAAAAAACCTCTAATAATGTGCAAACCAGGCCCCATTAACCTACCTGCCGTCAATTAAGGGATGCCTTCCGGGGAGGCCCAGCTGCCTCCGGAGTGCTAAGAGCCGATCTACTTCCTCTGGTGAAAGCTCCTGAGCTCCGCCCAGCAGGTCAGTGAGAAAATGCAGCTGCGCATAGAACTCCAAGCTCTCCATCTTGAAGTAAGCGGTGGTGAGATCCACTCCCCACGACAGCGCGCCGTGGTTTTGCAGCAGCACCACATCGTAGGTCGCGAGAAATGGTTCCAGGGAATCCGGAACTTCAGTGCTGGAGGGGAGGCCATACCTGGCAATGGGTACCTCCCCGAAGGATAGGGTTGCTTCGGGCATGAGCTGCTTGGCAAGCGGTCTTCCCAGCACAGCGTAGACAGTAGCGTACATCGGGTGGGCGTGGACCACTGCGTTCACATCTGGCCGGCGCTGGTAGATGCGCAGGTGCATCTTGATCTCCGACGACGGCTTGTGGATCCCATCAGACTGCAGCACTCTGCCCTCTAGGTCGACCTTGCAGATCATGTCTGGCGACATAAATCCCTTGCTCACCCCAGTAGGCGTGCACAGAATCTCCTCTGAGCTGATCTTCACAGAGAAGTTCCCATCGTTAGCAGCTACCATACCCCGCTCCCAAACTCGGCGGCCAATGTCACACATCCCTTGGCGAACAGCTTGTTCATCAAATTTCACGCTAGTTTCCCCCTACCGAGGTCGATATTCTTTCAGTGCAAACGAGCACTCGACAACCTTGCGGCCTTCCGCGACGTCCCGAATGTACCCAAGGGCCTTGAGCTGCATCAGGATGTTACCGGTGACTGACGCCTCCACCGGCCCGGCTACCACAGGCCGGCCTACCACATCTGCCGTGAGCTGGCAGAGAAATTCGTCTTGAATTCCACCCCCCACCATGTTGATGCAGTCCACTTCCATCTCCAGAGTTTCTTCCAGCCCCTCGACGGTGCAGCGGTATTCCTGCACGATGCCGTTGTAGACAGCCCGGCTGATCTCGCCGATGGTCTTAGGCTGCTGGCCGTGGCGCGCCTTGCAGAACTGCACCACCGCCTCTTCCATATCCAAAGGTGCGATGAAACTCTCGTGGTTGGGATCGATGGCGTAGGTAATGTGTGAAGCGTCTTGGGCCGCGCGGCTGATCTCCCCATAGCCAATGGTGGGATCGCTATCGGCCCACTTTTTCCTGAGCTGCTGAATAATCCACAGCCCAGTAATGTTCTTCAGGTACCGGATCGTGTTCTCCACGCCGCCTTCATTGGTAAAGCTCCGCTGATACGATGCGCTGCTGATCATGGGTTGGTCTAGTTCCACTCCCAATAGTGACCAAGTGCCGCAGCTGAGATAGGCGCTGCTGCGGCTCTCTAAAGGAGCTGCACATACAGCTGATGCTGTATCGTGGCTGCCCACGGCCACCACCGGCACCGCATCCAGACCCGTTTCGTCCCGCACGTCCTTTTTCAGCTCGCCCCACATCTTTCCAGGCATAATAATGGGCTGCAGAAGCCTTACTGGTAGGTTGAGGCGTTCGAGGAGGTCTCGGGCCCATGTTCTGCGCCTGGCATCCAGCATCTGGGAGGTGGAGGCGATGGTGTATTCGCTGCACTTCTCGCCTGTGAGGGCGTACGCAAACAGATCCGGCGTAAACAGGAGGGCATCTGCCTGCTCCACTAAGTGCGGGCGGTATTTCGCGTCGTAGTAGAGCTGAAACAGGCTGTTGATGGTCATGTATTGATTGCCCGTGACACTGTAAATCTCTTCTAGACCGATCCCTGTGTCCCGTTCCATCTCTTCCAGCATGCCGCGGCCCCGGTCATCGCGGTAGTTTACGGGATTAGCAAGAAGATGGCCTTGTTTGTCTAAGAGACCAAAATCTACTCCCCAGGTATCGATCCCGATGCTGTGGACCTTGATTCCTCGCTGCGCGACTTTCTTCAAACCCACTTTCATTTCATGGAAGAGGCGCAAAAAGTCGAGGTAGTAGCGGCCGCGAAACCACACCGGCTCATTGGGAAACCGGTGAATCTCTTCCAAGGCGATCTTACTCCCGTCATAGGTACCCAGCATCAACCGCCCGTTGGAGGCGCCAAAATCAAAGGCGAGGTGTGCTGTAGCCATGTCGCCACCCGCTCCTTTCCACAAGTTCTCTCGGTATGAGGGATAAGTAGTGACTGGGTGAGCGGCTCGTGCCGCTAGCTGTGAAATCATGGTAGCTCAGATACAGCTGTCTCTTCGCTCTCGTAATCCCCACATAGAAAATGCGCAGCTCTTCCCGCTCCCGGCCTGCTTTGACTGCTCCGTAGTTGGGAAACTCATACTGCACAACTCCGGGCATGAACACCACATCAAACTCCAAGCCCTTCGCTTGATGTACCGTGATCACAGCGACCCGGTCCTTACGGTCAATCCGGTCCACATTCCGGGACAGAGCTGCAAAGCTGACCAATGCTTCCAGAGCAGCCAGGGGCGGCAGCTGCGGATCATCAAATTCCTCCGCCGTGCGGAGCAGCTCTTGGATGTTTTCTAGCCGCCGCGGCTCACGGCGGTAGTGCGCCAAAAGGCCGCTCTCATCGAGCAGCACCTGTAGGAGCCCTGGTGGTCTCAGCTGGGCCATTAATCCGCGCCAGCGCGCGAACTGCTCGGCTAGAGGCCAGAACAGGTGGCCGACTGCCTGAATCATGTTCCGGCGGCGGAGAAGACCGTGCTGAATGCGGGGGATAAGGTGCTGAAGCAGCTCCCAAGTTGCAGCCACATCGTCGATGGCTCGGTGGGTGGGTTTTTCGGACAGGTTCAGCTGAGCTGCGAGCTCCCCTAAGCTGTATGTATTTGTCGCGAGGAAGCGCCGGGCTATGGTGAGGGTATCAGCCCAGGTGTGGCGGGTGAAGGGAATGCCAGAGCGGCTGCAGGCGTTTTCCAGCATGCGAATGTCAAACAGCACGTTGTGCCCAACCAAAAGGCCACCGTCTATGAACTCCGCAAACTCGTGCAGGACGGCTCTGGGATCGCGGCCGTGCTTCGCCAAGAACGCATCACTGAGACCGTGAACGTGCACGCTCCGGCCGACAGATTTGGTTGGTTTAAGGTATTTGTGGAAGGTATCTGCAATTCGGCCCTGCTGGATCTTATACGCAGCAAGCTCAATGATCTCATCCTGAAGCGGGTCAATGCCAGTCGTTTCACAGTCAAACACGATCAACGTACCGCGCTCATAGGCGGCCAGCAGATGAGCAAAGGGGTCGCCGGCCTGTAGAGTGGCGAGACTGAGCAGATCGGCAGTCCGCAGCCCAAAGCTCTCCATCTCCTCAATGCGCTCTCTGGTCCGTTCGCCAATGCCTCGGGCAGGGCGCCTTAGGACCCGGCGCACGCTGATGCTGTCGTCGGGGTTGAGGAGAACGCGCAAGTAAGCCAGGCTGTCTTTCACTTCCTGCCGGCGGAAAAACTCGTAGGTTTCCACCGTGATGTGGGGAACCTGCTGCTCCGTCAGAATCTGGGACACCACGGCTGCCCGTTTGTTGGAACGGCAGATGACGCCCATGCGGTTGTACGGTACTCTCTGCCGGTGGAGATCCTGAATCTGCCCTGCTATCCAACGGGCTTCCGCAAATTCACTTGCAGCCCCGTGAATGACGATCGGAGCACCTTGGACAGCCGCCTTGGCCGGTCGAGGCTTCGTCCTGCTTAAGCGGGCCACCACTGCTCCCGCGGCCTGCACCAGAGTTTGGGTGGCGCGGTGGTTCTCCTCAAAGCTGATTGTCCGATATCCCGGAAAGTCTCGGGCAAACTGCTCCAGCACCACCTCTGGGGTTGAACCCCGCCACTCGTAGATTGTCTGGTCAAAATCCCCGGCGAGCACAAGGTGTTGCGCCTTTCGGGCCAGGTGGGCCACTACTTGGTATTCCTCCCAAGTGGTATCCTGCATCTCATCCACCTGCACCAGGGCGAAGCGCTCGCTCCATTCGGCCGCTAGTGGTCCCCCGGGGGCGAAGGCGTGGTTGGTGAGTGCGATCAAGTCGCCGAAATCAAGGCCTTTATAGGCGGCTAGTTCTCTCTGGTAAAGCGCATGCAGCCGCTCGACGGTGTCGCGGCTGAGTACCGGGCAGTCCCCCCATCTCCGCACCCTGCCGCAGATCTTGTAGTCCTGCAGGATGTAGTAGATGTCGCTGGTCCGGGCCGCTGCCAGCGCGGGCAGCTTCAGCGAAGCGATAATCTCCTGGGCATCGTCCTCATCAATGATGCTGAAATCTTGGGGAATGCCGAGCTGCCGAGCACCGAGGCGCAAAATCCAGGCGCACAGGCTGTGAAACGTGCGCGTGACAACTTTATGGCTGTCCTGCGGGCAGTACTCTGCAATGCGCTGGCGCATCTCTTCCGCCGCCCGATTGGTGAACGTCACGCACAGGATGCGCTCGGGAGGTACCCCCCGGCGAATGGCCTCCGCAGCCCGCTTGGCTAACGCAAAGGTCTTGCCCGTTCCCACACAGGCGTGGAGCAGAATGCTGGTATCCACCGCTTGAATGAAATCCCGCTGAGCAGGAGTAGGAGTGATCGTATTAGGCAAGTCCCCACCCCCTTTGGCAGCTTCAGCCGCCGAAGCGTTGTGTCCCAACTGCAGTTGTCTGGACTCTGGAAAGCGGGCCTTTCGTCACTAAGGCCGATTCACGCAGCCGGTTATAAAGCGCCGAAACGAGCTCCACCACCCATCTAGCTTTCTGCAGTTCCCGCACCGTGGGGGCGCACCGCTTCTGCAGACCAGTGAGGTACTCGTAGCTGTGAATGTCCCCTTCAGCTGTCTCCAGGCTGACGAGCTCCTGCAGGCGGGAGTGGACTGCTTGCCAGGCGGTACCTAAGGTTTCACAGCGATCCTGGCGTGCTCTCAGCTCAGCGTGCACTGCCTCATATTGTGCCGCAAGCTCGCCCGCGCGCTCCGCCAGCTCCTGTTCGCGGCCCCGCAGGGCTGCCCGTTCGTCCTCCATGAGCCGCGTGATCTCCGCAAAGGCTTTCGCCATTTCACCCTGGAGATCAGCGTTCTCCACCGCTGCCAAAAGCTCAGCGGTCAGGCCGAACTGCCGCTGCCATTGTCCTACCAGCTGGCTGAAGTCGGCATCTGGTGGCAGTTCTACAAACTCTTTTGCCAGCTGCCCGAACGCCTCCCACTCCTTGAGGGCTTCCTCCCCTTGCAGCTCTTTCCCGATCTGTTCCTTGGTCTCCATCAGCAGCTCTCTAATCTGTGCGGCAGCGCCGCTCAGGCGGGTATCCTCTTCCCCAGCTCACCAAGTTCCTGCTCGACCTGGCTCAGCTTGTGCTGGTTAGTCTGGAGTTCGGTGGCCAAAGCATGGCTTAAGCTGGACTTGACCCGCGGCACCGCTGCCAGAGCTGCGGCGGCAAACTGCTGGCGTCTTTCCAGCTCCCCTTGGCGAAGTTCCCTATGGCGCGCTTTCCACACTCTGGTAAGATCAGTCAGCAGAGCTGCCCCAGAACTAACCAGCCAGAGGTTATTCAGGGTGCGCTCTATCCACCGTTCCTCAGCCGGCCTTCCGCCAAACAGGCTCTGCACCCGATCCATGAGAGAACGGCCTAGATCGCCAATGAGTGCACTGAAAGTGTTCCCAAGCATGCGGTCTGTGAGAGCCCTAACCCTTCGGGCCAGGTCCTTTGCAGCCTCGGGAGCGGGGAAGTCTCTTCGGAGTGTACCAGGGAAATAGCCGAGCTCGCGCAGGAAGGCATCCGGATCGGGTTTCCGTGTTCCAGAGCTGCGGGGGGAATCCTTCCCGAGGCGGTCGCGCAGTTCCCTCTCCACATCCCGGAGGTGAACCAACACTTCGTCTGCGGTCACCACTGCCGCTTGGGCATCCGCCGCCCGGCGCGCCCCTTCCCAAAGTTCCGCCCACTGCGGCGCCACTTCGGCTGACAGCAGGGTCCTGAGCCTGTCCTGCAGGCCTGGATCGAATTCCTGCAGCACAGGACGCCAATCGGCGGAATCTCGCGCCGCAGCTTGATCCATCACGGCTTCCAGATCTGCTGGCACGAGCGCAAAGGACTGCAGCTGCTGGATTCTCGTCTGTAACAGGCCAGCCGCGTCCCGCAGTGCGCTGGCGGCCTCAGCTTTGGCTTTCCTTGTGCCGCGTACTTCTTCCAGCTTGCCATAGTGCTCTGTGAGCCGCTTCTGGATATCGATCAGTTCGCCAAACTTCCGGGAAAACTCCCTAAGCCGCGGCAGCAGTGCTTGGTAAGGGGCGCTGTTTTTCTGCTGCCACTGAAGATAGCGCACAGCCTTAATCAGAACGTACTCCTCACGTGCAGCCGGGCCGATGGCCGCCTGCTCCGCTTTTTCATCGAGAGTTGCAACCCACTGCTTGAGAGGGGCAGTGATGTCCTCATACTGCCCGGCAGCGGCGCTGGGCAGCGGCCATTCCTGCAGCTGACGCACCAGCCTATCCAGGTGACCTGTACGCAGGGAGCTGCGCATATCTGCAAGGCGCGCCATGTGAGCGTCTAACTCGGATATCCTCGCGATGACATCCTGCATGCTCTTGGTGTTCTGTTCCAGCTTAACCTTGACAACCTCCAGCTTCACGGCCGCCGCTGCTGCACCGTTTTGAGCATTGAGGTAATCCTCGCCCTGCTGCAGGATGCTCTTCAGCTCCCCGAACGCAGCGGCCGCCTGCCGATATCCTTGCCACTGCTCCCGGCACCGCTGCTGCACTGCCTTCAGCCAATTGCCCACAATGTGCTGGGTGTGGAACGGCAAGACATCCTCACTAACCGCCCTCGCATCCCCCAACCGCACCAGCCGGACATTCTCACTGTCTATAAACCTGGCGAGAACCTCGTCAACTACCGCATCGCTTGGGGATGCTATCACCGTGCGTTTTCCTTGCTTGACTGCCTGAGCACAAATTTCTGCGATCACGGCAGTCTTGTCCCCCATCTGTCCCCCCACCATGCTTCCTCCTAGCGCGAATAGTGCTGCGATTCCTAACGTCCTGCCGCTTGATTGATACTGTGAGCGAGCAGTTCATCGGCTGCATAGACCTCCTGGAGGACGGCACGCAGTCTTTCTGGCGGAACAGCGCTCTGGGGAGCGTTCAGCATCTTGCCCAACTCATACCAGGCCCACACCCGCATGTCCATTGTATAGTTGACCGATTCGCCCACGTACTCTAAGAGGTTTATAGCCACCTCCAAAGACTCCCGTTCTGAGCCCTCGGCGCTGGCCGCTTGCAGGTAGAGGTCGGCAATGAGCTTCGGAATGCTGTCCACGACGCGAAACAGGTTCATCCACCCGGCATCGGGTGCCTGTCGATTACGAATCCGCCCCTGCACATCGCCTTGACTGAAGCTGAGTTCCTTAATCCAACGATGCTTATCCTCCAAGAACCTGAAGACTGCGCTGCGGCATTCCAGGGAAACACAGCTGAAGTGATCAACCACTGAGTCCATGAAGTCGCTGAAATCCGCGGGACTCCAGAGATCCTGGAAAACCTTGCCGATGCAGTACTCAAACAGCAGGCGTGTGGAGGGATCGTATTCCATCAATACCAAGGAAATGATGAACTCCTCAGTGCCCCCGTAGTCCCCGAACTGGCCATCGTTTTCATAGACCTTGCAGTAGTGATTGTAGCGGTCAAGGGTAAAGCCTCTCAGAATCGCCGCCGGTATTCTTTCAAACAGCTCCAGGAAAGCCTGATCGCCTGGTTTTGCCATACTATCCCCTCAGTCTATAGATACCAAGTTGCACTCAGGACCAGCTTCT
>JAAYMI010000017.1 GCA_012521465.1 Bacillota bacterium | reverse complement strand
TGCAGATGGCGGAGTATGTTGAGCGGTATCCCTCGGAACTAAGCGGCGGGCAGCAGCAGAGGGTGGCGCTGGCGCGCATGCTGGCGGCACAGCCGGAAATCCTGCTCATGGATGAGCCGCTGTCCAACCTTGATGCCAAACTGCGCATGCAGATGCGCGCCGAGCTGAAGCGGATGCACAACGATCTGGACGTGACGGTAGTCTACGTGACCCATGATCAAGAAGAAGCCCTGACCCTCTCGACGAGAATCGCGGTGATGAACAACGGCATCATCGAGCAGTATGATGCCCCCAACCAGGTATACAAGAATCCAGCTACTTTGTTTGTGGCGGACTTCATGGGTAATCCGCAGATGAATTTCTTGAAGGTGACGAGCGTGGTAAAGGAAGGTGGTTCTGAGCTGCGCTTTGCCACAGGTGACACGCTGCTCCTGAAGAAACCTGTCCAGCCAGGGAGCTTTATGCTGGGCGTGCGTCCTGAGGACCTGCGCATCAGCCCGCAGCCGGTTTCGCAGAGCTTGAGGGGAAAGGTGTACGCGGTGCTGCCGGCGGGCTCTAGTGTAATCATCTATGCCTCGGTAGGCGATCAAGACGTTATTGTGCGGGAAGAACGGGATACGGTGGTACGCATCGATCAGGATGTGTGGATCACCTTTGATGAGGAGTACATCAATGTGTATGACGAACGAACGGAGCGGCTCGTGAGCTGACTCCTAGACAGCCAACCACGTACCGCAGCGAAGTCACTGCCGGCACTGTCGTAAGAAAGTGCGCGGCAGTGATTTTTCGTCGAGTGACTCAGGTCTGCCGCTTTTCCATGGTTCAGTCACTTCGAAGGCAGCAGCCTGCAGGTGTAATCCCGGAATCGTTCATACTGGTCATTGTATGCGGCTCGGTTACTCTCTTGTGGTTCCACAACACCCGTAATCTGTACCATCGCGCTAAACCCTGCTTGCAGGTCTGGATAAATCTCGGCGCCGACACCAGCCAGGATCGCGGCGCCCATTCCTGACAGATCCAGACAGCTCGGCACTCTAAGGGGGCGGTTAAGGACGTCGGCAATAATCTGCCTCCATAGGCTGTTGCGAGAACCACCCGCGCCAATCAAACAGGTAGTGATGCTCACACCAGCGTTTTCAACCAGCTCGACACATTCCCGGATTTGGAACGCCACCCCCTCCATTGCTGCCCTTACGAAGTGGAAGGGTGTGTGGTAAGCTGACACCTCAAGAAAAGCACCGCGGAAAGCCGGATCAAATGTGGGTGTGCCCGCGCCGAGGATGTGGGGCAGATACAGTAATCCATCACACCCTGGCTTAACCTGTTTTACCTGCTCTTCTAGTTCGGCGTGGGTCACGGCCTGCAGCTTGAGGAGATCCCGGATCCACTTATATGAATACCCGCCGGCGTAGATGGAACCCATCAGAAAACCAAGTCCCGCCTGGGCATGGAGGTTGTAGCTAGTTCCCTGAAACTTAGCATGCATCGGCTGCTCGATGGCAGTGAGGACCTGGGCAGCGGTGCTGAGCGTTATTGAAGTATCGCCCTCCGCCATCAGTCCGCCTCCCAGCACGGTACAGGCCATATCTGATGCGCCGCCTACGACAGGAATGCCAACGGGGATCCCAGTCTCCTGCGCCGCTAGGGGAGTGATATAGCCAACTGGCACATGGGAGTGGGCGATGGGCGGGAGGGTCAAGTCCGTAAGACCAAGCTGTTCAGCTAAGTCGTACATCCATGAACCGGTGTGGATGTCAAATAACAGGGTTCCGGCAGCATCTGTCGGTTCTGTGCATGCCACACCTGTCAGACGCAGGCGAACATAATCCTTGGGAAGCACGAACGTTTCGGCAGACTCCCAAACTGATGGTTCATACTGCTTGACCCACATTAGCTTCGTGACGGTAGCGGGCGTTCGCACCCAGCCTCCAGTTCTTTGGAAGATCTCCGTGCCATGGTGTTCTTTTAAGCAGGCTGCCTCGTTTGCTGAACGGGAGTCTGTGTAGACGATGCACGGCCGCACTGGTACATGGTCGTGACTCAGCAGCACAAGTCCTTTCATTTGACCAGATAAACCTACCGCCTTGACTGAGTCGAGGGGAACAGCGCGCTTTAGCTCGTGCAAAGCCTTACAGACCGCCGCCCACCATTCCTGTGGATCCTGTTCCACCCAATTCGGGCGGGGAAAACTCATCTGGTACCCAGCTTGAGCCTGAGCCAGGACATTTCCCTGCAGGTCAAAGACCAAGGCTTTGACAGCTGATGTACCCAAGTCAATACTTAAGAGTGACCCTTCGCAAGACAGCATTTACTCACCTCTTTGGAATCTAAACTGGCCTCCCACCATCACAGCACGTACGGAGAAATCTCTGCTTAATACGGTGACATCCGCATCAAAACCGGCAAGGAGCGCGCCTTTCTTGTTTCCCATGCCGAGTACTCTAGCTGGCGTGGTGCTCGCCATTCTCACCGCATCACACAGGGGAATTCTCGCCTCCTGCACACAGACCTTCAGCGCGTTGTTCAGCAGCAGTTTGCTGCCTGCCAGGGTTCCGTCTGGCAGGCGCACAGTACGGTCGTCCACAACCAGTTCCCGGCCGGCTCGTGTATACCGACCAGGAGCAAGCCCGGCGGCGGTGGAGTCTGTGACCAGAGCTATGCGGTCTGGTCCTTTCAGCTTATACACCAGCTCAAGGACTGCTGGATGGACGTGAATCCCGTCGGCGATCAGCTCAGCCGTAACGCGTGGGTGCAGCAGCCCAGCAGCCAATGCCCCGGGTGTACGGTGATGGAGCGGCGGCATGGCGTTAAAGGCATGGGTAAAATGACTTAAGCCGTGGTTGATCGCGCTTACCGCTTCCTCATAAGTGGCGTCCGAGTGTCCTAGTGATGCAGTGATGCCTTGGTCAACAAGATACTTCACCACCGGTAGACCGTTGGGGAGTTCGGGAGCCAGAGTCATGATCCTAATGCGGCCCTTGCCGGCCTCGACGATACTCTCCACCAAGCCTAGGTCAGGGCTGCAGGCAAATTGGCGGGGCTGGCCGCCAGCGCGTTTTGGATTGATGAACGGACCCTCAACGTGAAACCCCAACACGCGAGCCGCTCGATCCGCATCGCTGTCCACAAGCGCACCCATCGCGTGCAGTACGTCGGTTAGATGCTCAATACTGGACGTGCGGGTTGTGAGCAGCAATCCAGTGGCGCCCCCAGTGAGAGCTGTCTGGGTTAGTGCTTTCATACTCTCAAGACTGCCATCCATCACATCACCTGCAGCACAGCCGTGGACATGCAGGTCGATTAGGCCAGGCATGATCAGGTCGTGCCCAAAATTGTATACCTGGAAGTTTGGTACGCGGTCTATGAGGTTTTGGAGACCGCTTATGGTATCGACTGTTGAAATGCGCCCGTTTTCAATTACTAGGCCGGCGTTTTCTCGTATCTCGAAAGGCGTAACAATGTTACCGAAGAGGACTGTAAGCATCGCCTGTGCTCCTCTCAGAGACGCCTTATTCGGCTGGCATATTCTCGCCGATACTGTAAGTTGTTGCGCTCTCCGCCATGAAGGTTTCGACTGATGCGTACAGGTATCGGGAGTCCCCTCTTTTCCAATTCCAGGACAGTGAGATACACCATGGCCTGCACAATCGCGGCACCGGTTACAGTGGACATGGCTGCTACCTTGGCATTTATGCTCTCGATATCCATCAGTGCATCACCCTTGGGGCACTGGTTGTCCAGCACAATATCGGCTAGCTCGTAGAGCTTTTTCCCCGAGGAATGGCGGGAGGGGACTGATGTGGAATGCTCGAGGGACGTTACCGCGATCATGGGAATCTCGGCCTTCTTGCAGCATAGGGCAAACTCGACGATGATTGGATTGATGCCGGAATTGGAGACAAGGATCATGATGTCCTCTTTGCGGATATCTTCATCCTCAAAAACGATCGTTCCCAAAGCTGCGATCTGCTCGAGGCGACTGGCTTTATCGGCGCCCGAGTGGGGCATCAAGGCGGGTTCTAGGATAGCGTTTACACAGCCTAGACCTCCTGCTCTGGCAAATAACTCTTCGGCCAAAACGTGCGAGTGGCCTGCTCCAAACACATGGATAATGCCTCCTCGCTCGATGGAATCAGCGATTCTCTGTGCAGCTAGTTGAAGGTTTTCCCGCTGAGTGCTTTTGATTCGCTGGATGAGCTCGCCCACTTTGTCGAAGTACAAATCGTAACTCATTCTATATCCACCTCTTCTTTGTTTGATTACATGGGCCACGTTCAACCCTTAAGGGCTCCCTGCGTCAAGCCTCGGATGAACGACTTGCCGATCAGGGCAAACAGCAGTAAGACCGGAATGGTAGATACTGTTACCCCAGCTGTGATGGCTCCCCACTCCACGCTATACATAGACATCCACTGCGCCAGCCCTAAAGGTACGGTTTTCTTCGCTTCGTCAGATATGAGTATTAAGGGGAACATATACTCGGCCCAGGAGGTGATAAAAGAGTAGATTACAATCGTCCCTAGGCCCGGTAATACCACAGGCAGCAATACTTTCGTCAAAGCCTGAAACCGATTTGCACCGTCCACCATGGCCGCTTGTTCCATTTCGACGGGAATACTATCCATGAAGCTTTTTAGAACCCACACTCCAAATGGGCAGGATATCATGACGTTGACAACTACCAGCCCCGTAAGGGTATTAGCTAGGCCAGCCCCCTGCATGATGGAATACATGGGGATCAGGAGCAGCATTCCAGGGAAAATGTATGTGAACAGAATCAGCCTGCCAAACAGTTTCCTGCCTGGGTAATCAAAGCGTGAAAGGCTGTAGGCACCAAGAATGGACAGCACAAGCGTTACGATGGCAGTGCACATCGAAACGATTATGCTGTTCAGGGTGTAGGTAAGGAAATTCGAAGCGGTAAAAAGAGTGACAACATTCTCGAACGTGAAGTTGCGCGGCCAAAATGTCG
>JAAYMI010000016.1 GCA_012521465.1 Bacillota bacterium | reverse complement strand
GTTTTACAAAATCGGCGGCAGCCAAAATCCAAGAGGCTGGCGGCCAAGTTGAGGTGATCTAGTTGCTGGACGCTTTAAGAAACGCCATGCGCATTCCTGACCTGCGCCGGAAGATCATCTACACAGCTGCTCTGCTGGCCGTCTACCGCATCGGGTCGTTCATTCCCGTTCCAGGCGTGAATGCAGCAGCATTGGCACAGGAGCTTGGCATTGACGGTGGTAACATCTTCGGTTTCCTAAACCTGTTCACAGGTGGAGCGCTGGCACGGTTTACGGTGTTTGCCCTTGGGGTGAGCCCGTACATTACTGCCTCCATTGTGCTGAACCTCCTAACGATTGTCATTCCCAAGTTGGAAGAGCTGTCGAAAGAAGGACCGGAAGGACGGAAGATCATTTCCCAGTACACCCGCTACGCCACTGTGGTGCTGGCGTTTGTCCAAGCCTTTGCCACCACGATGATGGCACGGGCGTGGGGCGTAACGACTATGCCTACCTTTTTCGGACTGGCCTTGATCATGATCACCTTGGTAGCAGGGACATCTTTCTTGATGTGGCTTGGCGAAAAGATCACTGAAAAAGGCATTGGCAACGGTATTTCGCTGCTGATCTTCCTGGGGATTATTGCTGAGCTCCCCACCAGCGTGGTTAACTCTGTCCGGGCAGTTGGCGAAGGTGGCGTGAGTGTCATCAGCCTGATTGCCTACCTGATTATTACCGTTGGGGTTATCGCAGCAGTGGTCATGGTCACGCAGGGCCAGCGCCGGGTGCCGGTGCAGTATGCTAAGCGGGTTGTGGGACGGAAGGTCTATGGAGGCCAGTCCACGCACATTCCTTTGAAGGTGAACCAAGCTGGCGTTATTCCTGTGATCTTTGCTTCGTCTGTGCTGACCTTCCCACTGACGCTGACCCAGTTTGTCCCAGCACTGGATTTCCTCAACAAGTGGTTGGGATACGGTAGTTTTGGCTACAACGTGATTTTTGTGATTTTGATTGTTTTCTTCACTTACTTCTATACTGCGGTGACCTTCAATCCTATTGAGGTTGCCAACAACATGAAGAAGAACGGCGGCTATATACCTGGGCTTCGCCCCGGAAGGCCAACGGCAGAATTCTTGGATCGTGTTTTGACTCGGATCACTCTGCCAGGTGCAATCTTCTTGGCCGTCATTGCAGTGCTGCCTTCACTCGTGGCTATCATTACTAGAGTACCCACCAACCTTCTCTATTTCGGAGGAACTGGGCTGCTGATCATGGTAGGCGTCGCGCTTGAGACAATGCAGCAGATCGAGGCCCACCTGCTGATGCGCCATTATGAAGGGTTCCTGAAGTAGAAGGAGGAAATCTGAAGATGCGATTGGTATTGCTTGGCCTACCGGGTGCGGGGAAAGGCACTCAAGGCGAGCACATTGCTGCCAAGTACGGCATCCCGCACATTTCCACGGGAAGCCTCATTCGGGAAGCGGTGGCGTCAGGTACACCTTTAGGTCGGGAGGCTAATGGGTACATCACGAAGGGCGAACTGATCCCTGACGAACTTGCCATTCGGATTCTCCATGAACGCCTGAAGGAACCAGATTGCGCCGGTGGTTGGATTCTAGATGGCTTCCCCAGGACGGTTAGGCAGGCAGTTTTCCTTGATGAGCAGCTTGCCCAAAGCAGTTCTGCGGTGCAAATTGCCCTGGACATTCGAATCAGTCCTGATGAGGCCATTCGCAGGATTTCGCAGCGACGAGTGTGCAGCCAGTGTGGCGCAGTGTATCATCTGACGTATTACCGAGCCAAGGGCAAGGGAGTATGTGACAAATGCGGCGGTGATTTAATCCAGCGAGCCGACGATACGGTAGAAACGGCCCGCAACCGCCTAGAGGTTTACCTTGTGCAGACCCACCCCGTGGTGCACTACTATGCTCAGAGTGGCAGATTGTACAGCGTGGATGGAGAAGCACCGATCGAGAAAGTGTTCGCTGATGTGGATAGCTTGATTTCTGGGTTTGCAGCGCACGGCGTGCAAGAGACTGCAGGTGGTGCTCGGTGATTATCCGCAAATCCGCCGATGAACTGCAGGCAATGCGCAGGGCAGGCTTGGTGGTGGCCAGGGCTCGCGAGCTTGTGCGGGAAATGGTGCGGCCGGGTGTCACTACCCTGCAGCTGGACCAAGCTGTAGAGGAGTTTTTCCGGAGAGAGAACGCCATCCCTGCATTCAAAGGCTACCACGGCTATCCTGCCACCATTTGCGCCTCCGTCAATGAGGTGGTGGTTCACGGAATCCCCAGTGCTGACCAAGTGTTGGAAGAGGGTTCCATCATCTCAGTGGATATCGGGGCATTTGTGGACGGATTCTGCGGCGACAGTGCGTGGACTTACCCAGTAGGCAGGGTGAGTGAAGAAGTCCAGGTCTTACTGAGAGTGGGCGAAGAAGCACTCTACCGAGGAATCGCGCAGGCAGTGGTGGGCAACCGCCTCTCTGATATTTCCCATGCTGTCCAACAACATGCTGAAAGTTATGGGTTCTCTGTGGTAAGGGATTTTGTGGGGCACGGTGTGGGCAGGCAGATGCACGAAGAACCCCAGATCCCGAACTTCGGCCCTCCTGGGCGGGGACCGCGGCTGAAAGAGGGTATGACGTTGGCCATCGAGCCGATGATCAACGCCGGCGGCTACCAGGTGGAGGTACTCCAGGACAACTGGACTGTCGTGACCCGGGACGGAAGCTGGTCGGTACACTTTGAGCACACCGTTGCTATTACCGAGGACGGCCCGCGGATCCTCACAAGTCTGCAGGAGTGATGGAATGGGACTCTTAAGCGTAGGACAGTTGGTGACCTCAAGAGCTGGAAGAGACTCGGGGAGAAAATATGTGGTGATTGGCTTTGATGAGTCTGGGTATGTGCTTGTGGCTGATGGCATGATTCGGAAGATTAATCGGCCGAAGCGCAAGAACGTGAAGCACTTGGTGGCCCATGACGCGGTGCTGCCGCAGGGTGCTTTCTCAAACGGTCAGATCCGATTGTTCATCGAAAGCCAGTCGCAAGCGGAGAAACAAGGAGAGGAGGGTTCAGCTGTTTATGGCTAAGGATGATGCTATTGAAGTCGAAGGTACAGTTATAGAACCACTTCCGAACGCGATGTTTCGTGTAGAACTAGAGAATGGGCATAAGGTTCTCGCCCATATTTCAGGCAAGATGCGGATGCACTTTATTCGAATTCTTCCCGGTGACAGGGTTACGGTGGAACTGTCCCCCTACGACCTAACGCGCGGAAGGATTACGTATCGGAAAAAATAACAGCGGCTAAAGGGGGCGCAAAACGATGAAGGTGAGACCTTCTGTGAAGCCGATTTGTGAGAAATGCAAGATCATCCGCCGCAAAGGGCGGGTCATGGTGATTTGCGAAAATCCGAAGCACAAGCAAAAACAGGGATAGCAGAATAGGGGGTGTCCAGATAGATGGCACGTATAGCAGGTGTAGATTTGCCCCGCGATAAGCGGGTTGTGATCGGCTTGACTTATATCTACGGTATCGGCCGAAGCACAGCACAGAAAATTGTTGAGATCTGCGGAGTGAACCCGGATACACGTGTACGGGATCTAACGGAAGACGAGGCCAACAGGCTCCGTGATATCATTGAGAAGCAGTTCATTGTAGAAGGCGACCTTCGGCGTGAAGTCAACATGAACATCAAGCGGCTGAGGGACATCGGCTGCTACCGTGGCTTACGTCACCGCCGCGGCTTACCTGTTCGAGGCCAGCGCACAAAGACCAATGCCAGAACACGCAAAGGTCCGAAGCGCATCGCTGGTAAGAAGAGATAAGCTGACTGAAAGGAGGATAACAAATGGCAAGACCACGTTCAAAAGGGCAGCGCCCGCGCCGGAGGGAGCGTAAGAATATCCCGGTCGGCATTGCCCATATTCGTTCAACGTTCAACAATACGATTGTGACTATCAGTGATCCGCAGGGTAATGTAGTATCTTGGGCCAGTGCCGGTCACATGGGTTTCAAGGGTTCGCGTAAGGGCACTCCCTTCGCAGCTGGCATGGCAGCAGAACAAGCTGCCCGGGCCGCCATGGAACACGGCATGCGTGAAGTAAGTGTCTATGTCAAAGGCCCAGGTGCAGGCCGTGAAGCCGCAATTCGTTCTCTGCAGGCTGCTGGCATGGAAGTAACGACGATCAAGGACGTGACACCGATTCCTTACAACGGCTGCCGCCCTCCCAAGCGGCGGAGAGTCTGATTTGGAAGCGCCCTGTCAGACATTTTGCCCGGTGTGGGGTTGCCTGCACAGTGTGCGTAAGAAGGAGGGTGTACCAGAACTATGATCGAAATTGAAAAGCCTAAGATCGAAC
>JAAYMI010000118.1 GCA_012521465.1 Bacillota bacterium | reverse complement strand
TGTTCAGACGGTGTGGTATTACGCAGCCGTTGTTTGTTGCGCTCAGTCATGACATAAGCCATGACAGAAAAGCGCGTGCCCTGCACTGTTACGATAAAATTCTGCTTGGTGTAGCACTCTGGATACCCTTCGAACCTGTCAAGAGACTTCTCGTCGTCGCGACTAATCTCCCAGATCACGGCGGGCGTCTTGTCCCCAGGGTTCGGCTCAATGGTGGCAACTCCATAGAGTCGGAGCGACCAGTCCTTTAGGTAAGTAACCCCAATCTTGGCCGCCTGTGGGCAGCGGTATCTCATCTGTTCCGCACACATGTTGCTCCCATATGCCAGATACCGGCGACGCCCAGGCCTGATTTCCTCAAGCAGTTCGTGCCAGGCCCCCTGAATCGTACCTTCCGACTTCAACTGGGCTTCCCGCTCATCAATGAGGCTCCAGACCACGGCCTGGAACTCAGGACAAATGGCTGGGTCCTTTTCCAGGAAATCCCGCAGACCGCCTAACTTGAAGACACGAAGGGCAAAGAGTGTACCCTCTTCTGCTTCGTAACCGTGGCCCGCGAGTCTTCTCTTACAGCTCAATCGAAGCGCTCGGACTAGGGCATCTGCTATTTGCTCGCGGGGCAGTTGGGGTTCTGGTGCGAGGTAAGCGCGCATGAGGATGGCGGCCCCAAGGTAGGTGGGAACGTACCCATAATCCACACGCGCATCTGCAGGCATGTTCCAACTGTCTGTAAGGAGAAAGGACCCGTCCTCTGCCTGAAACTCAAGGAGTTTTCGCAAGATCTCGGGATCCAGCGCAGTATCGGTCAATACCCCCTTAAGTGAAGTCAACGAGGTCTCAAGACAATTGCGATCCCAAGCATCAACAGTACATCTCTTAAGGATAAACTTGTTTGTCACTGGGCAGCCTCCTCTATAGTTTTGACCAGATCATACCAGAGAGGTAACTGAGAAACTATGCATACGTTTGTCGAGTTTCAGAGGTAGTCTACTCCGTCCCAGTGAACGACGATCTCAGCCAGGGGGCGAGTCAATTTGACCTTGGCCGTCAAGTTCTCAAAACGCACTATTCCATTGTGGTAAGCAAGGATGCGGCACGGGCGCGTGATCTTGTTGCCGTCCTTAGTAATATAGGTAATGTTCACGGTGCGGCCGCTCTTCAGCAGATACAGGATGTTACCGCGATAGATGTCTTCTTCCAAGCGGTTTCGAACAGAGGCAGCCTCCGGATCGACCACCATGAGGTGGGATAGCTTTGACTTGGCATATTCTGTAAGTTGGTTGACCACGCAGTCTAAGAGATGCCGATAGGTGGAGCTGACCTCAGGATCGGGATCAAGGCTGCCTTGCTGCAGTGCCGTAATCAGTGCTGCCAGCTCTGTCAAGTTCAAAGCCAGGAAAAGGGGATGTACAGTCGACCTGTACCACTTGAGCGAATGCCCTCTTGTCTCCTCGGTAATCCGTATCGTTGTGCCTAGTATCTCTATGCCATCACGGAGCGCCTGCAGATCCCTTTGAGTTGTACGGACATCGACACTGTCGGAGTTTTCGGGGCGAAAGTACTGTGCTATCTCAGAGGTCCTCATGGGATTATCTTGCAGCAGCTTGAGAATTTCCAACTGCCGTAGGAGGGGTAGTCCCTTCATCCTGGCCAACTCGGATCACTCTCCTTCCCGCCTGTGATGATGTTGCGTTTGTGCCGATAGGTCGGCATGCGCCAGGAAATACGTTCTTCCACTCCCGAAAGCGCTGTCTAAATAGCGTTTCCCACCTGTTAACGGAGGGGGCGGATAGCTTTCGGCTGGGCGGCAATATAATCATCAACCGTACTTAGGACCTCGTCACAAGTGTGGTTCTGATTCGTTTTCGCAAACACTCGTCCGCATTTTGGGCATTTCCCCATCAGGCACATCCTCGCTTTCACTTCCCAGCCATGGCAGAGTTTTGTCACGCTGAGCTAACTCATCCATAAATTGACCGGTCGATTTTTTATCTAACCTCCACTGTGGCGCTGGTCCATCGTCACCCCAATAATCATCGAGCTGTATAATCTTATCGTCTTGAAACCTACTGAACCATGGTGGTCACAATTGTGGCGCTCACCGAAAGGACATTACCGATGCTGTGCATTATCATAGGATAGAAAACACTGCCGCTCTTTTCATAGCAATCACCGTAGAAGAGCCCCAGCACGACTGCTAATATGACCTGTATGGGAGCGTATGAAACCTGAAAGGGAGCCAAAGAAAAATTCACGTGGGCCAGTCCGAAAATCACTGCCGAAGCGATGTTGGCTAGACTAGCTTTTCCCGAAAAGCCTCTCCCCTTAAGCACTAGTCCCAGCAGCGTTATGGCAAAAGCCCTGAAGATCAGTTCTTCTGACGGCCCGGTGAGGAAGAGTTGGAATCCCAGGTAACCAACGATGTTCCTCGCGGTCAGAGGATGGGAAAAAGGCTGAAAAGAGTTCGTCAAATGCGTGATGACCATCGAGCCGATCATAAACACGCTGAAAATCAAGATGAAGCGCAGGACATATTGCCTGCCAACCTTTTTGTTTCCCCAGATCAACCCGAAGTCCAGGGGCCTGATCTTTCTAATTCCTACCATGATGGCTGAGAAGATGGCGGCCTGAGCCAGGTGATGGACAGCTAACCATGCAAAAGCCCCATCTGGGTCGATTGCTCGGTAATCAAAGGTGCTGGCGATCGCGCCGGCGATCTTGGGGATTCCCAACAGAATAACAGTGAGAAGAAGCGTCCAACAAAGTGACTTGAGTGTTTTAGCCATTTCCTGTTTCGACCTTTCCTGTTGTCTGTGGCGCCTTGGCTGGAGACTCAAAAATGAAGACATCGCCAAGGGTACCATCATCATATACGGCTTGGGGGTGGCCCGCGATATAAACGAAGTCCCCTCCAGTGTACTCAGAGATGACCTTGTTCCAAAAGTGAACAGAGCCTATATTCTTAGGATGCCGTTTGAGCTGCCACTTCCCATGGAACATGTCAAATGTCTGAAACGCAGCGTACCTCCCCACGCCGCGGCCGCGATATTTATACATCACGAAAAACTCCGCCAGCGTATAGTTGGTCAGCTCCTCGACTTCGGCGAACGTGTTGATCATTACAAACCCCGCGAGTTTCCCATCGACCTTGATGAAAAAGGCGTGGCGCCCTTCCTCTGTCCAGTAATAATCCAGATAGTCATAGCCATACAAACCCAGCTGGTTGACATCCCTCTGGTCGTATTGGGAAAACTCATAGTCGTACTTCTCCAGCAGATTGCGGAGGATTTCTTTCTCATCAACATCAACGGGCACTAGTTCAATGTTCACTAGCTCCTGCCTCCTTTGTTAAGACTGCCAACGAACCCACAAAGACCCACTACTTCGTTCTGCTTAACTTCAGCGTCAACGTCTGATCCCCTTGTCAATCCTTTGCATGTTAGTACGATTCCTGAGGATTAAGTTGACGTTAGGAATCTAGAGGAGGAAAATGGAAACAGAAACAGGGACGAGTTGCAGACCATTGGTTTAGAGAGGAAGATGGCAGTGCAGTACGATGTGAAGAGTCCTGAAGAGTATCTGGAGATGCTGGAAGTCGATTGGCGCAAGGACATACTCCTGGCGGTGCGCAGCTGGATCCTGCAGCACGGTCCTGAGCTGGAAGAACGCATAAAATACAAGATGCTGGTTTACGGCAGGCAAGATTCCGACGTTTTCGGCCTCAATGCGCAAAAGAACTATGTCAGCCTCTATGTGGGCGACCTCGATAAGATACCGAGCTCCGCCGCACTGCTTGAAGGGTTCAACACCGGCAAGGGATGCATTCGGATCCGGAAATCCATCGACCTTGAAAGCACCAGACTCGAGGAGTTCATTCAAGCCGCCTTAGTACACTGGAGAAGCGGTGGGGATATTTCCTGCTAGCGGTACGGACTATCTCATGTGACCATCCCCGCTTGTCTGGAGGAGGTTTTTTCTGATGAAACCGTGGTACGAAAAGCTTTTTGAGAACTACGCTGAAGGCTACGAGCGTGAGCCCTTTACTAGGGGAACGATGGGTGAATGTGACTTCATCGAGAAGGAGCTCAACTACAACAAGTCTCTGAAGATTCTTGATGTAGGCTGTGGAACAGGGCGGCATACTATCGAGCTAACTAAGAGAGGGTATGCGGTGACCGGCGTTGACCTCTCGGAAGCCCAGCTGCGTAAGGCGAGGCAGAAGGCGGGGGCGGAAAAGCAGAAAATCGAGTTCTTGCAGTGCGACGCTCGCAACCTTCCTTTCCGGGATGAGTTTGACGCAGCCATAATGCTCTGTGAAGGTGCGTTTCCTTTGATGGAAACCGATGAGATGAACTTCGCCATCCTGCAGAGTGTCACCCGGGCCCTAAAGACTCCAGCCAAGTTTGTCTTCACTACGCTCAGTGGCCTCTACCGTCTGTTCAGGGAACACCCCAGGGCAGAGCGTCAACAGGGAGAGGCAACTGGCCGCGAAAGCTTCGATATCATGACTATGAGGAGCCGAGATTTCTTTGCCTTCACCGATGATGATGGGCAGAGACACGAGATAGTGGTCAGCGAGCGGTATTATCTTCCGGTCGAAATCCGCTGGCTCCTGAAGTCTCTAGGTTACAGGAATATCGAAATCTTCGGGGCGACCCTAGGAGCGTTTTCGCGCGAGGAACCCCTGACCCCAGACCACTTTGAAATGCTGGTTGTGGCTGAGAAGTAGGTATACCATGTAAGCATTCGCCCGGAGTATCAGGAGCTGCTAGCAGGTATCGCCCATGGGCTGGGAAGATGAATATCCGCACATGGTCATGCTGCCGTACGGGAACGACTATCTCCACAGAAGTGCTGCGGAGTTTTTCCTGCAGCAGAAAAGGCCCCCTCGTTTGAGTGTTATTGAGGGGAAGTCGCTGCCCTTGGTTCCGTAACACCTGGCTTACTGATGCTGCCGGAGTATTTCTCATGGCACTCCTCCGCCAGCTGCCCGGTTTCGAGATGGCGCGAAAAGACCACCCGCGTCCGGGTGGCCTTTTCGCGCCAACACGGCTAAGTTCGGCAGTGCCTACTGCTGCGGTGACACTTGGATTAGCCGGCCAGAGTGCATCTCA
>JAAYMI010000015.1 GCA_012521465.1 Bacillota bacterium | reverse complement strand
GCACTCCGCTGTCTCCAGTTTGACAATGCTGTTGAATGGATCTCCGGTTGGTTATGAGCCCACTCGGGAAAACACCTCGGCTTCGCCCCGGTCTGCGAGGACCACCATTAAGGTAATGATCTTGGAGATGCTCTGCAGACTTAAAGGCACTTGGGTGTCCCCTGCGGCCACCAATCCATCAGGCCCCCACACGGCAATGCCCGCAAGGGCAGGGTTGCCCTTTTTCAGCTCGGGAATATAGGAGGCCACTTCTCCTTCCACGTGTGCACCGCGGTGCAGTACAACCAGTTCATCGAGGATTGCCTGGAGATCGGCCTGATCCACATGAGTTCCTCCCTTCCAGTGCTAGGCAAAGCGCCGCAGTTCAAAAAAGACCCGGAGGCGGGTCTTTACACCGAGTGGCATGCGGCTGTGTCGCTCCAGGCTTGGAAGCAGTCTTTGCCGAGGCGCTTCGCTTCATACATGGCCTGGTCTGCTAACCCCAGGAGGTGATGCTTGTCCCGGGTATCTTCGGGACAAACCGCGATCCCAATTGAAACAGTAATCGTCTCGCCGGGCCGGGCAAAGCTAACGTTCCGCAGTGAGCTCTGGATCCGCCGGGCTACCTGCACCGCCCCGGCCCGAGTCATGTTGGGGAGGAGCACCACGAACTCTTCGCCCCCGTAGCGGATCACTTTGTCACCGGCTCTGATCACGCTGCGGATCAGCTGGGCCAGGGAAACCAAGACCTGGTCGCCGACCGCGTGGCCGTGGCGATCATTGAACACTTTGAAATCGTCGATGTCGATAAACAGCACCGCGGTGGGCTCAACCACAGGATTGGACAGCCACTCATTCAAGTAGCGGAAATTGTACACGCCCGTCTTAGTGTCGATGAGCAACTCCCGCTCTAGTTCCTGCCGCATCCGCCGCTCGATACTCATCCTGATGCCCATCTCAATGAACCGGGAAAACTGGACGAACACGAGCCCTAACAAGACAATTCCCCAAGTGGAGTAATGGGCCACAAACAAAGTAAACACAATACCCCAGAATCCAGCAACAAGGTCGTTATCTATCGTGCGCAGCTGATGCCGGATCCGTGTGCGAAAACCTCCGCCCTGGGCGATGCTGGCCATTACAGTCACGAGGCTCACATTGGTCCCGATGTAACCGAGGCCACCAAGGAGCATGGCCCAGACATCATTTATAGACAGTTCAAAGCCAAAAGCTCCTCCCAGTCCAGCGTAGATAGAGCCGCATACAATGGAGCTTAAGGAGAGCTGGGCCATGTTAAACAGAGTCCGGTCGATGTTTTTTTTGTGGGCGAGAGAATCCACGAGGCCTGCCAGCATGGAAATCAAGATGCCGGCACCGGGACCGTAGAGATAGATCACTGGGAACACTACAGCTGTGCCGAGGGAATAATTCATCTGGTTTTCCAGTTTAACCGTGCGCGCGTGTAAGAATGCAGCAAGCGCGCCGAACAGGCACAGCTGCAGCCAATTTCCCCAGGCGATCTCCGCGAGAAAGCGGCTGCCAAGTACCACTGCGCTTACTACACACAGACCGATAGCAGAGTAATACAGCACCCTCGAACGCGTTTTTTTCATGATTATTCCCTCTTTGGCTCACAGAGCGAGCAGGATCAACTAGAAAACTATTCGTCAATATTACGAGTTTTCCTGCTTCCGTCAACAAGCCGAGTAATTTCCTTCCAGATTTCATCTGCACCAAGGCGCGTTTCTGCGGAAAACGGAATGGCTTCCACGCCGAGAACGTCGCGGATTACCTTGAGGTGCCGAGCCCACTGTCCTCGGCTCACCTTATCTGCTTTAGTGGCCACGACAAAAAAGGGTTTGCCTAAGTGCTTCAACCACTCGCACATTAAGCGGTCATCCTCAGTGGGCCTATGGCGCAGATCCACCAGCTGCAGGACTCCTCTCAGGTTAACCCTGCCGGTAAGATAGCTCTCAATCATAGGCCCCCAGCTCCGTCGGATATGCTCCGGCACCTTCGCAAATCCGTAGCCTGGCAGATCCACTATGACCAGGCTGTCCACCCGGTAGAAGTTCAGCGTCTGAGTCTGGCCGGGTCGGCTGGATATGCGGGCGAACCTGCGGCGCCTTACCAATGCGTTGATTAACGATGACTTGCCTACGTTAGAGCGGCCCACGAGTGCAATTTCCGGCAGCTCGTGGGCTGGATAATGGCTGGCATTGACCGCGCTCTGCATGAATTCACTGTCGTGAACATTCAGTTTCACTGCTGATCACCGACCCAGGTCTCCGCAGGCAGCTCGGACTGGGGAAGGAAGGGTAGTTTGGGCGCCTGGCTATCATCCGATTCAACCTTGGGCAGAAGCGCTCTCGTAATCACCTCATCCATGTGCTCCACTAACTCAATCTGCAGACTGCGCAGGATGTTCTCAGGTACGTCCTGCAGATCCCGGGCGTTTTCCTCCGGCAGCAGCACGGTGTCGATCCCGGCGCGGTGAGCTGCCAAGAGCTTCTCCTTGACTCCGCCAATGGGTAGGATCCGGCCTCTGAGGGTAATTTCCCCAGTCATGGAGAGATCATGCCGAACCGGCCGATCGGTGAGGGCACTAGCGAGAGCAACCGCGATTGTGATACCGGCGCTGGGTCCATCCTTCGGGACGGCGCCTTCGGGAATATGCATATGGATATCGCACTTCTCGTGAAACTCAGGGTCTATTCCCCAATCCTCAGCTCGGGAACGGAGGTAACTTAAGGCAGCTTGGGCAGATTCCCGCATTACTTCTCCCAGCTTCCCTGTGAGAGTTACCTTGCCTTTCCCAGGGACCACAGTGACCTCAATGGGCATAATCTCGCCACCCAGCTGAGTGTAAGCCAGGCCATTGGCCACACCCACTCGATCTTCCTGCTCAGCCTCGGTGTGGCGGTAGCGAGGTGTGCCGAGGAACTTGCTGAGATTGTTCACCGTGACCCGCACAGGCTTAGTGCTGCCCCGCACCACTTCTGCCGCGACTTTCCGGCAGATAGTGCCCAGCATCCGCTCGAGATTCCGCACTCCTGCTTCCCGCGTGTACTCGGAGATGATTTTCAGAATGGTGTTATCTGATATGCGCACCTGTTCAGCGCTTAGGCCGTGGTTCTGCAGCTGTTTCGGCCAGAGGTGGCCCTTGGCGATCTGCAGCTTTTCATCATCGGTATAGCCGGGAATCTCGATGACTTCCATCCGGTCGCGGAGGGGAGCAGGAATGGAATAGAGGACATTGGCTGTGGTGATAAACAGTACCTCCGATAAATCAAAGGGTACGTCCACGTAGTGATCCCCAAACTTGTCATTCTGCTCAGGATCCAAAACCTCCAGTAGAGCTGAAGACGGATCCCCGCGAAAATCCGCTCCCAGTTTATCCACTTCGTCCAGAAGGATAACGGGATTCTTGGTGCCAACATTCTTCATGGCTTGGATGATCTTCCCGGGCAGAGCGCCGATGTAGGTCCGGCGGTGCCCACGGATCTCTGCTTCATCCCGCACGCCGCCCAAACTCAGACGAGTGAACTTCCGCCCTAAGGCTTCCGCGATGGATGAAGCCAGCGAGGTTTTCCCTACCCCGGGCGGCCCCACGAAGCACAAAATCGGTGCTTTGAGGTTCTTCGCCAGTTTGCGCACGGCGAGGAACTCTAGGATGCGCTCTTTCACCTGCTTGAGGCCGTAGTGATCCCTCTCTAAAATCCGCTCAGCCTCGGCGAGATCGAGCCGCTCTGGGGTGCGCTTCGACCAGGGCAGGCTGATCATCCAGTCGACATAGGTACGGATTACGCCCGACTCCGCCGCCATGGGAGGCATTTTCTCAAGCCGTTTGATTTCATGGAGCACTTTGGCCCGTGCCTCCTTGGGCAGCTTGGCCTTGTTGAGCTTCTGCCGCAGTTCCTCCGCCTCGGAAGCGCGGTCATCGCCTTCACCTAATTCTTTCTGAATGGCCCGCATCTGCTCCCTGAGGTAGTATTCGCGCTGGGCCTTGTCCATCTGCTTTCTAACACGCTGCTGGATTGTCTTTTCCAGAGAAACAATCTCCAGTTCACGGTACAGCACCCCGAGGACCCGCTCCAGGCGGGCAAAGGGCGAAAAAATCTCCAAGACCTGCTGTTTTTCTTCCAGCTCTACGTTCAGCTGCCCGATCACTGTGTCGGCAAGGCGGCCCGGGTCGGTGATGGCTTTAATCGCGCCCACCACTTCGCCGGGAATCTTTTTGCTCAGGCGCACATACTCCTGAAAATGCTCGTGTACAGAGCGCACCAAAGCCATCACTTCATGATCACGGCGCTCTTCTTCGAAGTCAACTTCTGGTACAGAGATGGTGGCCTCGTAATAACCTTCGCGGTCAGCCAAATCATGCACGATAACCCGCTCAAGGCCCTCCACCAAGATGCGGAGCTGGCCTTCAGGCATCTTCAGGATCTGCTTGATCTCACACAATGTGCCGATGGTATAGATATCACTGGGCTGTGGCTCATCTACCGCAGCCTGGTGCTGAGCAGCTAAAACAATACGCCGATCACCCATTAGGGCCTGTTCTACCGCTTGGATCGAACGGGCCCGTCCTACTTCAAAGGGAGTGACCATGTGGGGAAAGACCAGCGTACCGCGGAGAGGAAGCAGTGGAAACCTGTGCGGCGCAATCTTCTTCGTCATCGTCCCACACCCCCATTTCTTCTGCTGAATTCATTATAGCACAGTTTAGGAATTCTTGGTACGCCTAGGGGGTAAGGTGGGCATTGGACGCGGACAGCAGCCCGGCCGGCGGCCTCTGATTCGCCACGGGCAGGAGATGATCTCTGCTCTCCACCACTGCTAGGCGCAGCGCCTCACTCACGTGACGAATTGGCACAACCTCAATGTCATCCAGTTTGGCAAAGAGCTCCTGCCAATTGTCAGCTGGGATTAGGACGCGCTTCACTCCTGCTTCGCGCGCTGCATTGACCTTGGGGACTATGCCTCCTACCGCCTGCACCTGACCGTGGATGGTTACTTCCCCAGTCATGGCCACAGTGTTGTCCACCAGCTTGCTGGCAATGGCAGAGTAGATAGCCGTTACCATGGTCACACCGGCACTA
Source organism: Bacillota bacterium (assembly GCA_012521465.1). Classification (GTDB taxonomy): domain Bacteria; phylum Bacillota; class Limnochordia; order Darwinibacteriales; family Darwinibacteriaceae; genus 1109. The sequence goes on along the minus strand of JAAYMI010000015.1, from coordinate 4,885 downwards.
GGGCCGTCGATGGGTACTCCGCCGGGGAAGTTCACATGGATGTCGTAATCCTGCGGCCTTAAGCCCAAGGTTGACTTCAACACAGTGATGACGTTGTCCACCGAATTGCGTGCTTGCGAGCGGCCCCGCATGGTGCGTCCGATACCGCCGATCTCTTCTTCGTCCATCACTCCCGTCACCTTGATGGTGCCTCGGCCCTGTTCTACAGGAATGGCCGCTGCTTCGGCGTTGATGAGCATGCCCATATTGGGCCCATACACGGCCAGTCCGTTAACCAGACCTACTGCCGGCTCAGAGGGGATGCGCCGTTCCATACGGGGTGCGTACTGGCCGCTGTTTACCACCCATTCGATATCTGCCTTGGTGATCTCTTTGCGCCCTTCCGTCTGGCAGATTCCCGCGGCAATCTGGACCATGTTGACCGCGTCGCGCCCGTTCGCTGCATAGCGCTGCAGTTCACTCAGGGCTTGGGGAGTGAGAGGAAATCCAATCTTCTCTGCCGCATGCCGAGCAATCACACCGATTTCGTCTGGAGTAAGAACCCGAAAGAACACTTCCAGGCAGCGGGAGCGGAGAGCAGGAGGAAGTTCGTGGGGCATGCGGGTTGTTGCACCCACGAGACGGAAATCTGCAGGCAGTCCTTTTTGGAAGATCTCGTGGATGTGCGCGGGAATGTTGGTGTCTTCGGAAGAATAGTAAGCGCTTTCCAAAAAGACTTTCCTGTCTTCCAATACCTTGAGGAGTTTATTCATCTGAATGGGATGCAGTTCCCCGATCTCGTCGATGAAAAGAATACCCCCATGGGCCTTGGTCACGGCACCAGGCTTTGGCTGCGGGATGCCCGCGATCCCCAAGGGGCCTGCCCCTTGGTAGATAGGGTCGTGGACAGAACCCATTAAGGGGTCAGCAATGCCCCGGTCGTCAAAGCGCGCTGTAGTGGCATCAATCTCCACGAACTTGGCATCAGCTGCAAAAGGAGAGAGTGGGTTCCGCTTGGCTTCTTCCAGCACTACCCTGGCTGCCGCCGTCTTACCCACTCCCGGAGGACCGTAAATGATAACATGCTGGGGATTTGGGCCGCACAAAGCCGCCCGCAGGGCTTTGAGGCCGTCATCCTGCCCGATGATCTCCGCCATCTCCTGGGGGCGAGTCCGTTCCGCCAGGGGTTCTGTGAGGGATACAGCCTTCAAGCGGTTGAGCTTCTCGAGCTCCTTGCGGCTTTCCCGATCTACGGCCGACCGGCTGGACTGCTGTTGGCGCCAGAGATTCCAGAAATACAGCCCGATGACGATGGCGAAAAACAGGTTGATCAGCCCTAAAATACCCATCATCGTATCACACTCCCGCGAAAGGCGTCTCCATCTAGTATGCCCGGGAGAGGTAAAAAAATGAGGTGGGGAATCCCACCTCATGGATTGCTTGGGTTATGCACTTTCTTCTTGGCCGGCCTCGTCCACTCGGATCAGCCTGGGAGGCTCTTCTCCATCTACTGCAGCCCGTGTTACCACGCACTTCTTGATGTTGTTCTGGGACGGCAGCTCGTACATGATATCCATCATCAAGCCTTCCACAATCGTGCGCAGTCCCCGCGCTCCGGTCTTCTGGTCCAAAGCCTTCTGAGCAATGCGGCGCAGGGCGTCTTCCTGAAACTCCAGCTCTGTGCCGTCCATGTGCAAGAGGGCCTGGAACTGCTTGACCAGCGCGTTCTTGGGCTCGGTGAGAATGGCCACTAAACCGTCCTCGTCGAGGGCATCTAGGGTGCAGACGATGGGCACCCGGCCCACAAATTCCGGGATGAGGCCGTACTTCAGCAGGTCTTCCGGCATGATCTGGCGGAGAATCTCGCCGATCTGCTTCTCTTCGCGCTTGCGGATGTCGGCGCCAAACCCAATGGTCTTTTGCCCGATGCGCCGCTCGATGATTTTCTCCAAACCATCAAAAGCGCCGCCGCAGATGAAGAGAATGTTGGTGGTGTCAATTTGGATGAACTCCTGATGGGGATGTTTGCGCCCACCCTGCGGGGGAACACTGGCAATGGTTCCCTCCAAGATTTTGAGCAGAGCCTGCTGCACTCCCTCACCGGAAACATCCCGAGTGATCGACGGATTTTCTGACTTCCGGGCGATTTTATCGATCTCGTCGATATACACGATGCCCTTCTCGGCCCTTTCCACATCGTAATCTGCCGCTTGGATGAGCTTAAGGAGGATGTTCTCCACATCTTCGCCCACATAGCCAGCTTCGGTTAGGCTCGTGGCATCGGCGATGGCAAAGGGTACGCTGAGAATGCGGGCCAAGGTCTGGGCAAGATAGGTCTTTCCACAGCCGGTGGGCCCGAGCATTAGGATGTTGCTCTTCTGCAGCTCAACGTCGATGTTGCGCGCATTCGAGTTGATCCGCTTGTAGTGATTATAGACAGCCACCGACAGCGTCTTCTTCGCCTCATGCTGCCCAATGACGTACTCGTCGAGAATAGCCTTAATCTCTTTAGGTTTGAGAATGTTATCTAGTTGGACATCTTGGTCTTCAGTGAACTCTTCTTCGATAATCTCGTTGCAGAGTTCAATGCACTCGTCGCAAATGTAGACCCCTGGTCCGGCGATGAGCTTCTTGACTTGTTCCTGTGCCTTGCCGCAGAAGGAACACTTCAACTGCCCTTTTTCATCGCCAAATTTGAACATCATATCACCTCTCCAGTCCTACCTGGGATCTGGTTTCCTGGTCAGTACACCGTCGATTAGGCCGTACTCCACTGCATCCTGTGCGGACATATAGAAGTCACGGTCTGTATCCCGTTCGATCCGCTCGATGGGCTGTCCGGTGTGTTTGTGCAAGATTTCATTTCCCAGCTGCTTCAGGTAGAGAATCTCTTTGGCTTCGATCTCAATCTGACTTGCCTGCCCGTAAGCACCGCCCATGGGTTGGTGGATCATTATCCGGGATGCGGGCAGCGCGTAGCGTTTACCCTTAGTCCCTGCCGCCAAGAGCAGGGCAGCCATGCTGGCCGCCATTCCCACACAGATGGTGGAAACGTCTGCCCGAATATACTGGATTGTATCATAGATTGCCAATCCTGAATAGACTACCCCACCGGGGCTGTTGATATACAGATGAATGTCCTTTTCTGGATCTTCCGACTCCAAGAACAACAGCTGTGCAATAACTAGATTTGCCACATGGTCGTTAATGGGACCACCGATAAAAATGATCCTGTCCTTCAGCAATCGGGAGTAAATATCAAATGCTCTTTCCCCCCGGTTTGTCTGTTCAATAACCATTGGAATCAAAGCACTCATTCTGCTCCCTTCCTTTCCCACCATAGTCATACGCAGAATCACTCCGCGTCTTGGGGTACGTCCTCCTTAACAGGTTCCACTTCCGTGATCTTGGCGCTGTCAACTATGGTCTGCATGGTCCGCTGCCGCTGCAGCATAAGGCGGATCGACTCTTTCTGACCCTCAAAATACTTGCGGGCTTCTTCTTCATGTCCTTCATTATCCGCGACCCGCCGATCGATCTCAGCCTCAACTTCTTCATCGGAAACTGTAATTCCTTCGGCTTTGGCCACTGCCTCCAGAATAAGGTCGTGGCGCAGCCTTCTAGCAGCCTCGCCTTCAAACTGGGAAATCAGATCTTCTTCCGTTTGGTTGGTGGCCTTCAGATACCCTTCCCGAGAGATTCCGCGATACATCAGACTCATGAAAAAGTCATTCACCATATGCTCCGCCTGATGCCTAATCATGGACTGGGGCAGGTCAATCTTGCTGTCTTCCCCAATCTTATCTAACAGTTTATTCTCAAGGGCGATAGTCGTTCGCCGCTCTGCTTCTTCCTGTAGGTTCTTCCGGATTTCTTCCCGCAGCTCTACCAATGTGGAAGCTGACTCGCTGACGTCCTTGGCAAAGTCGTCATCCAGCTCAGGAACTACCCGCTCCTTGAGCTCTTTTACAGTTACCTTGAAGGTAACCTCTTTCCCAGCTAGATGTTCCGCATGGTAATCCTCGGGGAAGGTCACCACTACGTCTTTGGTCTCCCCAATATTCATGCCCACTAACTGTTCTTCGAAACCGGGGATAAATTGGCCTGAACCCACTTGCAGTAGGTGATCCTGGGCTGCACCGCCGCTGAACGGTTCACCGTCCAAATAACCGGCAAAATCGATGATGGCGTAGTCGCCTTCCCGCACATCCGTGCGGCTGTCGACCACGATCAGCTCTGCGAAGCGTTCCTGTTGGTCGCGCAAAACGCGGTCAACATCTTCATCAGTGATGTTAACCTTTTCCCGCTCAGCCTCTAGGCCAATATATGTACCCAGCTCTACTTCTGGGTAGACATCTACTTCGATCTTGAAAGTTACACCGCTGCCGATCTCAATCTTCTCAATGTCTACATCAGGCTGATCTACGACTTCGATACCTGTTTCATCCAGCGCGCTTCTATAAGCTTTGGGAAACAGGATGTCCACTGCATCTTCGAAGAACACCTCAGGGCCGTAGTTCAGCTCAATCAACTTGCGCGGCGCTTTGCCTTTGCGGAAACCCGGGATGGTAACGCGCTTTACCACACGTTTATATGCACCTTGAATGGCTTCTTCTAAGGCCTCGGCATCGCATTCCACTGTGAGGCGGACACGGCTGTTTTCCAGCTTTTCCATGGTAGTCTTCATAGATTTTTCCCCTTTCAATTCCCCTTAACGCGGAAAAAGAATACAGCCAATTCTGAACGTGTATTCGATGCACGCCCGCTGGTGTATTGCAAATAAATGGTGCAGGCGGAGAGACTCGAACTCTCACGGGGATCGCCCACTAGATCCTAAGTCTAGCGCGTCTGCCAATTCCGCCACGCCTGCACAATCCGACCGTAAGTTCAAAGAAAAAGAAATGGT
>JAAYMI010000117.1 GCA_012521465.1 Bacillota bacterium | reverse complement strand
CGCGACAACCGCGCCGGCCACTTTCTATTTTAGGATTTCTTCTGCTAAACGCAGGGAAACGAGGTCTAAAGTGCGAATAAAGTATCCAATTTGGATTGCTGGAAAATTGGCAAAAGGGAGGATAGTCCATGCGCAGGTATTTGTGGTTGATCGCCCTGTTTACCGCCGCGCTGGTGCTGGCGGAACAGGCGGCTATCGTTTGACCATCAAGGTTGAGGGAGACGGCGAGGTTTTCGTAGACCCGCAGAAGAACCTCTACGCCCCCAACGACGTAGTAGGGCTTATTGCCCTGCCTAAGGCTGGTTATGCTTTGGCTGCTTGGAGCGGGGGCGGCCTCGATGACAAAGGCAACGGTCTCGAGCAAGAGGTGGTCATGACCGGTGACATCACAGTTACAGCAAAGTTCGTCTCCGAGAGCGGTGCCCCGGGGTTTGGCATTGTAAAGGGATTTGTATCAGATGCGCAGGACGGAAGGGTCGTGGCTGGTGCGCAGATTAGCTGGAATGGGATCTACACGGCGTCCACAGGGGAAGACGGGTATTTCTACCTTCCCATCCCAGCTGGGCAAACCGCTGACCTGTTTGTGGAACGGCCTGATGGTGGAAGAACTCGGGTACAGGATGTGGTGGTGAAAGATGGGGCCGCGCGAACCTTTGCGATTCCCACGCGGCCGTGGTTCAACCCCAATTGGCCGCTTGATCCACCTACGATCAAGCTTAACATCGAAGAGGGCGAGATCCTCAGCGGGATAGTGGATTTCGAGGTCGAAGCCGTGGGCGAGACCGAGATCCAGGTGCTGTACTTCTACATTGGCGGTGATCAGCGGCAGCCGAGGGAAGGAACCTGGCTTGAGGCGAATAAAGGCACTGTAACGATTGACACATCTTGGCTTCCAAATGGTGAAACTTATATCCGCGTTCTCGCCTATGATAGCAACGATCTGGCCGTGCTGTACGTCATACCTGTTACCATTTTCAACTCGGGTCACTGGGCTCCCGAGCTTCCCAAGCTGATTCCCAAAGTGACCGTAACGGCAAACACCTTTGCGGAGCCTGTCGGTTTTTATTCCTTCCCTGGACTGCCGAGCGGCGAGTTTGCCACGGTGCAGGCGGTCCCTGAGGACTGTACTCTCTATGTGCAGCTGCGTTGGCTGCCAGCAGAACGTGCCGATGGCTACCGCGTCTATCGGAGTTTTGACGCCGTAAACTATGCCCCTGTTGGGACGGTCGCAGGATACAATATGTTGAAAGATGAAGACGACACGCCTTATTTCCAGCTTACCGATCACAGCACACAGCTTGCTCCCGGCCGGCGCACTTTCTACAAGGTAGTTCCATACAACACGGTGGGCGATGGGCCAGATGCAACAGTGGAAGTGACGCCGCTGCCTCCCATGGAGGTCTATCTGGTGTCCCCAGCCAATGGCGCGGTCGGTGTGAGTCTCAAGCCCAAGTTTACCTGGGAACTGAGAAACGCGCATGAGTTTCCCGCAGATACAGAGTTTCAGTATTTGTTTGAACTGCGGCTGTTGGCGCCTGCGCAGTCCCTTACGGCTGTAACCAGTGAACTGGAGTATGAGCTTGATATCGAACTCGCTCCAGCCTGTCCATATCAATGGAATATTGTCAACAGCGTTGCGGCGCGACTATGTTCGGGGGGAGCAACCCCATACACCGTCTGGAGGTCGGAGGCCTGGTCGTGGGGAGGCCTGGAATATCCATATACAGATACGGGTTCCCGGAACGGTGCGTTTATCTTTACTACCACAGATGAGGTAGAGTAATGGGAAGGAGGCGTTAGCGGTGAAGCGCTTTGTCGGCCTGCTGGCCATAGTGCTGTTTGTGTCCCTGACGGCTGGGTGTTTTCTCAATTCATGGGGGCCGCAGGGTGTAAGCGGATTTAGACCGACTTCCGCACGGGATCTGGTCGATTACTCCGCTTGGGACTATGCTGAGGGAACGGTCCTTGTGCGGGCAAACTCCCTTGGGTCACTGCCAGACCCCCCGATCTCTGCCATGGATGCGCCTGATGTGGAAGAGTATCCCAAGCAGTGGGGCCTGCAGGCAATCAATGCCGAGGCAGCGTGGGAGATAACTCAGGGCGATGAGAACGTGATTCTCGCCATCATCGATTCAGGAGTGGACGGGGCACATCCCGAGTTTGCAGGGAAGACGTTTTTGGAGGGCTTTGACGCCCTCGGCAAAAATGAGGAGTACATTGACCCAAATGGACACGGCACCCACGTGGCAGGCATCGCCGCAGACGATGGGCGGACCGGGAGCATGGCTGGAGTCGCATGGAAGAGCCCGATCATGTCCCTGCGAGTGGCGAATGCCGAGGGCCGCGCCAACATTAGTGACATCACCGAGGCTCTGCTTTATCTCGGAGACTATGCTGCGGACACGAAAATAAACGCATAGTGGCTAACATGAGTCTCGGCACCCCATCCTACAGCTATGCCCTGAAAGACGCCGTGGACTATGTCATCAGCCGAGGTGTGGTGGTGGTGGCTGCAGCAGGAAATTCCTACAGGCGGATCGCGTTCTATCCTGCGGCGTTTAATGGGGTCATAAGTGTTGCCGCCTCCACGCCCCGGGACGAGAAAGCCGACTTCTCCTGCATCGGCTGGTGGAACTCTGTGGCTGCTCCTGGGGAAAGGATTCTGTCTGTGATTCCCAACAATAACTATAGGGCCCTGAACGGCACATCTATGGCTGCACCGTTTGTGGCTGGGGCTGCAGCGCTGCTGCTGGCCGAGTACCCCGGCTTGAAACCCGTTGAGGTGATGAACCAAATTGAACAGACAGCCCGGGGGAACGGCTTTAGCGAGGAACTGGGCTACGGCATTCTAGACCTTGCCGCGATGTTGGGCGAGAGGAAACCCATGATGTACGGTACCTTGGCGGTTCGGACAGATCTGGCCGATGAAGATGAAGCAGTTGCTGTTGTTACCGTATACAACTCCAACGGAGAGCTTGCCGCGTACGGCGCGGCAGGCGAAGACGGCAGCCACATCTTCCACGCTCTGCATCCCGGTGAGTATGTTGTGAGTGTAACCCATTACGATGAAGCTGCCGGCACGTGGGAGGTTTCTTCCAAGCCCATATCCTTGGGTATAGGCGAAGAAGTGGAAGTGCGGTTTCAGTTTGGGTCATAGCTCGAGCTGCAGGGAGCCGCCGCACAACTTGCGGCGGCCTTTTGCGCGTCTTGGGGAGGAGATCGATATATCAAGAAGAATTATTATAATCGCGTTAAATCAATGACCCATCAGGGGGAAACCGTCTATGGAGATTAGGGTACAGCTCACAACTACTCCCAAGAGGAAGCCTGAATCCACCAATCTAGGCTTCGGCAGGGTGTTTACAGACCACATGTTCATGATGGACTACACTCCGGAACAGGGCTGGCATGATCCCCGGATCGTGCCCTATGGGCCTTTAGCCCTCGAGCCAGCCACCGCAGTTCTGCACTACGCCCAGGCCGTGTTCGAGGGAATGAAGGCCTTCAGGGCGCAAGATGGGAGGGTCTTACTCTTTCGTCCCCGGCTGAATCTAGAACGCCTCAACCGCAGCAATGCGCGCATGTGTATTCCTCCAATAGACCCAGAGTTTGTTCTGCAAGCCCTAAAGCAGCTGGTGAATCTGGACCGAGACTGGATTCCCACGGCACCCGGTACCGCCCTGTATATCCGGCCCTTCATTTTTGCTGCCGACCCAATCTTGGGAGTGCACCCCGCGAGGACTTATAAATTCATCATCTTCCTGTCGCCGGTCGGCTCTTACTATGCTCAGGGAATTAATCCTGTGAGTATCTATGTGGAACCGGAATACGTTCGGGCAGTGCGTGGTGGTACAGGTGAGGCGAAGGCAGCCGGCAACTACGCCGCCGGACTTAAGGCCCAGCAGGCAGCCAACGCGGAGGGGCATGCACAGGTGCTGTGGCTGGATGCATTGGAGCACCGCTATGTAGAAGAAGTGGGCGCAATGAATGTGTTCTTCAAGTTCGGCGATGAGGTGGCCACTCCAGCTCTGAGCGGCTCCATCCTGCCGGGAATTGTCCGCCGCTCTGTGTTAGACCTCCTGCGAAGTTGGGGTATGGAGGTTTCAGAGCGGAGGATCACCATCGAAGAGGTCTATGAAGCCCATTCAAGCGGCACCCTCAAAGAGGCCTTTGGCACAGGCACAGCCGCGGTGATCTCTCCCATTGGGCGGCTGGCCTGGCGGGATCAAGTAATCCAGGTCAACGAAGGCAGAATCGGGGAGCTGGCTCAAAAACTCTACGATACCCTGACTGGCATTCAAACAGGGCGCCTCCCCGATGAGCTGGGCTGGACAGAAGAGGTTTAGAAAGGAAAGACCGGGCAAGTCCTTCACAGGCTGCCCGGTTTTTACTACACATCCGCTATGATCAAGTGTTCTAGGCTGTGCTTCGGTACGTGGTGCACACCGTCGGCATCCCGCCAGTAACGGGTGTCGCCCTCGGGGCCCACCGTTTCGATTACCACTGTTTCCTTGGGTTTTCCCAGGGCGAGCACAAGCTCGATATCGTGGTTATCGGGAATCTCCAGGACCTTACGGAGCTGCTGCCGCTTAATGGAACCGATTATGCAGCCGCCATACCCTTTTTCCGCAGCTGCTAGAAGAATCGTTTGGGCCGCAATGCCCACATCGATTCCGGGCTTGGGACTGATGGAGATGTCGCTCAGGATGACGATATACCCCGTTGGGCGTTCGCCTTCCTCCGGCCCAGGCCAGTCAGTTAAGAACCCCGCCCAGCTGAGACAGGGGAAGACATCTGCGCAGGTCTCAGGACTGGAGATCAAGATGTACCTCAGGGGCTGGCGGTTGGAAGCAGATGCGGTGAGGCGTGCCAACCCAACAAGTTCCCTAAGCATCTCGCGGGTGATCGGTTCCTGGAAAAATCTTCTGTAACTCCGATTCTTTTCCACTAAGTCTGCCAGCATGTTAATCCCTCCTGATGCGCCGGCCTTTGATGGAAGGAAGCTCCAAAGGGCCGAAATCGCAGTTCTGCTTGATCTTCACGGTTAACTCATCCCCAGCAAAACTCAGGGTGGCTGTCCGACTGAAGGGCGTTTCCACAAAGCGAGCCAAGGCGGTGAGAGTCGCATCGTCCTCCCAAGTACAGCAGATCTGGCAAAGCCCTTCCCCATCAATGTGTTGGGAGAGATAGCGGCCAAACCCTCCCTTGAGCTGAAGTTCTTCTGCACCCCGCCAGGCGGTACAGTGGATCTCCTGATCGGCCGCGGCAAACTCCAGGCTCGTGATGCCTAGTGGATTGGGCTCCATCGTATAGGTTTGTCCGTTGATGCCGGCCGCGGCTGCTTCATTCCAAGTGCCTGGAAGCATAGGAAGGCTGAGGCTGCGGAGGCGCTCCTCCAGGCGGTTGTGTGCCGCTGGATCTTCCGGCAGAGGTTCGCCAAACTGGGGCAGCAGGTGGTTCCAGATACTGTTCAGGACCGGGTGCATCTCCGTAACCCCGCCGGTGATCGCGATCACCGCTTCCTGCGCGGGCATCACCACGCAGTACTGTCCAAAGGCGCCATCGCCTCGGTAGGCTCCGTGGCGGCACATCCACATCTGGTAGCCGTAACCCTGCTGCCAGTCCGATGCGGGATCGTCGATGAAGTTTGATACCTGCTTTGTGGAAGCTTCCGCTATCCAGCCCTCACTCACAAGCTGAGTACCCTGCCACCGCCCTCGGTCCAGAAACAGCTGGCCGAACTTGGCGATATCTTCCGTAGTAATGTTGAGGCCGAATCCGCCTGTGTTTATGCCGCCGGGGCACTCCCACCAGGTGGGATCCTGGATCCCTAGAGGATCGAACAGACGGGGGCGGAGGTAGTCAATGAGCTTCTCGCCAGTTACTCGCTGGATAATCGCGGAAAGCATGTATGTGGCGGCGGTGTTGTATACAAAGGTTGTTCCGGGGTCATGGTCAAGCGGACAGGCGAAAAAGGCCTTTACCCAATCACCGTCCGGAGCGCCCATGACCTTGTTTGTGGGATCTTCGCCGTGTCCCGTGGTCATGGTGAGGAGGTGCTTGATGGTAAGGGCCTGCCAGCGCTGGTCCAACTGCGATGGAAGTTTGTCTGGGAAAAAGTCGACTACTCGGTCACCAATGCTGACCCGCTTCTCGTCCACTGCCATACCAATAGCGGTTGCGGTAAAGCTCTTGCTCAAGGAGTACAGGCTGTGCCTGAGGTGCGGCGCGTAAGGGCTCCACCAACCTTCCGCGAGGACGCGGCCCCTGCGGAGAATCATCAGGCTGTGGAGCTCGATGTTCTGCTCAGTTATGTCATCTAAGAAATCCAAGACTGCCTGTGATCTCAGCCCCTGACTCTCGGGACTTGTGCGGGGTAAAGCTGCAGCTGCCAAGGCCATCATCTCCTTACAGGTGATACCTAATTATTCGGCATTTCCCAGCTTTTCCCTCTGCAAAACTAGAGCAAGAGTGCTAAGAGCAGGATAATCAAAAGGATTGGTGCTCCGAAAATCGCAAACGACAGCAGGATGCGGAGAAAAGCTGCACCCAACTTCAAGAACAGTATGATAGGCAGCAGGGGGATGAAGAGAACTACAAACGGAGCCACGAAGCCAAAGACAATCAGGCAAACAAGGCCCAGAGTAACAGCGACAACTACCCCCGCCAGAAGCCGTAAGAGGGGTGAACTCTCCCCATCTGCTGTATAGACACGCTCGCCGTTGATGATCACTTCCTTCTGTTGAGGCCGCTGTACCCCCTTCGCCAGCGCCCAGATCCCCAGGCCGATTAGGGCCAAAGGCCAGACAACTCCCCATCTGATGAAGGGAATCACGCCCAGGTTGCGCAGCAGCAAAAAGCCTCCTAACACAATTAAGGCCATGGACAGCCAGTTTTCTTCCCGCACGTATGCCACTCCTTTCCAGTCGTATTCTTCAATACTATTCTACCAAATCCTCGCAAGCCGCCAATCCCGCTTTAGGTTGATTCAGATCTCCACCTCAAGGCGGAGGATGTGCTATAATCCACTTAAATGCAGCAGAGGGGGAATAAACATGGCATTCAAACCAACACGGGAACAGGCTTGGGAAATTCTCACTGAGTACACGAAATCGGATGCCCTTATCAAGCACGCCTTGGCAGTGGAAGGGGTCATGCGTCACTTTGCCGAGCTGTTTGGGGAAGATGCTGAAGAGTGGGGAGTGATCGGTCTCCTGCACGACCTTGACTATGAGCAGTACCCCGAGGAGCACTGCCGCAAGACGGGAGAAATCCTGGCTGCCCGGGATGTGGATCCGGGTTACATCCGGGCAATTATGAGCCACGGGTATGGGCTCTGCACCGATGTGGAGCCAACGACGCGGCTGGAAAAAACGCTCTATGCCGTTGATGAGCTGACTGGGCTAATTAACGCGGTCTGCCTGATGCGGCCATCCAAGAGCGTGCTTGATCTGGAAGTGAAGTCGGTGAAGAAGAAGTTTAAGCAGCCCTCCTTTGCCGCCGGTGTGAACCGGGAGGTGATCCGCAGCGGCTGCGAGATGCTGGGAATGGAGCTGGATGAAGTGATCCACGAAACCATCCAAGGTATGCGCAAGTGTGCTGAGGCAATCGACCTCGCGGGAGATTTTCAGTAGAGCAAGTGCTCCCCTGTGGCATTTTGAGGCGAGATACATAAGAATAGATCGGACGCAGGGGAGGGAGGTGTTCTACTGGGCATTTATCTAGATAATGCGGCAACATCGTTCCCAAAACCAGAGCAGGTCTGCCAAAGGGTAGCAGAATACCTCAGGACTGCCTGTGCCAGCTTGTCTAGGGGTACCCACCGGGCGGCGGTGCAGGTGGAGCAGATGTTCTTGGAGACCAGGAGCCTTTTGGGGGAACTGTTTAACGTCTCACCCGACCACATCAACCGGATTGTGTTTGCCAGCAGTGCCACTGAGGCCCTCAACACAGCGGTGAGGGGGTTGCTAAAACCAGGGGACCACGTGATCACCACCGGATTGGAGCACAACGCCCTCTGGCGTCCCCTGAAGATGCTGGAACGAGCCGGGATGATTGAGCTTACCGTGCTGCCCTGCCCAGACGGGCTGGCTGTGGACCCAGAAGATGCTGCCAATGCGCTGCGGGAGAATACCGCCCTCGTTGCCGCAGCCCACGCCTCGAATGTGACAGGCGCGCTGCAGCCCATCGCGGCGTTGGGGCAGATCTGCCGGGAAGCTCAGGTGCCCTTCTTGGTGGATGCGGCGCAGACGGCCGGAATCTACCCCATTGATGTGGAGGCCTGGAACATCGGTTTGCTGGCCTTCACCGGCCACAAGGGCCTGCTGGGACCGCAGGGCACCGGTGGATTATATATTGCGCCCGAGCTCGTGTTAGAACCGCTGAAGTACGGCGGCACTGGTTCCGCTTCCCTGCCCGATGAGATGCCTGACTGGCTGCCAGATCGCTTCGAGGCGGGAACGCAGAACGGCCCAGGTATTGCCGGTCTGAAGGCAGCGGCGGAGTTTATCCTGGCCACGGGCGTGGAGAACATCCGCCGGCATGAGATGTCCCTTACAGCCAGGCTGCAGCAGGGTCTAGCCCAGATTCCAGGAGTCACGCTGTACGGACCTCGCGACATGGCAGGGAAAGTCCCCATTGTGAGCTGTAATGTGGGGGCTGTGGACTCGGAGGAAGTAGCCTACGTGCTCGACGAAGTATACGATATCCAAGTACGGGCCGGCCTGCACTGCGCCCCCCAAGCGCACCGCTCGTTGGGAACTCTGGATCAGGGCACCGTGCGGTTCAGTATTGGGCATTTCAACACCGTGGAGCAGATCGATGCAGCTTTGCAGGCTGTGGAAGAGATCGCAAGGGGGTAAAGGAGAAGGTGAGCACGGGCAAGCAGTTTTTCGCGGTTTACGAAGAAGACAGGGCCCGGATTGAGGAGATCTGCCGCACTCACAACGCGGTGGCTGCCCTGCGCTTTCTGCAGCAGCGGGTTCTGCCCCAGCTGCGGCGCAAAGGGGGAGGCTGCCGAGACACCCAAGGACTGTATGCGGAGATGATTAGAAAGAACTGGCGGGGATAGTGCCGCGGAGCGATCCGCGGCCTTTCTTCGGTT
>JAAYMI010000116.1 GCA_012521465.1 Bacillota bacterium | reverse complement strand
CTTATGTTCTCATCAGATATCATTTTATCCATTTCACTGGCAAATGTAAAGGATTTTCACCTTGCAATCTCAAGATGCCTGTGCTACAATGAATACCGTTATTAGGAGTAGCTGCATAAAGGGGGTTAGATACATGGCCAGAAGGTGCATTATCTGCGACAAGGGTACGGTGACGGGCAACAACCGCAGTCACGCTGAAAACAAGACCCGGCGCACTTGGAAGCCGAATCTGCAGAAGATCCGGGTGATGGTGAAGGGCAGCCCACGCCGCGCTTACGTATGTACCACTTGCTTGAAAAGCGGAAGGGCACAACGGGCAATCTAACCTACCGAACTGTAACGGAGAAAGCGAACCCCAGGAGCACCTGGGGTTATTTTGTTGGCAGCACCACAAGGAGTATGCCTTGGGCGCAGCTTATTTTTATGCGTTCCGCCACTGCCATATTACTTATCCCCAAGGTTGTTCCTCTGCGTAGGGAAGCATCACTCAAAGGATAGTACAGTCCTTGGGTCGTCACGCCGCGGCACTCCTCAGTCAGCGGCAGGAGGGATATCACACCCCCCACGGTCATTGGCAGTACAAGCGTACCCATGAGGGTGAGCAGGCGAGCTTCACTGGTGATCAGCTCTCCCCGGATACCTGCCCGAGCAAGCCCGTAGAGCAGATCGAGATTGGCGAGGGAGTGGTCAATCCGGCCTCCCCACACCCCCACCAGGGTGATCTGGGTGACCTGCCGGGAAACAGCAACGTCAATGGCCAGTTCTACGTCAGTCTTGTCCTTCTCAACTGGAAAGCGCATGAGCTCAATGCCGTTTTCCAGGCACCATCCTTCCACATCGCCGGTGGCTGAGTCCAGATCGCCCACTACAAGGTGGGGAGTGATACCCCAGCGCTCGGCATGCTCGATACCGGCATCCGCGCAGATCACCAGGGTGCCTGGGGCGATACATGGTAGATTTTGAGGGACATCTGCCCCGGCACCGATGATCAAGGCCCTACTGGGCTGGCTCAAAGATACCCCTCCTCAGGCGCAGCAGGTAGAGGATTGCTCCCACTAAGACCGCTTCTGGCAGGAGATAGGAACCGTTATACAGCAGGGAGTACAAGAGTACTGGTGTGCCTTCGGGAGCGTACTCGGCAAAGAAGACGACTCCGGAGATGACGTGCGCAGCACAGCGCAGGACTGTGCCCACTGTTACCCCTGTGAGGATATCCTTGCGGAAAAAGCCGGCCACGCCCAGTGCGGCAAAGGGAATGGGATAGTCCAGCAGAACTTGCATGGGATGCACGAAATACGGGTAGGTAATCATCTTCAGTACGCCGAACAAAGCGCCTCCCACCAGTCCTACTCTGCCGCCCCGCCGGAAAGCCAAGAGAAAAATGGGAAGCATATCAACGCCAATAGAGCCTCCCTGCGGCAGCCTGATCAGGCGGACCATGGACAGAGCTAAAGCAGCACCTACCAAAACCGCCGTTTCCACCATGATTACGAGCTGTGTGTTCTGTTTTTGCATCAGATCCCCTCCCGAGAAAAAATGGCTGTGGAAACAAGTTCCACAGCCTGCAAAAGCCATCCGCTTCCCTACGCTGGCATTATCCAACAGGTTCAAAGGGTCAGGATTGCTCCTATCTCAGCCTTGCGGCACCCCTAGCGGAACTCGTAACCACGATTTAATTGGATGGTTCTATTGTAGCGCACTGGCTCAATTCTGGCAAGTAGAAGCGGCACCTTTTTCGAGGTGCCGCAGCGGGGCGATATAGTTCACCTGCTCGTTTTCAGGGATAATGATGATTTTGGTTGTTTTAATCGCGCCCAAGGGAGTTATATTTTAGTTGTGATGATCAAGCATAGTGCTTTACTTTGAAACAGTTAACAATTACATACGGTTTGCTGCTGTTTATCTCGAATGGGTTTGTTATCACCTCCATTCTATGTAGACTATCGCCCCGCTTACTGTAAGTATAGGTTAAATTGTCAGACTTGTCAACCCCCACATCTCGCTTTTGTGACAATTATTTTAAAAAAAGGGGTTAGTCCCCCTCAGCGCGCATTTGGCGCATGTAAGCACCTGGATCAGGGCTGGAAAAGATCGCTGATCCAGCAACCAAGATATCAACTCCGGCGTCCACGAGCTGGCGCGCATTTGCTGTACTCACTCCCCCATCCACCTGAATCTTGATGGGATATCCGTTCGTGAGGGCGCGGCAGTCGCGGATTTTGTCCAGCATGGCTGGGATAAAGCGCTGACCGCCATACCCTGGGTTCACTGTCATGATTAGGATCAAGTCCAGATCGGATAGGATGTACTTCAGGCCCGTGAGCGGGGTGTGAGGATTAAGCGCTAGGCCCGCGCCTACCCCAAGTTCCCTGATCTGCGCCAAGGTGCGCTGCAGATGCGTCACAGCTTCATAGTGCACTGTTATGTAGGCAGGCTTCAGCTCGGCAAAGCTGTGGAGAAATCGCTCCGGCTGCTCCACCATGAGATGGACATCGAGAGGAATATCCGTGACGCGCTTCACCGCTTCGGCAACTGGCAGCCCATAGCTGATATTCGGCACAAAGTGCCCGTCCATTACATCAAAATGGATCAGATCAGCCTCTTTTACCCGCTCTAGTTCTTCCCCAAGCTTGGTGAAGTCTGCCGATAGGATTGAAGGTGCAATTAACGGCCTTATTTTTCTCACTCCTAAACCATTAGTAGGGCTGCTTCGCTTCGATCTCACTTAGGAACAGCAGATAGTTCTCGTAGCGGGAGTGTGCAATGCTGTTTCCCGCCACAGCCTGTTTCACAGCGCATTTCGGCTCATGCCGGTGGAGACAGCCCCGAAATTGGCACAGCCCCTGGTATGCCGTGAACTCAGGAAACAGGTCTTGGAGCCTCTCTGGTTCCGTATTTACCATTTCCAGCCTCGAGAACCCAGGCGTATCAGCAATCAAGCCACCCGAGGAGAGAGGCAGAAGACTGACACTGCGAGTAGTGTGCCGACCTCGGCCAAGCTTAGCACTGACATCGCCGATCTGCAGAGAGAACCCTGGTTCAAGGGCGTTAATCAGGGACGATTTCCCCACTCCACTCGGCCCCGCGAAGGTAGTGAGTTTTCCCGCTAGCTTGTCCCGAATACAGTCCAGCCCCACTTTCGCCTTTGCACTGGCGGCAACCGTCTGGTAGCCTGCCTTGTTATACAGTGACTGCAGGCTGGAGGCTGGTCCAGCGGCAAGGTCTACTTTGTTGATCACAACCACCGCCTCCAGCCCAGCGAGTTCAGCATGCACCAGGATTCTATCCAGGAGGATGAGGTCGGGATCGGGGTTGGCGGCAGCCATCACTACCATAACCTGGTTCACATTAGCGATGGGCGGGCGCTGAAGGTGCGTCGTGCGGGGCAGAATTTCCTCCACAACACCCTCTTGGCCGCTGCGGGTGATTCTAACTCGGTCCCCCACCAGCACGCGCTCACCTTCCAGGCGCAGTCTGCCCCTGAGGCGGCAGGTTACAGTGAGCTGCCCCTCTATGAGCACCTCATAGAAGCCGCCGATACCTTTGATGATAATACCGTCTTCCATACATTACTCCTTGAACAGCCGATTCTCAAACATCCTGCCGCCGATGTACACCTGCAAAATCGCGCCATCGCCGCGGCCCTGAACAATCCGCTCCACCCGCTCACCGCCAGGATGGGTCTCCCTGTACACCTCCCGAGCACCGAAATCGTCAATCACCAAGATGGTAACCTCTTGAGGCGGCCCCTCTGGAACACTGATCTGGACCCTTAGGCTGCGCCACTGGTCTTGAGCGGGCTGCGGAGGTAGCTCGGCCTGAGGCGTATCTGGAACCCTCACAGGTTGCTTCGGCAGACCCTGCGAGTAGACGAAGTCGATCGGCCAGCCTACCTCCACTTCTTCCCCTGGTTTGGGGTTCTGCTCGATTACCAGGCCTTCACTGTACACGGTGCTGTATTCCTGCCACAGATTCCCTACGGACAGCCCGTAGCTTTGAATGCTGCTGCGCACATCGGCAAGCAGCTGGCCGCGGAAATCAGGCACTACCACATACGGGAGGACTTCACGACCGCGGTTGATGACCAGATCCACTGCCGTTCCGATCTCTACAGCTGTGCCCGGCTCGGGGTACTGTTCCACAATCGCATTCACGGGCGCATCGGGATCATATACCTCCCGCTCTTCCCCTAGGACAAAGCCTGCCTGAGTGAGCGCGAGCCTTGCCTCGCGCGGCGACATTCCGGCCACATCAGGAACTTCCAGGATCTGAGGGCCCATGCTTACCCGTACCTCGATGGGCCGGCCCTGTTTCACAATTCGCCCGGCCACAGGCTCTTGGGTCACAATGTGTCCTGCCGGGATATTATTGTCATAGACCTCCTGCTCAATGCTGAGGATCAAGCCGGAGGCTCGCAGGAGCTGTTCGGCCTGCATCGTGTTTAGACCCACTATGGCCGGCACCTGGACGTCTTCTCCAAAGAGCAGCATGGGAATGATTTTCATTAGTCCCCAGCCAAGTGCCACTAGGAAAGCAAGAATGAGAATAACAGTCCCAACGCGCCGCGATTTGGCTGGTTTTTTCCGCCTGCCCTTGCCTTTCTGGCCTTTCTTGCCTGCCACCTCATCAACCTCCTTGTTCTCAGGGACATCTACTGCGGTGAGCACCACCGTGTGCTCGTCGCCGTTACCTGCTTCCAATTCGCGTTCAATTCTCTGCAGTACCCGCACGACACCTTCCGCATCCCGGGGGCGCTGCTCCGGATCCTTAGCCAGGAGCCGCATCACAAGCTGTTCTAGGTCTCGGTGCAGGTCAGGTAGGTACTGTCTGAGAGGGATGGGCGTTTCTTGAGTCTGCTTCAGGGCCACGGCAATGGGGGTATCGCCCCGGAAAGGCTGCCGGCCTGTGAGCATTTCATACATCACAACTCCCAAAGAGTAGAGGTCGCTCGAACTGTGGACGTTGACGCCGCGAGCCTGTTCCGGCGAGAAATAATGGACCGAACCCAGTACCACTCCCGTCTGGGTCAGGTTGGCTGCCGACACGGCCTGCGCGATGCCAAAATCGGTCACTTTCACCTGGCCTTCTTGGGTGATGAGAATATTGTGCGGCTTGATGTCCCGGTGGATGATGCCGTGCTGATGCGCGTGGGCAAGCGCCTTGGCGATCTGCAGCGCGACGTTCACCACAAAGTGATCGGACAGAGCACCTTTTTCACGGATCACCGCACTGAGGTTTTGACCCTGCACATACTCCATCACGATAAAATGCGCTGTGTCGGTCTGGCCTACGTCGTAAATGTTCACCACGTTGGGATGGGATAGGCTTGCAGCTGATTGAGCTTCGCGTCGAAATCGCTCCACAAACTCCATATCACTGGAGAACTGGTCTCTGAGCACCTTGACTGCAACGATGCGGTTAAGGAGAGTGTCCTTGGCGCGGTAGACCAGGGCCATCCCACCATCGCCCACTTTTTCGAGGATCTCATAGCGGTTAACTAATTTCTCACCAATCATGGTAGTCACCTTTCAATTTGCATGCCCCCTTGTGTGCAGGCCTCTAGTGCCGCCTGCATCACTAACCCTCCGAGGGGCGCTGCTGTCTCGGACGCGAGGCCGCCGTGTTCCAGCACCACCGCCACTGCGATTCTTGGGTCATGGGCGGGTGCAAACCCAATAAACCATGCATGGTCATCCCCGGTCAGAGTCTCAGCTGTTCCCGTCTTGCCGGCCGCTATGACCCCGGGTAGGGCCGCTCCCTTGGCAGTGCCTTGCTGCACGGCTAGAACCATGCCCTCTCGCACAGCGGCCGCTGTCCACTGGGGTACAGCTTGGGAATAGACCACTGGCCGCTGCAGGCGCGGCAGCCGCCAGCCTCCCCTAACTTCTTCGACTAAGTAAGGCCGCATGAGCTGCCCTCCGTTGGCGATCGCGGACACTGCGGCTGCCATCTGCAGGGGAGTAACCAAGAGGCTGCCCTGCCCAATGCCGATCTGCCCCCATCCGTAAGCTGACTGCTCCGCGGGCGGAAGTTTGCCCGCCGCTGACCCAAGGGGAAAGGGGAGTGCTTCCCCTAAACCGCACTGTCTGAGCGTATCAAGCAGCCGCGGCCCAAGTTTGGCTGCAAGTTGGGCAAAGACTACGTTGGACGAATTAGCCAGTGCTTCCAGACTAGTGAGACTTCCCCAGCCCTGGCTCTGGAAGTTGCTGATTGTCCTGCCAGACAGCACCACTCGGCCGCTGTCCTGCCAGCGTTCTTCCGGGAAAGTGATGCGGTCCGCTAGAGCCGCTGCCAGCACGAAGGGCTTTACGGCTGAACCAGGTGGGTACTGGCCTCGTGTCGCCCTGTTTACAAAAGGACTTCGTGGATCGGCAGCGTAATCTGACCAGAACTCATCCAGCTTGTTAGGGTCAACGTACGGAGAGGACAGCAGGGCAAGAACTTCGCCGGTCTTTGGATTCATCGCTATCGCCGCCCCCACCCGGCCTTCCATGAGTGCCTCCAGCTTTTGTTGGAGGGCAAGGTCGATGGTGGTGTGCACTTCTTGCCCTTGGGCGAGACTGCTGTTGTAGGTTCGCTCGAGTCCAGTCATTCCATAGCGTTGGTGAAAATATCCAGTAACATGGCTCAAAGAAGGGCAGGCGTACACCCGCACGTAGTCCCCGTTCTGCCTTACGGTACAGGCTAGCGGAGTTCCCCAGCGGTCCAAGATGGCGCCTCTGGGTTGTCGGAAAACGTCATAGCGCCTGGGATTCAGGGGATGGTCGCTCAGGTCAGCGATCACCTGCCAATAGATCAGACCAGCTAGGATAAGAAAGAAGCCGCTCAGAATTGCCGTAAAGCTTTTCCGGGAGGTGCTACTCACCGTGCTCTCACCCTTCCTACGCTGGCTAGGATGCCCAGCATCCACATCTGTGCAACGAGGGAGCTGGAACCGTAGCTTACGAAAGGCAGGGTCATACCGGTGAGGGGCACAAGGCGGATTATTCCACCCACCACCATAAAGACCTGCACAGACCACAAGAGTACGATGCCTACCGCTGTGTACTTCTCTATTGGGTCAGAAGTGTGATCAGCGAGTCTCAATCCGATGAAGGCCATAATTAGATACAGACTCAGGAGAGATAGCACTCCTGCAAATCCCAGCTCTTCACCTACCAGTGCGAAGAGAAAATCTGTGTGGACTTCAGAAATCAATTCGCCCATTCCGGCGCCGATCCCTCTTCCCAGCACTTTACCACTATTTAGAGCGAACAAACCCTGCAGGATCTGATACCCAGCCCCTTCTGCATGCTCCCACGGATGGAGCCATGCCGTCATCCTAATGCGCAGGTGCGGGAACAGCAGCAGACCCACTCCAATACCCGCGAATGCAAGGCCTGAGTATGCTGCCAAGAGCTTCCTCGCGGGCACCACGAGTCCCGATAGTATGCAGTAAACAGTAAACAGCAGCAGCGCCGGCCCCAGGTCCCTCTGCACAGCCAGGAGCAGCAAGATGCAGCCCATGAACAGCGCCAAGGGCCCCCAATATTTGGCAGCGGCCCATCCTCCGCCTAAACGAAGCAGAGGTTTGTTTTCTACGAGATAGCGCACGACAAACAGGATCAGCAGCACCCGGGCAAACTCTACCGGTTGAAAGCGATACGGTCCCAGGGCAAGCCAAGCCTTGGCTCCTCCGACCCATACACCGAAGAGTAGTGTCCCGATGAGCAGTGCTGCTGCTAACACTCCAAAAACGTACTTAGTGCGGCTTGCGGCCCAGTTCCCCATAAGCCCCACGCAGTAAGCCGCCAGGCCGACAACAAAACCACTGAACTGGTGGGCCGCCCATTCCAGGCGCAAACGGTACAGAAAGATCCATCCTAAACCTACCAACAGCGCCGCAGGAAGCAGCAGCGAGTGCGCACCGCCGAGGTGCCGAGTCAAGAGACCTAACACGGCAAAACCAGCCCAGATGGCTGCCAGCTGCCACCACAGAACCAGACTCCTCCCCTGGCTCAGCCACACCAGAGCAAGCCCAAACCATCCTGCCAGTTCTAACCAGGAAAGAGCCAAGCTGCGCACGGCACCGCCTCCTTGAACTCAGGCGCTCTACGGAACCTGGGCCACAATCACCGTGATATTATCCCTTCCGCCATGGGCATTGGCTAGAGCCACGAGGTTTTTCGCCGCTTCTTGGGGCACGGCCTTGGCGATCTGCTGCTTGATTTCAGCGTCGCTGAGCACATCTGTTAAGCCGTCGCTGCAGAGGAGGATACGGGCACCGGAAGGCAAAAAAACGCGGTGCACCTCAACTTCCACTTCGCCGATTCCCAAGGCTTGGGATAGAACGTGGCGTTGAGGATGGAGCACCGCCTCTTCAGGCGAGATCGTGCCTTGGCGGGTCAGCTCACCCACCACAGAATGGTCGTTTGTGATCCGGCAGAGCTCGCCGTTGACATAGGCATAGCAGCGGCTGTCTCCTACGTGCCCCACAACCACTTCTGCTCCATCGGGTGCGTCTATACACAGAGCCATTGTGACAGTCGTACCCATTCCGTGCATAGCCGGATCCTGTGAGGCTGCCTTTGCGATCTCGGCGTGGGCCTTAAGAATGGCCTCCCTTACTTCGGCAGCGGAATCTTGGAACTGGAAAGGATAACTGCGGATTGAGTTCACTGCCATGGCAGATGCCACTTCACCCGCCTGGTGTCCTCCCATGCCATCACATACGACCAAGAGCCCCTTATCTGCCCAAAAAGCATCTTCGTTAGTATCACGTACCCTGCCAATACTAGTTTCCGCCCCCACGTTCATCAGAAACACCCCTACCTAAACTCGTTCACCATCAAACGAGCCATTTCCCAGACAACTCTCAAGAGCCACGCCACCAATGCCAGGCGGATGATCGTGTAAACAGCAGCCATCACATCGGCTCCCTGTAGACAATAACCGCTGATCCAACCTGGATGCGGTCTCCCCCTTTGAGGGGAGCGGAATCCACCCGCGCGCCATTGACAAACAGCCCGTTGGTGCTGTTGTTGTCCACAATCAACCATTGACTGCTGCGCCGGACAATGCGGGCGTGGACACGGCTCACATTCGGTTCATCGAGCACCAGGTCGCATTGGGTACTGCGCCCAATGGTGAGCCCGTCTTTGAGGGGAACTACCACTTGCGGTGCTCGCCCAACTTCTACCGCCAAACAGGGAGCCTGAAACAGCTCTTTTCGGTAGGACCGCGTCTCTATCGGCAGTGCCTCCTCGCTTGTCGCCTCATCAGCGCCCTCCCCTTCCTTGAACTCAGCCTTAACCTGGAGATGGCCCCGTGCAAGCTGGGGGTCGGCCAGAAACACAAGGGATATGGGTCCAATAAAGCGCAATTGATCCTTTTCTGCCTTTTGCTGCAAAACTCCTTTCAGCTCCGCCTCCAAAGTTTGGGTTAATGAGCTCAAATCCGCGAGATCTGGTTCGCTCAGGCAGATGCTGAAGCGATTGGGGGCATACACACAGGCCATGCTGATGCGCTTGCTCCGATCTACTGCCGCGAGCAGGGCTCGCCCAACCTCCACCGGTTCAATCTGTCTGGGGATGCTCCTGCGAAACGCGCCTTCGATCCACGTACTGAGGCGGTGTTCGATGCGCTCAAGGAGATTCACTCCGCATCCTCCTTTCGGTTCTACTGCTTGGGGTTCGGCCGTGGACTTGGCGCAGCTGCCCGCAGGCTGCTTCGATGTCGGTTCCCCGCTCTTTGCGCACGGATGCTGCGATGCCCTGCGCTTCTAGAACCTGCTTAAAGCGCTGCACTCTGGAAGCCTCTGGGCGCTGGAATCCTTCCACGGGATTCACAGGAATAATATTCACATGACAGAGCATGTCCTGCAAAATCTCAGCCAGCATCTGGGCGTCCCCATGCGAATCATTAAAGCCTTCCACTAGGGCATACTCAAAAGAGATGCGCCGGTTGGTGCGGCTGGTGTAATAGCGGCACGCATCGAGGAGCTCCTCAATGGGATACCGGCGGTTGATGGGCATAACACTAGACCGCCTATCATTGTCTGGGGCATGTAGGGAGACCGCCAAGTTGATCTGCGTCTTTAGATCAGCAAAGCGGCGGATCTCAGGCACAAGGCCGCAGGTGGAGATGGTGATTCGCCGCTGACCGAGATGCATACCCAACTCGCTCTGGAAGATGGCGGCGGCAGCCATCACCGCCTCAAAATTGGCAAAGGGTTCTCCCATACCCATAAACACAATATTCGAGAGGCGGGGACGTTCTGGGGGCAGTGCTGCCCTGACCGCGTTCACCTGGCTGACGATTTCTGCTGTGGACAGGTTCCGCACAAAGCCGCTCCGGCCTGTGGCACAGAACGAACAGTTCATAGCACAGCCCACCTGGACAGAAACGCACAGGGTACCCCGGTCTTTTTCTGGGATATATACCGCTTCTACAGTATTCTCATCGAATAATCCAAACAAGTATTTGATGGTTCCGTCGATCGACTCCCGCTGCAGGATGATTTGGCAGGCCAGGGGAGAACCGTACTTCTCCTGCAGGTGGTTGATCAGGGGTTTTGGAAGATTGTGCATTGATGTAAAGTTGGTGACGACCTTCTGGTGCAGCCACCGAAACACTTGCTCAGCTCGAAACCGCGGCCAACCCTCGTGGGCAAGCGCTTCTGCCACTTGGTCCACCTCAAGTCCCGCCAAGTGTAGTTTACCCAAATATTCCATATATTACATACCTCCAAGCAGTGGAGAAGGTGATGGCATTGAAGACCTATCATAACAAAGTACATTTTCTCACAGGTTATGTTGAATACCTATTGGACCAGGGGATTCAGTCGGAAGAATACTACCTAGGCGATGCATCCCGGTTTATCCGCTATCTCCTGGCCAACTCGACCGAAGACGACGTGCGCAGGTTCATTGAGCAATCTGCTGTATCGGCCTATTATCGCAAACGGTTGGAAAAAACCTTGCGCAAGTTCTTCGCGTTCTGCGGCGAGCGCCTGGCTATAGAATGTCCGCAAAAATAAAAAAACCAGACACAGGCGTTAACGCAAGACAGAAAGCGCGTGTGTCCAGTTCTATGCATAGTGGTCGGGGCGACACGATTTGAACGTGCGACCTTCGCGTCCCGAACGCGACGCTCTACCAAACTGAGCCACGCCCCGCAACTTTTAGTATACACGCGAGGGGAGGAGTTTGTCAATCTAGAGAGAATACCTCTCCATGGAAATTCACAGAAGCAGAAGGAGACTGACTGATGACCCAGTTAAGAGTGGCTATCATTGGTTGCGGCAATGTATCTAGCGTACACCTAGCAGCTGCTGGCAGTAATCCCCTAGCTCAGCTTATCGCCGTCTGTGACGTAAAGCCTGATCGGGCCCAAGCTGCCGGTGAGAAGTATTCTGTACCCTACTTCACCGACTACCACGATGTGCTTGCCCAAAAGCCCGATGTGATTCACGTCTGTACCCCCCACCACACCCATGCGGAGATCACGATCGCCGCCTGCGAGCAGGGGATCAACGTCCTGACCGAGAAACCCATGGCCGTGAGCTTACATGATGCGGACCGGATGATCAAAGCCGCGGCGGATAACAAGGTAACACTGGGCGTAATCTTCCAGAACCGCTATAACCCGGCATCGGTGGCTGTCAAGCAGGCCGTCGAGTCAGGGCGGTTGGGGAGAGTTAAAGGTGCCCGCATGTTCCTGACCTGGTATCGGCCTGACGAGTATTATTCGCAGAGTGACTGGAAAGGCACATGGGACCAAGAGGGCGGCGGTGTCTTGATTGACCAAGCCATTCACACTATGGATCTCATGCAGTGGATTGTCGGCGACATCGACTATCTGAAAGCTTCTATGGCCAACCGCACTCATCACATTATTGATGTGGAAGACGTTGCAGAAGCCACAATCCATTTTAAGAACGGGGCTATCGGAAGTCTCTACGCCTGCAATTATTACACTTACGACGCCGACATCCTTCTGGAGGTTCACGGAGAACTGGGTACTGCCCGGATCGAAAAAGATAAAGCCAGGATTTGCATTGCGGGCCAACCCGACCAATGGGTGTTTGCCGAAGGTGACCATGAAGTGGTGGGTAAGTCATATTGGGGAGTCAGCCACAAAGCGCAGATCGATGAATACTATCGCGACGTGTTAGCTGGCCGTCCGGTGACGATCGACGGAGTCGAAGGGCGTAAGGCCCTAGAGTTTGTACGTGCCTGCTATTACAGTGGTACAACTGGCGAAGCGGTACAGTTCCCCTTCGCCGAACCCTTGGGCTTTACCCCACCGTCTCTAACAGAATAACACATTAAGCCCTCTAGTCTCAGCACCAGAGGGCTTTTTCCTCTCTATCACTTCACCGCTGCAGCGCGTGCGCCTCTTCGGCGAGTTTAGCAATGATCAGTGAGTTGGTGGGAACCCGATCGCCGGAGTGCTGACCGCACAGCTCCTTGATAGCATCGCGGTTGCCACTTTCCCAGGCGGCGATGATCGCATTCCGAATGGCTGCCTCTACGCCACCGGGGGTGGTGGAGTACTTATGCGCCAGGGCGGGATAGAGCTCTTTGGTTAGGGCCCCGCTGAGATATCCGGTCGAGGCACACATCATCACTGCCTCACGCAGATAGGAGAACCCTTTATAATGCGGCGGCACACCTAGTCTATGCAGAATGCGGGTGACGGCGCCCTCTGTGCTGTTTGAGCCTCCGGTTTGCACCGCCGCGGTTTCAGCGTGGCCGAGTGAGACGCGCACTTGTGCGAACTGCCGCACCCGGTCTGCTAAGACTTGCAGGCTGAAGGGCTTAAGCATGAAGTAGTCCACGCCAAGCTCTGTGAAGCGGGCTATGAGATCGTCGCGGCCGAACGCGGTCAGGACAATAATGCGCGGCCGGCGTTTCAGACCGAGAGAATCCAAGCGTTCTAGCACACCGATTCCATCTAGGTGAGGCATGGTTATATCAAGAATTATGACGTCAGGCTCAAGCTCAGCGATTAGGGCAAGGGCCTGTTCTCCGTCATGGGCTTCACCTACCATGGTCAGATCCTGCTGCGTTCCGAAAAATTCTCGCAAAATTTGACATAATTCAACATTATTGTCCACGACCAGAATTCTCATATAATCCCTCCTTGTTTGTCCTATTGGACACAAGATAAATATTTCCTTCTGTTGCCCTTACCTCAGCTTGGAAAAGGCAGCAATAAAGAAACCATCTATGCCGTGGACGTGCGGCAGAATGAGGCGCGTGTGCGGTGCTGCCTCGTCGCTCGGCTCGGGAAACCAGTCTGGCAGGGTGCCCGGAGCAAACTGGGGATGGGAGCTGAGGAACCACTGCGCGATCTCTGGGCCTTCCTCCTCTGTAATGGTGCAGACAGAATAGACAAGCAAGCCGTTTGGCTTGACGAGCTCAGCAGCGTTTGCCATGATCTGGCGTTGGAGATTGGCCAACTCCTGAATTTCCGCTGGTTTTCGACGCCAGCGGATATCAGGGCGGTGACTCATGGTGCCGAGGCCCGAACAGGGGGCATCCACAAGCGCGCGATCTGCTGGAAGGACACCTAGGGGCTTAGAAGCATCGCCCTGCAGTGTCCGAATAATGGTCAGGCCTTGGCGGCGAGAGTTTTCTTCTACCTTTGCCAGGCGCTCTGCGCTGATATCCCAGGCCCAGATCTCACCCGTATCGTCCATAAGCTGTGCCAGATGAGTGGTTTTCCCACCCGGTGCACTGCAGAGATCATAGACAACCTCCCCGGCTTGGGGATTGATGGCGTGGGCCACGAGAGCACTGCTTTCGTCTTGGATATAGTAGGCTCCTTTGTGGAACAGCTCGTCGTCCAAGGCTACACTGCCTGGAGAGAGCGAGATTACATCTGGGGCGAAGCGGCCGGGCTGCACCACAGCCCCACGCGCTTGGAAATGCTGGACCGCCTCAGGCACTGAAATCTGCCGGGTGTTGAGGCGCAGGGTAGTTGCAGGTGGCTGGTTAAAGGCGCGGCAGAGCTGTTCGGCGGCGGCGAACCCCCAAGTGTGCACCCAGCGTGCGCTCATCCACTGAGGGAAGGAATAGCGCACGGCCAAATACTTAGCTGGCTCGACAGCCGGATCCGGATATGCGATGCTGTCCTTTCCTCTGATAACTGCGCGCAGGATGCCGTTGACGAATCCGGCTGCTCCTCTGCGCCCGAGTCTGCGAGCACTGTTCACCGCTTCGCTGACTGCGGCATGGTCAGGAATGCGGTCCAAATACACGAGCTGATACACTCCGATGCGCAGCACTTGCCGGATCAGCGGTTCGATCTGGCCCAGCTTTCTGGAGCTGAACTGCTGCAAGATATGGTCGAGGTTCAGCTTCATCCGCACTGTGCCGTATACAAGCTCCGTAAACAAGCTGCGGTCCAAGGACGATAGATTTCCCTGCTGCAGAAAAGAATCGAGGATTTCGCCAAGGAAATCCTCAGATTGCTCAAATTCCTGTAGTGCCAGCGCGGCCAAGAGCCGGGCATCGCTTTTTTCCATAGTTAGTTCCTTCTCGAGTTGCGCAGGATGAGCAGGCGGATCAGCTGGCTTGCCGCCATGGCCACTGCTGAGACATACGTTAGTGCTGCTGCATCAAGCACTGCTTTGGCGTGGGGCAGTTCACTTGAGGTGATGTAACCGCCGCTGCTCAAGAGTGCGATGGCGCGCCTTGAGGCGTTAAACTCCACGGGAAGGGTGACAATCTGGAACGCCAAAGCTGCGATGAAGAACCAGATGCCCACCAACATCAACGTATCCCACTGGAAGAAGAGGCCGAGAACGAACAGCGGGAAAGCCATCTGCGAACCAATACTGGCTACCGGGAACAGGTTGTTGCGGATCCCCAGTGGTACGTAGTTCTGGGCATGCTGGACCGCATGGCCCGTTTCGTGGGCGGCAACACCCAATGCGGCTACACTAGTGCCGCTGTACACGGCCGGTGACAGGCGAAGCACTTTGCGGCGGGGGTCATAGTGGTCAGTGAGGTGACCACCCACCTGCTCCACAGCTACGTCATAGAGGCCGTTGCTGTCCAAGAGCCTTCGGGCTACTTGGGCGCCTGTCAGTCCGCTTGATGCATACACCCTGAGATAGCGCTGGAAAGTGCCGCTGACCTTGCTTTGGGCGTAGAAGGCAAACAACAAGGCAGGGATTAGCAGCAAGTAAGTGGGATCATACCAGAAGAACATCAGCATACCTCCCTACTAAATTCTATCCTACCCAACATCAGGCTTGCTCATCAGGTTTTGACCTACCGTAAGGCGGAGGCCGTTGGCCAGGTCCCGGCCTGAGATTATCTTGCGTCCGGCGCGCTGCACTTTTTCTAAAGCCAACAGACCGCTGCCGCACCCCACCACCAGGGCGGAGTCAGTGATTTCCACGATTTCTCCGGGAGAGGCGTTTCCGGTAAGCGGGACTGCTTCCCAGATCTTGATCGTTTCCCCGCAGACTCTCGCGTGAGCGATCGGCCAGGGATTCATAGCCCGCACCACCCGGCCCAGCTTCTCGGCGCTGTCGGAAAAATCTAGATAAGCATCGGCTTTAGTCAGCTTGTAGGCGTAGCTAGCTTGGCTGTGATCCTGGGGAGTGCGGGGCGCAGTGCCTTCTGAAATCCGCCGCACAGTTTCAGCCAGGAGCTCTGCTCCTTTGATCATCAAGCGATCGTGGAGTGTTCCAGCCGTATCATTGGGATAGATGGGCTCCTCAGCCTGAAGAATTATGTCACCCGCGTCCCACTCCGAACTAAGGTACATGGTGGTCACACCAGTCACTGCCGCGCCGTCTGCTATAGCCTTGTTGATCGGTGCTGCACCTCGGTACTTCGGAAGGAGCGACGAGTGTAAGTTGATGCAGCCATGCGGCGGGAGTTCCAGCAGCTCGTCGGGGATCTTCTGGCCAAAGGCCACTACCACGCACAGCTCCGGGCGGAAGTCCCGTATGATTTTGATGAACTGGGGATCTGCCACGCGTTTTGGCTGGAGCACCGGCAGCCCTAGGCCGAGGGCCAGCTGCTTGATGGGAGACATGCCCAGCTTCTGCCCGCGCCCCTGGGCCTTATCTGGCTGCGTGACCACAGCCACTACTCGTTCCTGTTCGGCCAGGATCTCGAGGCTGGGTACGGCAAACGCTGGTGTGCCCATAAACACGATGCGCATTCGTCACTCACCCGCCTCGTCCTGCTCTTCCTCCTGGGGCACCACATCAATCATTCGGTCCGTCATCAAAACACCGTTGAGGTGATCGATCTCGTGCTGAAGTGCCCGGGCCAAGAGCCCTTCCCCGACCACTCGGATGGGCCTGCCCCTCTCGTCGAGGGCTTTCACAATCACAGAGGTGCTGCGCTTCACATAGGCCCGCAGCCCGGGAATGCTCAGGCACCCCTCCACATCGATTTCTTCTCCTTCGCTCTTGACGATTTCGGGATTGATCAGGCAGATAGGCCCCTCCCCCACGTCGATTACCGCGATCTGCTTGCTCACCCCAATCTGGGGAGCGGCCAGTCCCGCTCCGTCCACAGCGTACATAGTCTCCAGCATGTCCTTAATCAGTTTACTCACTTTATTTGTAATCCTGGTCACAGGTGCGGCTTTCTCCCGCAGAACCTCTGCGCCTGGTTCGTCCACTACGACGATCTTGTGTACAGCCATTGATAACCTCCGTTCTCAATACGGCAAAGCCTCTGATTTCATTATACCATATTTATAGTAGAAACAGGGGGTCTACGTCAATGGCTACGTGAACATCGCTGGGCGGCGGTGGCAGCTTTTCCAGTAAATGGTGATGACTGCCTTTCAGCACAATCTGCCAGCGGTGCCTTCCCTTGATTCTACCTATCGGAGCCTGCGCCGGGCCGAACAGCTCCTCCTTTGCCGCCCCGCT
Source organism: Bacillota bacterium (assembly GCA_012521465.1). Taxonomy (GTDB): domain Bacteria; phylum Bacillota; class Limnochordia; order Darwinibacteriales; family Darwinibacteriaceae; genus 1109. The sequence continues at coordinate 755 of JAAYMI010000116.1, read as the reverse complement.
GCGGCGGAGAAACTCTCCTATAGTGCGGATGTGTTCCTCCACAGCTGCCTTTGGACCTGTACATAGAATTCGCACCAACTCCTGGAAAGGCGGGTAGCTCATCTGACGGCGAAAGGAGATCTCCTGGCGGAAAAACCGCTTGTAGTCGTGGTTTTTAGCCGCTTGAATAGCAAAGTGGTGCGGCTCATAGCACTGGATGATCACTCGGCCAGGGAGGTCCCCCCGACCGGCGCGCCCTGCCACCTGCGTCAGGAGCTGGAAAGTCCGTTCTGAGGCGCGGATATCAGGCAGATTGAGGCTCAGGTCCGCGCTGAGTACGCCTACTAGAGTGACGTTGGGGAAATCCAGCCCCTTGGCCACCATCTGCGTCCCGATGAGAATATCGGTTTCGCCAGCAGCAAACCGCCTGAGAATGCCGCGGTGGGCTCCCTTGGTGCGGGTGGTGTCCGCGTCCATCCGGCTGATCTTCGCCCCGGGAAACTGCTTCTGGAGGAAATCTTGGACCTGCTCCGTGCCAACCCCAAACTGCCGCAGGTAGGGGGAAGCACAGTTGGGACACTTCTGGGGAAGCTCCTGCCGTGCACTGCAGTAGTGGCAGTGCAGTCTCCCATCCTGTTTGTGGTAAGTCATGCTCACGCTGCAGTTCTCGCACTGCACGACGTGGCCGCATTCCCGGCACAGGACAAATGCGGAGAATCCTCGGCGATTGAGGAGGATGATAGCCTGCTGTCCTAAGGAAAGAACTTCGGTTAGGG
>JAAYMI010000115.1 GCA_012521465.1 Bacillota bacterium | reverse complement strand
CGACGCAATAAGATCAAGGAAATCCTGCTCAAACAGCGCAGTGTAAAGGTGGGGGATTTAGCAGCGAAGTTCGCGGTATCGGAAGAGACGATTCGGCGGGATTTGACCGCCCTGGAACAAGAAGGCTTTGTGAAAAAGAACTACGGCGGAGCTGTGCTGGTGGAGGACCTGATCGTTACCATGGCCGCGATTCCACCTGTGCAGCAGCGCACCATGCACCTCTTTGAGGAGAAAGATGCCATCGGAAAAAAGGCAGCATCCCTGGTATCCCCAGGCCAGCGGGTCTTGATTGATGCAGGTTCGACCACGTGGTGTGTGGCTCGTCATCTTAAGAACATCCCCAATCTGACCATTGTCACAAATGGTGTGAACATCGTGGAGGAATTCAGCCGCAGTGAGGGTCAGGAGCTCTTCATGATCGGGGGCAAACTGGTGAAGAAGTCCATGAGTTTGGTGGGGCCCCAGGCGGAAGCGGAGATCCGCAAGTACAATGCCCAGATCGCGTTTATCGGTACGTCGGGGATTTCCCTGACCCGAGGCTTTACAAGTTCAGACATCTACGAGGCGGAGATGAAAAAGGCCATGGTGGCCTCGGCCGACAAAGTTGCGGTGGTGGCTGACCACACCAAATTTACCCGCTCTGGCCTGCTCGCGTTCTGCGCGCTGCATGAGGTGGATTACCTCATCACCAGCAGTCTGGTGGAAGAAGCAGCGGTCAAGGAGATCATCCGCTGCGGAGTGCAGGTGCTGTTGGCGGATGTGCCGTGCGGCACAGAACAGTAAGGAGTCTTATGATGTATTTTCTAGCACTGGATTTGGGTACAACTCATGTCAAGGCAGCGGTCGTGGCCGCTGATGGCCAGATCATTGCCTCGCACCATGTTCGCTCCGAAGCTCAGCCCACGGGACACGGGTTTGTCTATGATCCGGAAGAGTTTTGGCAGCGGGCGGTTTTTGTGCTGTCCAGGGCTGCGAACGAGGCGGCCGTGCCCATCGCCGCCTGCGGTATTACGGGCATGGCTGAATCGGGTCTGCTCCTCGATGCCCGCACCCTGACACCGAGAAGCAGCATTATTCCCTGGTTCGATCGGGCAAGCCAGCGCGAGCTGCCCACTGCAGCCGAACTCCAGGATCCCGCGGAGCGGTTCAGAATCACCGGTCTCCGCCTCAGCGGGAAGTACGGCCTTTTGAAAATCCTTTCCCTGCAGCGGCAGGGAATAGACCTGCGCGGCAGCTTGTGGCTGTCTGCAGTGGATTATATCGCGCTGCGCCTCACAGGGAGAATCGGGACCGATCCGACCCTGGCGGCCCGCACGTATCTCTACTCCTTAGAAACAGAAGACTGGGATCACGATTTCATCGCTCGCTGCTTACCCGAAGTGGAATTCCCGCCAGTCATCCCGAGCGGGATGCCCATCGGAAACTGCGTTGGTGGCGAGTCCTTGTGTTTTTTGCGCGATATGCCTGTGAGCATCTGTGGCCACGATCACGTCGTCGCATCCCTGGCTGTGGGGGATGTGGCTGGCGGAGATGTGCTGAATTCCATGGGCACCGCGGAAGTGCTCTTGGGTGCGCGGCCCGCGGCGCCCTTGACCCACCGCCATCTGTCCTCGGGCCTGTCCTTTGGGCCCCATGTTCTGCCGGGATTTTACCACTGGCTGGGCGGTTTGTCCGATTCCGGTGGTTCCATCGAATGGCTGCGGCGGATCCTGGGCGAACCTGAGCTGAGCTATGCCCAGCTGGAAGAGCTCCTGGCTGGAGTTTCCTTTGAGCCTTCGGGAATCATTTACTATCCGTTCCTGTCTGGCAGCGGCGCACCGCGGCCGGATCCTTACGCACGGGGGGCTTTCGTGGGTCTGAGCCGGAGTCATACCCGCCGAGATTTGGCCAAAGCGGTGCTGGAAGGGGTTTCTATGCAGATGGAGCTGATCCGGCGCGAAGCCCTGGCCGTGATGGGCGGACACATCAACAGGATTCTGGTCGTGGGAGGCGGGGTGAAGAACAGGTTCTGGCTCCAGACGAAGGCCCATGTCTTTGGCTGTCCACTGACAGTCTTGAGTGTGCAAGAGGCCGCGCTGGTGGGAGCAGCTCTGTTTGCAGGCGTAGGCAGCGGACACCTGCGCCTAGCCGATCTGCAGGCCGCTTCGGCGGCGCTGGCCAGTGAAGAGATTGTCCCAGATGAGCACCTGCACAAGGCCTACAGCTGGTTGTTGGAGGAAGGATACATCAAGCTGCAGCAGCCGCTCCGGGAGTATTACGGCAAAATGGCAAGGAGAGATCTGCGTGAACTGTAGAAAAAGCCTGGGAAATGTGATGCCGCTCAACGTCCTGCTGCGGGCAGCCCAGGAGGGGGTCTATGCTGTTGGCTCCTTTTCTCCGCGCTGCACGCCCCTGATCCGCCCGATCCTGCGTGCAGCCAAGAAGGCCGGTGCCCCGGTTGTTGTCCAGATTTCCCAGCGGGAGTTAGAACGCTACGGTGTCAGCCTGGCCGCCTTTGCCGAAAGGTTTTATACATACCTTGTTGAAGATGATGTAGAGGTTCCCGCTGTGCTGCACCTCGACCACACCAAGGATTTCCACCTCATCGCCGCGGCGATCGAATGCGGCTTTACGTCCGTGATGATTGACGCCTCTGAGTTTCCTCTCGCAGAGAACGCTGCCCGCACAAGCAAGGTGGTTGCCTATGCCCACCCGCGCGGCGTTTCCGTGGAAGCAGAATTGGGCCGGATCGGCTCTACTGATTCGATCGAAACCGAGCATCAGCGCGAGCTACTCACCGACCCCGAGGAAGCGCAGTGGTTTGCTGCTGCCACTCAGGTTGATGCTTTAGCTGTGTCCGTAGGAACAGCCCACGGAGCGTACATGGGGCGAAAGCCCGAGATTGACTATGAGCGCATCAAGCAGATCCGCACCCTCACACCTGTTCCCCTTGTGCTGCACGGTGGTTCAGGTGTACCACAGGAGATGATCAGAGCAGCGGTTGCCCTACCTGGGGGTGGGATCAGCAAGGTGAACTTCGCCACCGATCTGGAACTGGCGTTCCTCGCAGCAGTGGGTAGAACGGAGCGCCTCACGGAAAGGGAGTGCCGCGAGCTGTCTCCCGCGGTGCTGGATAGGGGGCTGCGGGCTGTGGAAATAGTCGTGGAAGAAAAAATCGTGCATTACCTAGGCAGCGCCGGCAGAGGCCGCATGCTGCTCATTGATACCGACCTGGGAGGGAATGCTTGTGAAGCATAAAAAGCTGCACATGATCGGCAACGCCCACATCGATCCAGTGTGGTTGTGGCGGTGGCAGGAAGGCCTGCAAGAAGCGAAAGCTACGTTTCGCTCTGCCCTTGACCGCATGCAGGAATACCCGGACTTCAAATTTACCTCAAGTTCTGCCGCTTTGTATGAGTGGGTAGAAGAGAACGACCCGGCTATGTTTGAGGAAATCAAGGAGCGGGTGGCAGAGGGGCGCTGGTCGATCGTGGGCGGCTGGTGGGTAGAACCTGACTGTAACATTCCCGCTGGGGAATCGTATGTCCGCCAAGCTTTGTACGGCCAGCGCTACTTCGCGGCAAAGTTCGGCCGGAAAACCGCCGTGGGCTTTAACCCAGACAGCTTCGGCCACAACGCCATGCTTCCTCAGATTTTGAAAAAGAGCGGACTGGACTACTACGTGTTCATGCGCCCGCATCCCCACGAGAAGGGCCTCCCCGGCCGGGTGTTTTGGTGGGAGGCCCCTGACGGATCGCGGGTGCTGTGTTTTCGCATCCCGTATGAGTATGTAACCTGGGGTAAGAGCGTGGAAAAGCATGTGCTGCGCTGTGCCCATGAGATCAGGCCGCCCCTGAAGGAGCTGATGTGCTTTTACGGGGTGGGGAATCACGGCGGAGGACCGACGCGAGAGAACATTGAAAGTATCCGCGAACTTGCCCGCAGGCAGGACTTCCCGGAACTAGTGTTCAGCACGCCGGAGGAGTTCTTCGCCAGCATCGTGGAGCAGGACCTGTCGTTCCCGGTTGTCCATGACGACCTGCAGCATCATGCCAGCGGCTGCTATGCGGCCCATTCTGGCGTGAAGTGGTGGAACCGCCGTGCCGAGCATACGCTCTTGGCTGCGGAGAAGTTCTCCGCCCTTGCCAGCTGGATGACTGGCCAACCCTATGGGGAAGGTATGGACCGGGCTTGGAAGAACGTCTTGTTTAACCAGTTCCACGATGTTCTTGCCGGAACCAGCTTGGAAGAGGCATATGAGGATGCTCGGGATACGTACGGCGAGGCCATGGCCATCGCCGGCCGCAGTCTCAACCACGCGATTCAGTCCCTCGCCTGGAACGTAGATATTCCCGAGGAGCCCGGCGCAAAGCCCATTGTGGTCTTCAACCCACATGCCTGGGACAGCACAGTCCCAATCGAGCTGGAGGTGGGTGGGCTGAAAGACCCCCACGAGTTAGTGGACGACCAAGGGCAGGTTATTCCCCACCAGCTGGTCCAGTCCCATGCCACCACCCGCGGCCGCTACCGCGTCAGCTTCAGGGCCGAGCTGCCTAGTTTAGGGTATCGGGTTTACCGGCTGCGCCCCGAAAAACACCGCACCGATTTTCCCGCCGTAACAGCCTTGGATACGGTGATGGAAAACGACTTCTTCCGGCTGGAAATCTGCCCCGCGACAGGGTGCATCAAGAGCCTGCTTGACAAGGAGGCTGGCTTTTCAATGCTTGCCGGCTTAGGAGCGCGTCCGGCTGTGATAGAAGACCACTCTGACACTTGGAGCCACGATGTCCTTAACTTCAACGACGAGATTGGCACGTTTCAGCCTGTGGAAGTGCGCCGAGTAGAACACGGACCTGTCAAGTCGGTGATTCGGGTCATCAGCACTTACGGCCGATCTCGCCTGGTGCAGGATTTTACCATGTATCCCAAGCTCCCGCAGATCGACGTCAAAGTGGAGCTGGACTGGAGGGAACAGTTCAAACTGCTGAAGCTGAAGTTCCCGGTAGACTTGGCTTTCCGCAAGGCCACTTACGAGATTCCCTACGGCACCATCGTAAGAGCCGGGGATGGCAAGGAACAGCCCGGGCAGAGCTGGATTGACCTATCAGGCATCATCCAAGGCCGCGATGAAAGGTATGGGCTGAGCATCATAAACAATGCCAAGTACAGCTACAGCGTTCTGCACAAGGAGGTCAGCATCACGGTGGCGCGCAGCCCCATCTATGCCCACCATGACCCGATGGTGCCCGCCGCCGATGGTCACTACTCGTATATCGACCAAGGCATTCAAAGGTTCACCTATACGCTTCTTCCCCATCGAGGCAGTTGGGAAGAGGCGGGTACGGTGCGCAGAGCTCTGGAATTGAACCAGCCGGCCGTTGTCCTGCTAGAGACGTTTCATCGGGGAAAACTGCCGCAGAAGGCCTCGTTTGTCACAGTGATACCGGAAAATGTGGTGCTATCTGTGCTGAAAAAGGCAGAAGATGGCGGCGATCTGATTCTCCGCTGCTGGGAGGCATGGGGCCGCGCCGTTGAGGCTGAGATCGAGCTGCCATGGTGGCAGAGGGTGATTCGTGCACAATTCGGTCCCTACGAGATCAAGACGTTCCGTGTTCGCCACGACTGCACGCAGCCCATCGTAGAGACGAACCTCTTGGAGGAACCGCTAGACGTACTCAAAGGAGGCCTCTCGGAGCAGTGATTATCGCTGGAATAGATATCGGCGGAACAAAATGCGCTGTGTCTCTCGGCCGGATCGGCAGCGGCGAGACTGTCCAAATCTTGGGCAAGCAGCAGTTTCCCACACCTAGAGGCCATGAGCAGGCTCTGCAGCAGCTCGGAGATGCGCTGGAAGCACTCCTTAACGCGCACGGCTGTCCGGAACTGGCGGCCATCGGGATCAGCTGCGGCGGTCCGCTGGACAGCAGGCGGGGGCGGATTCTATCGCCTCCGAATCTGCCGGGATGGGACGATGTTGATGCCGTGACTCCCTTTAGGGAGCGATTCGGGGTTCCCACCGCCCTGCAGAATGATGCCAATGCCGGCGCCCTCGCGGAGTGGCAGTGGGGTGCCGGGCGGGGCTGCCGCAACATGGTTTTCCTCACCTTCGGCACCGGCATGGGGGCAGGTCTCATTCTCAACGGTGAGTTGTACAGCGGGACTAATGACCTTGCGGGAGAAGCAGGTCACATTCGCTTGGCGGAGGATGGACCGCTGGGATACGGTAAGCGCGGGTCTTTTGAGGGGTTCTGCAGCGGCGGAGGTGTTGGCCGCCTGGCGCAGGCAATGGCAAAAGAGCACCTCCAGGCAGGCAAGACAACACTGTACTGCAGGTCGCTGGACGATCTGCCTTCCGTCACAGCCCAGAAAGTGGGGGAAGCAGCGCAGCAGGGCGATGAGCTCGCCCTGCGGGTGTTTGCGGTTGTGGCAGAGTATCTCGGACGGGGTCTGGCAGTCCTCATAGACATCCTCAACCCCGAGAAAATCGTGATCGGCAGCATTTATCTGCGGCAAAAGCAGCTGCTGGAGCCAATCATGCTCCAGACGCTGCGCACCGAAGCCCTGGCCCAGTCCTTGGCCGTATGTGAAATTGTGCCGGCAGGACTGGGCGAGCTGGTGGGTGATTACGCCAGCCTATCGGTGGCTAAGTACTGCCTACGCACGGGATAGGGGCTTGTCTGGCGCTGCCAGATCAGCATAGAAGCGGTCCACGGCCCACAGCACCGAAGAGTATCCCAACCTGGCCTCGATAAAAGGCACCCTATGGCGTTTAGCCACACTCTTGAGGTTGTCGAGCCCGGTGTGGCCCACTTTGTCGTAAAGCAGGACAATGATGTCGGTTCCGCCTGAGCGGATGCTTTCTTCCACGTGGCTGTAGTCAGTGCGCTGGTTCCGCTCACTCGCCTTCCAATCGATCTTCTCCAAGGCTAGGTCTTGGCGCAGGGTTTCGGCCCATGCTTGTTCTCGTCCGCCGATAATGACCATGCGCTTCCCCTTCAAGACGCTGCGCAGGCGCTCTTTCGCAGCCTGCTCAGCCGGAACCCGGAACTGGTTCAGTTCCTCCATCTGCTTCAGGCAGGCACAAATCTTCTCCTGCTCTACCTGCACCGCTGCCAAAAGCTCGGGGGACGAGTCGGCTAAGTTCACCGCCTGCTCCATGATGGGGATTGTTTCCTCTGTGCGGCCGCTTTCCCGCAAGAGGCGGGACAGCTCCAGGAGGAGCTGGACACCAATCATTCCCGCGAGAGAGGCAGTGTACGCACATTTTTCCAGTAAGGCGACGGCCTGGGGCCTGCTCAGCTTGGGCAGCAGACTGCGCACCTGCTCCCATCTGCCGTAGTCGTCTCTGCGGAGGGCGTCATCTAATTCTTCCTCCAACACCAGCGATAGTTCTGCAGGATATCTGTCACAGCGTGCCGCATAGTCCAAAACCTGAGTGCGGAACTCCCCTGATTTGACCAGCTCTGGATGGCTGTCGATCTTGCAAATCAAGTATTCGCAGGCAACTGCGGCATCTAGGAACAGGTATAGGTACTCTGCCACGGTAGAGATCACGTTGGCGTCTTGGTAGCTGTCCTGCCAGCCGTTTAAGAAGGACACCAGTCCGGTTTCGTCAAAGGGTGGGTTTTCCTCAAGCAGGTAGCGCAGGGCTGCATGGGCGCGGCTATCTACGGTGTTCTGGACGACGGCGGCTAATGCCCGGATATTGTCATCCCTGCTCAAGTCGAGGAATTCTACTATCTGCTTGTGATCGACGCTAGCGCCGATGCGGTTGCTTGCCCGCAGGAGGGCGAGGCGCGCTTCGTCGGGCAGCTTATCCACGGGTACCTGCCTCAGAGCCTCATAGGCGCGGTTGTACTCACCCAGCTTCTCGTAGAGGATACCCAGATGGGCTTGGAGTGTCTCGTCCTGAGGGGCGATCACGCTTAAGTGATCCCGCAGGACCGTGAGAAGAGCGTTGGGATCGGGGATCAGCTCACCAAGACGGTGGATCAGCCTCTGCGACCACCCTACCGGGATAGCTGGCCCACGAGGCCGCGGGTCTGGTTCGTTCCCAGCCTGAGGCGGGATCCGCGGCTGCGGCTTGGGGGCGGCTGCCGCCAGCTCCTCCGCCTCGACCTCATACAGGCAGCCAAACTGCCGGAACGGATGGGCGGCCAAAGTGAATCCATCTTTGAGTCTTTCCCATTCCACAGCAGCGGTGCCGATTCCCATGGGCTGAGCGGCGATGCTGGTCGCGGCGATCCCGTCCCGGGAGAGGATCTGGACTGTCATACCCTGGTCGGCCTTGAGATGCGGACTGTAGAATTCTACAGATATCTCCACCATGTTTTGCTGGGGCGCGATCTGCACAGGCCGAAAAAGCAGCAGATCTTCGTAGTGGGGGGACAGTGCACAGGCGGCAGCGATCTGATGCCACCGCTCGCGGCCGAGTTCGCTGCCAGTGGACAAACAGCTGTTTGGCTCGGGCAGCTCCAACACTATGGTGGGTTTCTCTTCAGTACACAGCGTGCGAAATTGGGCGCGGAAGTCCCCGTCCTCCGTGACGTAGTCTTCCAAGCGCAGGGAAAGCTCAGTATAGCCGGGCCGGTACAGCACATTGTGCAGTGTGCTGCGGCGGATGAGAATTGGCTCCCCGACTCGCTCGTAAATACCTAGGATAATGGCAGACTGCAGGGGAAGCTGCAGATCCCCGATGTAATCAGCTTTCAGGGTCAGGGTAATCAGCTTTCCGGGTCTGGAACTTACCAGGTCAGGTACAAGCTGTGCGTGGCCCTTATACTGTGCTCTGCGCAGTATGACAAATGTGTTCATAGGGCACCATCCGCTTCATCCCGATCAGGTTCGTACCTGTTCCAAGCGTCGTGAGGTGAGATCCCCTCTTCCACATCCTGCCGAGCCTGCGCTTTTTCGTCGTCGGTCATTGAAATGTCTTTGATGGATGATTCCACCGCCTCGCCGCTGCGGGGATCTTCCACAAACACCTTCATGAGTCCGCTTTCATCAATGGAGCACGTGACTTCCAGTTCATCGCCAGTCAGGAGCAGCGGGTGAAAATACGACACTTCCTTAATCACTTTGGCATGTGCTTGGTCGCCTGTGTGCCCGGCATTTTCGACGATGGTAATGGGCAGGCGGGTGGTGAGGGAAAACGGGACTTTATATTTAGCCTTGTGCTGGCTCGGATACTGCGAGCCCCGGGGGATGACAACCTTTGTAGTCCCGTTCGGGTCCACAATCCCGTAATCGTAGGAGGTGCAGCGGGCAACCTGCAGAACCGGGAGTCCCGCATCGATGGCAGCCTGAATCGCCGCGCCTTTCGCCACCACTAAGTCTTTGCGCACATCCTCGCTGGGTGCAAAGCCGATCACTTCCTGGATCAAATCCCTGATGGCGGGGATGCGGGTCGAACCTCCGACCAGGATCACTTCGTCCAGCTGTTCCCAGCGGCTGATCTCACCATTGGTATTGTCTTGCAGTATGGCTAGCGTTTCTTGGAGCACTCCCTTGATTCTCGCGAGGTAGGGCGCTAAGAGGTCCTCAAACTCGCCGCGGCTGATGTCCACATACTGCTGAGCGGCACCGCCGAGGTAGAGCGTGAACTGCTGCGTTATTTCCCGCCGGGGAACGCTGGACAATCTCTGCTTGCAGGCCTCTGCTGAAATGAGCGCGTTGGAAATGAGGGAGGCGTGCTCCCGATCGCTGATTTTGCCGTCAATGTCCAGCTCTTCTGCGGCCACCAGCAGCTCTCCGAGGATCGGTAGGTTGGGGGAGCTCTTGCTGGCCAGTTTGAGACCGTACTTTAGGAGTTCCATGTCAAAATTGTAACCGCCAAGATCCCGAATGCCATTGTTGGCGACAATCTGAACACGCGGCTCACCGGGATTTGTCAGATCTAGGCGAGCGACAGAAACGTCAAAAGTGCCGCCTCCCAGGTCAAAGACGAGCACATGGCCTCTGCCGCTGGGAAATCTTGTGGTCAGCTGGCCTAGGCGTTTCAGCTCGTAGATGAACTCAAAAATAGCAGCTGTCGGTTCTTCGATCAGCCTGCACCGCTGGAGGCCGGCCACTTCGGCTGCTTCTTTGGTGCCCACTCTCTCCTGCTCGGAGAAGTAAGCTGGAACCGAGATGACCGCTTCCGTGGGCAGCTCCGGCAGGCGCATCTCCCGCCGTGCGTTTTTGAGCGCCTCCTTTAGAATGCGGGCTGAAATAGTGCGAGCATTTACCTCCAGGAGTTCGTTCCCATCGATTTCTACCGCCCACGTAATGTTCTTACCGATGTACCGCTTCACCCAGCGAAAAGTCCGATCCGGATGATTTAGCGCAAAACCCAAAGCACTGCGGCCGACGCAGTATTCCTTACTTCCGGGGTAGAAATGGACGACCGATGGCATCAATAGGTCACCTTCAGCGCTCTCGATTAGGTGGACTTCTCCGCCACCGCTGGTGATAACGAAGTGCGCCGCAAGGGTATTGGTGGTTCCAAGATCTATACCGCAGAGGATAGGAGTGCTCATGACTATTCCTCCCTAATTAGCTTGTTCTCCAGCAGGATCTGCTGGATCTGGCGTAAGTTCCTCAGCATGTTTTCGGCGTGTTCATACAGCTGCCCATAGGCCTCTGGGCCTTTGTCTTTCAGGTCTTCCAGCTCAAACCCCTTGTAATTATCGAGGATTACTTGGACCAGCCGCAGCTCGTTCTCGATTTCTCTGCGGACGCGCAGGTCAGCAGATTCCACTTTACTCTCCATGCTGTAGAAGCCAGCCTCTAAGCTTTCAGCTCGCTTCCGTTCAAATTCCAATGCATCTTCCAGCTCCTGGCGGTCCGCAAGGAGCAGCGATTCGATCCGCTGGGTGGCCTGGGCCAAATCCTTGAGCTGTGAACGAATGGCCTTCAGTCCTGGTTCCACACTGGATTCTTGTGGGATTAGCTCCTTAAGGAGGCGCCGAGATAGGGTAAGAACCAGTTCGCCAATGGCAGCATTCGTCGGATCGGGGGTTGGCTGAGGTTTCCGGCTTGCACGCTTGTCTGATTCATATGCGCTTTTCATGCCCCTGCCGCCTGCTTTTCCCTGGCGGGTGTTGGGCATACCTTCTTCACCTATCGGCAGCTGCTCCTGGGTCGGCTGCTTCTTGTCGGGGGGCCAGATGACCCGCAGTACATCTTTCTTCAGGCCCAATAGGTACCGGCAGCCTTTGGAGGCGGGCTGCCGTGGAGTGCGGATGTTCTCCAGCTGCGCGAGGTTCACCAGTTTCCCCGCAACCTTGTCATCTACCGTAAGATTGCGCTCCTCGTCCACGGCAATCTTGGTTCCCGCGGGGACCTCAACTACCGACGCCTCGGGGCAGCCGGGCAGCCGCCCTTGCGGCAGATGCCAGATCAGATCTCTAGTATCGCTTTCTTTCCAGCCTGGAAGAACTTGGTTATCGCTGTGCAGGCTGTCTTCGTGGTAGTCGCCGTCAGCCTGCTCACGTACTGCAAAGGTTTTGCTTTCAGGATGGTAGATGAGCATTCCGCCTTGATATCTCGCGATCACTACAAAATCCATGGCACAATCACTCCTCTGCCTGTTAAATAGGAATGCTTATGATGCCGCTGACAGCACCGTAATGCCCCGAACCGTCGCCAAAGTCGCCAGGACGGTCGAACATGGGAGGGTAGATCTCGATGATGCAGTAGGTCTGGTTGTCATTGAGGGCATCCATCCAGCGCTCCTGCAGCTCTTCTACAGAGCGCCCCCGCTCATGCACCTGCTGCCAGAAGTATGTCTTCCAGCGCAGGTCTTTGCAGGGAAAGGACCACGCTGCACCTGACGGGTCTGTGAATATCACCCGCGCCTCCCAATAGAAGGGGCTTTCTAACGTAAACTGCCGCTGACGGCGTTTACCCTCATGCACGCGAAAGTAAACGCCGTTCACCTCGCGCACGGGGATAAGTCCGAAGTACTCTGTGCTCGTATAGATACTCCGCACGTCCGCGCTTGCGATTTCGTCCAACCACTGCAGGCGCGCTCGATCGGTGGTTATGCGCGAAGTGATGACTGGTTGGGAGGAGTTTGTCAGATTGACGATTCCCGGTCTGGGGTCTCGTCCCCGGCGCTGCTCAACGTATTCGGCTTCGGTGATGCTGAATATGTCCCAGACAGGATTACCCGAACTGTCGAGAAATTCTGCCATAGGAATACCTTTGAAGTACACCCAAGTCTCTTCATCGATGTCGTAAGCTGCCACTGCGTAGCTGGCTGGATCGCGTGTGGTCTCCACCAATGCCATAGTCAGCAAGCGGGACATTGTGCTTCATCCTTTCACGACAGGAGTCATGGCACAGCTGTGCAAACTGCCACTATTGGTTATTTCCCCCTCTAGCTCGAGGAATCCTGTCAGTCACAGGGATAGATTTCCAAAGAGCCGCAGCAGCACCGACTTGCAATTCCTGGTTTTGGCAGTTACGATAGTATTGCGCAGCAGGGTTGAAGAGAAGCTGGGAATATGGAGAAATCAACTTGGAAGGGTGGATGATATGGGAGATAGCAGGCCCAATATTCTGTTCATAATGTCTGATGATCATGCGTCCCACGCGATCAGTGCATACGGCAGCCGGATCAACCAGACCCCGAATATGGACCGGATTGCCGCGGAGGGGATGCTGTTTGAAAACTGCTTCTGCACAAACTCCATCTGCTCGCCCAGCAGGGCCACGATTTTAACAGGGACTCACAGCCATATCAATGGAGTGCGCACTTTAGGCGACAAGTTTGATGGCCGGCAGCAGACTTTCCCCAAACTCCTGCAGCAGGCTGGCTACCAAACGGCGATTGTGGGCAAGTGGCATTTAGGGATAGGAGGCCACAGCTCGCCCACGGGGTTTGATTACTGGAACGTCTTTCCCAGCCAGGGGCTTTACTATGATCCGAATATGATCTGTATGGGAGAAGAGGTGCGGTATCAGGGTTACGCCACGGAAATAGTGACGGACCTAGCTTTGGAGTGGCTTGATCAGAGAGATCGGGAGAGGCCGTTTCTCCTGTTGTGCCATCACAAGGCACCCCACAGGCCGTGGGAGCCGGCGGAGAAGCATGCAGATCTGTATAATGATGTGGAGATACCCTATCCGGCCACGTTTAACGATGATTACCAGAACCGTTCGAGTGCAGCTGTTCAAGCGGAAATGCGGATCTTTGGCCACATGAACTATGGTGATCTCAAACTGGAGATTCCTCCAGGCAAGACAGCGATGTCGTTCATCGAAATACCTCAGGACTTAGCTGGGTTTTCACTAACGCCCGTAGAGACAGGCATTCCACAGTACTTCGCGTCCCATGAGGAATTGAAAAACTGGATGTACCAGCGGTATATCAAAGATTACCTGCGCTGTGTCGCTTCCATTGATGAAAGCGTGGGCCGGCTGCTGGATTATCTTGATGCAGAGGGCATCGCGGAAAACACCATTGTGATCTACACATCCGACCAAGGCTTCTTCCTTGGTGATCACGGCTGGTACGACAAGCGATTTATGTACGAAGAATCCCTGCGCATGCCGTTCCTTGTCAGGTACCCTCGGGAGATTCCTGCAGGTGCGGTATGCACTCTGATGGCCTCAAATCTGGACTTCGCACCGACTTTTCTGGACTATGCCGGCCTTGACATCCCCCAAGATATGCAGGGCAGATCCCTGCGGCCGCTCCTGCGGGGTGAAAAGCCTGCAGACTGGCGCACGGCACTGTACTACCGCTATTGGATGCACCTTGCGGACCACAACGTCCCAGCACACTATGGGATCCGCACCGAGCGGTACAAACTGATATACTACTACGGCCAGGCTTTGGGGCTGGCTGCTACCATCGACCGTCCCACTGAACCGGAGTGGGAGCTGTTCGACCTAGAGGCAGATCCGGCCGAGCTGCGCAATGTGTACCATGACCGTCGGTATGCAGCTGTTGTCAAGGAGCTCACAGCTGAGCTGGAGCGGCTGAAGGCGGAGGCTCTGGACAGGGAGTAAGGTGCGTTCTGCTTAGGCAGAGGCGGTCTCCTACAGCGCCGCCGAGGAAGACCTTTGCTCTACCATGGGCATGCTGGAAGCCCGCACTACCAGCGACGGCTCAAGCAGTACTGTCTGGGGAAAATCTGTTTTGTCCCCGCTGATTCGCTTGAAGAGCAGAGAAATGGCTGTTTGAGCCATCGCTGGCACTGAGCTGTCCACCGTGGTAAGGGGGGGCGAAAGATGCGCGCTCAGATCAAGATTGTCAAAGCCAGCCACAGTCATATCCATCGGAACGCGCAGCCCTCCCTTCTGGAGCCGCTGCATCGCACCTAAGGCAACTAAATCGTCGAAGGCCACAACTGCCGTTGGACGCGGTTTGAGCTTCAGGAGACGGTCCATCGCCTGGTAACCTGCCTCTTGTCCAAAACTTGGACCGGTTTGAATGAGCTGAGGATCTGAATCGAGGGAAAGGTCATGCACAGCCTGCAGATATCCTCGGAGCCGAGGGTCCTCAGCCAAGAGGCTGCTCCTCCCTGCATACCCGATGCGCCGGTGGCCGATGCCGGCCAGGTATTCCACCATCATTTTCGTCCCCCGAAAGCTATCCACTGCCACAATATCAAGCTGCGGAGTCTGCCGGTAATACGACACATATACCACTGGTATATTCGCAGACAGCAGTTCCTGCAGAGCCCTTTCTGTTTCTTCCGATTCCCCCGCGCACGGAGACATGATCACCCCTGCTACTTCAAGGTGGTGAAATAGCCGCAAGTATTCCACTTCATTGGCAGGCTTACGATCGGAGTTTCCGAAAACCAAGTCTACGCCCAGCCTAGAAGCGGCCCGCTGCATTTCCGCGGCCAGGGCAGCAAAGTGTGGGCTGGCAATATTGCTGACCAACAACCCAACCAGCGGTTTTCTGTGCAGGCGCGGCAGGTTGGTGTTGACAAAATAGCCGATCTTGGGAAACTTGGTTACGGCCTGCTCTTGAACCAGTGTGCTGAGAGCCTTGCGGATGGTTCCCCGCTCAACCTTGAAGGCTTCGGCCAGTTCACGCTCAGAGGGCAGGCGTCCTTCCAGTTCGTTAGACAGAATTTTCTGGTGAATGTAATCGCAGATCTGTAAGTAGACGGGGCGGGGCGAAGCGCGGTCTAGTTTGGTATATGCTGTATTGAGCCACGCGAATGGCGCTTCCATGCTGTTCGACTCCTTTGAAAAGTGGTTGTGATCTATTACTTCGACCCAATTGTGGAAGCTCCTTCTAGCGAGAAAAGCAGTAAATCGGAGGAAGAAGACGGAGTCTCACTGCCTCATCCTAACATAGATTAAAAAAATGGAGAAAAAAATCATGGACAAAGAAGGATTTATTCAGCCGGCGTGGAATTGGTTGCTTAGAGTACCACGATATTCCAGAGTATACCAGAGTGGGGCATGCGGCAGTAAAGGCAGTGAAATTAGAAAGGACAACTCATGCATATCATCAGACTGCTCACCGTCGATCTTGACGGCACCCTTTTGACAGACCGGAAAGAAATATCTGAGACTACGCGTTACTGGATCCACAGAGCGCTGAACAGCGGAGTCCTGGTGGTGTTCGCCACGGGTAGGGGGATCCGCAACACCGAATGTTATCGCCAGGAGTTGGGTTTGGAAATGCCCATGGTGTTGGTGAACGGTGCCGAGATCTGGGCGCGGCCTGGCGAGCTCTTGGAACCCCGGCGGTTTATCGAACCGGAAGGGGCGCGGCGGCTGTACCAGCTTGCAGTGGACCACGGCGCTTGGTTCTGGGGGTATGGGGTGGACAGTCTAGTACACCTGAATGAGTGGAACGAAGAGATGTTTTCTCGCCCGTGGTTGAAGCTGGGGATCAGGCACGATGATCTGCCCGTGATTGAGCGCCTGCGAGAAACAGTACGCAGTTGGAATACATACGAGGTGAGCCGCTCGGCTCCTGTCAACATGGAGATTTCGCCCAAGGGTGTGAGCAAGGTCTACGGAGTGCGGAGGCTCTGCCACCATCTCGGAATCGACATGAGCCAGGTAATGGCAATCGGTGACAGCCTTAACGACCTGGCGCTGATCCAGGCAGCTGGCCTAGGGGTGGCAATGGCCAACGCCGAACCGATAGTGAAAGAGCACGCCGATTGGATCACTCTTTCTAATGAAGAAGATGGCGTGGCGGAAGCGATCCGCCGCTGGATTTGCCGAGAATAGATTTGACAGGAGGGGACGGGATGAAACGCAGGCATTTCGGTGCGCAGAGCACAGCAGTAACAGTACGGCGCATCCTGAAAAACTGGGATCTTTACCTCCTCATTCTCCCAGTTGTGGCTTACTTTTTAGTTTTTCATTATTATCCCATGTACGGTGTCCAGATTGCGTTCAAGAATTTCTTCGCCAACAGGGGAATCCTGGGAAGTCCATGGGTTGGGCTGCGCCATTTTGAGAGGTTCTTCAACAGCTACTATTTCTGGCGTCTGCTCCGCAATACGCTTGGTATCGGTCTCTATGAGCTCTTGGTGGGTTTTCCCATTCCTATCATTCTCGCCTTAAGCATCAATGAGGTAGCGCACAAGCGGTTTCAGCGTTTTGTTCAGAATGTGACTTATGCGCCCCATTTTCTCTCGACTGTCGTTTTGGTTGGTATGGTGTTCATGTTTCTCTCCCGCACCAACGGCGTAGTCAACAACGTGATCGAGTTCTTGGGCGGAGAGCGGATTTCCTTTATGACGGAACCGAAGTGGTTCAAGACCATCTATGTACTGTCGGGCGTGTGGAAGAACATGGGGTGGAATTCCATCATCTACCTGGCGGCGCTGTCGGGCGTTGACCCTGAGCTGCATGAAGCTGCTAAAGTGGACGGTGCCAGTCAGTTTCAGAGGATCAGGCACATCAACTTACCGGCCATTATTCCCACGATCGTCATCCTCCTGATCCTCAACGCCGGCAGGGTGCTGTCGGTAGGCTTTGAAAAGGTGTATCTCATGCAGAATTCCCTAAATATGGAAGCATCTGATGTGATCGCCACCCATGTCTACCGCACTGGCCTTTTGGGAGCGCAGTACAGCTACGCTGCCGCCGTTGGCCTGTTCAACTCGATCGTGAATTTCATCATGTTGATTTCAGTCAACCGCATCGCTCGGCGGTTGAACGAAACCAGCCTCTGGTAGAGGAGGGGTGCAGAGATGTTTGACTCAACCAGAAGTGATAAAATCTTCCAGGTGATCAACTACGCTTTTCTAGGTTTCATCCTGCTGATCGTGCTTTATCCACTGGTATTTGTGCTGAGTGCTTCCCTCAGTTCTCCAGAGCTGCTCCTGAAAGGGGAAGTCTGGCTGCTGCCAAAGGGGCTGAGTTTTGATTCTTACGCCCGGGTGTTCAGCAACAAAGACATTCTGACTGGATACCTCAATACCATCAAATACACCATCATTGGTACAGCAATCAATGTCCTGATGACCATCGCAGCGGCATATCCCCTGTCCCGCAGGGATTTTGTGGGACGCGGGGTGCTGACGGTCTTTATGGTCTTCACGATGTTCTTCAGCGGCGGGCTCATTCCCACCTTTATCCTCGTGAGAGATCTTGGTATGTACAACAGTATGTGGGCTCTGATTCTCCCGAGCGCCGTATCTGTTTGGAACGTTTCCATTATGCGGACGTTCTTTCAAACGAGTGTTCCCTTTGAAATCCAAGAAGCGGCCATGATTGACGGCTGCTCGAACATCGGCATTTTGGTTAGAATCGTGCTTCCCCTATCTCTGCCCATAATCCTGGTCATGATCATGTTCTACTCTGTCAGCCACTGGAACTCGTTCTTCAGCGCCCTGATCTACCTCACGGACCGGGCAAAGTACCCTCTCCAAGTGATACTGCGGGAGATCCTGATTCAAGACCACATGGGTGAGATGATTGATACCTTCGATGAGGGGATTATCAGACAGATGCTTTTGGCGGAAGGACTCAAGTATGCGGTAGTTGTGGTGGCAAACCTGCCTGTGCTGATGATCTATCCCTTTATTCAGAAGTACTTCATTAAGGGCATGACGCTTGGTGGGCTTAAGGGCTGATGCGCCTTTACGCATAACACTAAACAGAAAGGATGGATGGAGGCATTGAAGACCAAAGTAGGTATGCTGTTTGTCTTGGTAGTTTTGTTGGCCGTGAGTGTTTCAGCAGCGGCTGCACCCGCCTATCTGAACGAGACTGGATTTCCGATCGTCAAGGAACCCATTAAGCTGACCATGGTAGTAGGGCAGGGAGGCGGCGGCCGGGATTTTGGTGAGCTGTTGGTTTATCAGGAATATGAAAAGATGACCGGTATTGAAGTCGAGTGGACCATGATTCCCCTCAATGTGCTCACTGAGAAGCGCAATCTCTTGATCGTCAGTGGGGAGTATCCAGATGCGTTCCACAGTGCAAGATTTACAGAGCAAGATCTGATGCTGTATGGTTCGCAGGGTATATTCATTCCGCTAAATGACCTGATTGACGAGTACGCTCCCAACCTGAAGAAGATCCTCGATGAGAACCCAGACATCAGAAGAGGATTAACCATGCCGGACGGGAACATCTACTCTTTCCCGCAGATCTATGACCCAGAGTTCACATCGGTCCTTGCGGCGCGGAAACTGTGGATTAAGAAGGAATACATGGACGCGCTAGGCATTGAAAAGCTGGAAACCCTGGAGGATCTGTACGAATACCTCAAGGGTGTCAAGTACGGCGATCCGAATGGGAACGGTATTAATGATGAAATCCCCATTCTGGTCAGCAATGACAGCTACATCTTCGACACGCTGCGCGGTGCCTTTGGCTTAGGTAACCGGGGAATGCTGCACCAGCACGTGGACGTCGACCCGAAAACCGGCGAGCTGCGCTTTATTCCAACCTCGGAAGAGTACAAAGCCTTTCTCCAGTACCTCAACAGGCTCTACCAAGAGGGCCTCATCACCCAGGACATCTACACACTTTCCTCTGCTGAGATCACAGCGCGGGCTCAGGATGGCCTCTTGGGAGCAATGATCACCACAAATCCGAGAACTGGTTACGGTACTGAGGGGTATGTGGGCGCTCCTGCCCTTGAAGGTCCATTTGGGGATAAGCTGTACACGTACGTCAATTCGCCGCTTGTGACTATCGGAGCATTTGTCATCACTGACAAGAACCCGTATCCCGAAGCAACCGTGCGCTGGGTGGACCACTTCTACAGTGACGAAGGGGCGAAGCTGTTCTTCATGGGAATTGAGGGCATCACCTATGTGGAGCTTGAGGACGGCAGCGTGGACTATACGGACTTGATCTACAACAACCCCAAGGGCTTAAGCTTTGCCGATGCTGTGAGCAGCTATGTGCCTTACCGCAACGCAGCCTATCCGGCAATTGTGAAGCAGGCGTTCTTCAAGGGTTCAGAAGGCCAGCCAGACTCCATCGCCGCAGCTGAACAGGTAGCACCGTACTTCCCAGAGGTGATTTGGCCGCAGTTCAGCTTTACCGTGGAAGAGATGGATGTCATGGCCTCTGTCGGAGCAGACGTTGACAGCTACGTCACGGAAATGCGTGCTGCCTTCCTTACTGGCAATGTTTCGTTAGATGAATGGGATCGCTATGTCAGCACTTTGGAGAGAATGGGTCTCAAGCGGTACATGGAGGTGTACCAGGCCGCGTACGAGCGGTACCTGAAGCAGTAACACCCACTGTCTGCGATCGCTCCTATTGAGACCGACCCTCCCTGATTGGGAGGGTTTTTTATTCGATGGAACTACCGTCTTTGACTCGTCATAGCCAGGAACAAGGTATCAAGTACCATGGACTGAGCGTAGCGCGACACCTGTACACCTTTACAGATATCATCATCTACGATGGGTAGATAAAGACGAAGGTCGACAGAACGCGCCAACTGACTGTTGACCCTAGTTACACCGATGGTCTTGGCGCTCTTCTTCTTGGCCTCCTCGATTGCTGTAAGCACTGCTTGGTTTCTGCCCGAATATGAAATGCCGATGGCAACATCTGAAGAAGAAATGTGCGTAGAACTGAGGCGGCTCAGGTACGGATCGCTGTAATACTTGCATGGCTTATCAATTGCAATCATTTTGTGAAGGAAACCGCTGGCCTCGACGCCAGAAGCGCCGACGCCGTATAGGTAGATTGTTTTCGCGTCAATCAACCACTCTGCAGCGGTCTGCAGTGCGGTAGAGGCCTGCAGCATGGACAGTGTCTCCACCACTGCCTTCTGGATGGTAGCACATAGATGTCGTGCCAGTACATCGATGGGTAGGTGACCCGCCGTCAAGTCCAGTGACTGGGATCCAGACTGCTGGTCGCGAGCAATACTGATAAGCATCTGCCCATACTTATCATAGCCCATGGATCTGGCAAAACGTACCACTGTACTTGGAGATACATTGGCCGCTAAGCCGAGCTCTCGGATGTTCATGTGCATAACGTCATTCGGATGCGCAGTAATGTAGTCGGCAAGGACCTTCTCTTTAGGAGTAAGTGTATCGTATACTTGCGACACTCGCGAAAAGAAACTCATATCTCCACCCGTCTTGAAACAAAGTTTCTTCCTTGTTTCTCCATTATAGTATACCCCAACACTAAACTCAAGAAGTTTTTGCGTTTGCTTATTATCCTTCACAGCTTTGTTCCTGCTCAGGCTTAACTAATCATTAGGCAGACCCCAATGACGGTCCCTTGTTCCGCTATGTTTGAAACGATAGGAAATTTCGTTTCGCAAATCCTTGACACAGAATTTCAGATAGCATATAATATCTGCGAAACCAAACTCCTGAGAGTGTGAAGCGATTGTTGCAGAGAAAGGAGCAGGATGTTTGATGAAGGTTGCCTTGGTTGGCGCGGGCGGTATGGGTAAGATTCACCTAAGTCTACTGCGCAGCATGGATGACGTGCAAGTGGTGGCTGTCGTAGATGTCGAGGGGGCCGCCAGGGCCAACGCTGATGACGGCAAGACGATGCTTTACCGTGATATCCATGAAATGCTCGCAAATGAGCAGGTGGATATCGTTGACGTGTGCACCCCAACCTATCTCCATGCCGAATGCAGCATCGCGGCCATGGAACGAGGTATTCACGTTTTGTGTGAAAAACCCATGGCGCTGACCATGGGAGAAGCTGAAGCGATGGTATCAGCGGCGAGAAGCAATGGCGTACTGCTGATGATTGCTCATGTAATCCGGTTTTGGCCAGAGTATCAGTATCTGAAGAAAGCCTATGATGAAAAGACATTCGGGGAACTGCTGCAAGTGTCCTTTTCTCGAATAGGATCGAGGCCCCGGCGGAGTTGGCAGAACTGGATGATGGACGAGAAAAGGAGCGGGAGGGTGCCTCTGGACCTCCACATTCACGACGTTGATTTCATCGTCCATATGCTCGGCGTTCCCGATGCGGTGATCAGCCACAGAAAAGAGGACGGTGACAATATAACCTATATCAGCACCCAGTATCGATTCGACAAGTTTGCAGTGCAGGCCGAAGCAGGTTGGTTTGAGGCACCGCTTCCCTTTGGTATGAGCTTCCGGGCTGTCTTTGAGCGCGCCGCCTTGGAATACAAAGACCGCATCCTAACATGCTACGAGCTGGGAAAAGAGCCAGTTCGGGTTACCACTGAGTTGCCTCTGCGTACCACACCCGGTCCTTCCAACGGATATTTCAATGAGCTCCGCTATTTTATCGAATGCGTCCGAACGGGCAAACAGCCCGAGTTAGCACTGCCAGAAAGCACACTGGATAGCATTAGGGTTCTTCACTGCGAACTCGAGTCTGCGGCCGCGGGTAGGACTGTTCCGGTGCGCTAGTTGGTCGGATCTCAAATGGAGGTATCACGAAATGAAGGAGATGCGTCTAGGAGTCTTTGTGAAGCTGACGAGAGACATTGATCAGCAATTCGCCCGTCTCAGAGAGCACGGATTCTCTACCTGTCAGCTGTCGACGAGCAATAGGGAGCTGTTTACTGATGAGATGGCAGAAGCAGTTCTTGCTGCGCAGCAAAGACACGAAGTTGAGATAACTGCCTTGTGGTGCGGGTGGCCTGGTCCTGGTGTCTGGGATTTCTATGAAGGACCGAGTTCGTTAGGGCTTGTTCCAGCTTGGTGTCGCGCCTACCGCATGGAGTTCTTGCTGCTTGGGTCGGATTTCGGCAGAAAAATCAGGGTGTCTGATTTTATCACTCATGTTGGTTTTATACCCGAAAATCCGCTGGACGCAGACTACATAGGCGTAGTGCAGGCCGTTCGCCACGTAGCCAGGCACTGCCAGCAAAACGGTCAGTTTTTCCTGTTTGAGACCGGTCAGGAAACTCCAATCACCTTGAAGAGAACGATTCAGGACGTAGGACTGGATAATCTGGGAGTCAATCTTGATCCAGCGAATCTGCTGCTCTATGGGAAAGGTAACCCGGTAGATGCTCTCGATATCTTAGGAGAATACGTCCGGGGAGTACACCTCAAGGACGGGGAGTATCCCACAGACGGACGAAAATTGGGACAAGAAAAGCCGATCGGACAGGGGCGAGTAGACTTTCCCGCGCTCATTGCTAAGTTGAAGCAACTGAACTACTCTGGAGCCTTAACAATCGAAAGGGAGATCAAAGGGGAGCAGCAGATCAAAGACATTCTCGCTGGGAAAGAGTTTATAGAACGACTCCTGTAGCGACGTCTGCTTGCCAGGCATTACCGGTCGGCTTTATTCCAGCTGTATTACTCGATGCGGAAAGGGGGATGAAAGGCAAAACAACGGTTTCGATCAATCAAACAGCAACTAACCGCTGCAGCTTGTTGTGTACGTGCAAGAGTCGAAGTCAATCAAGGAGGTCCGTACATGAAATCACGAGTGCTTGTTTGCATGTTGATGGTAAGTCTCTTTGTGCTTGTCCCGACAGCGTGGGCGGGGACGTACAATGAATCACCGATGCTGCGCGAACGGGTGGAACAAGGCCTCTTGCCTCCCGTTGAGGAAAGACTTCCGGAAAATCCGTATGTGGTTGAACCTGTGGAGAGTATTGGAAAATACGGGGGAACCATCCGTTTGTTGACCATGTATGCGGATCGCCCGTTGGGTGTTGCATTTGTGGGAGACTCCTACAACGGATTTGTCAATCCGCTTCCAGACGGCAGTGGAGTGGTACCGCATTTTGTAGAAGCGATAGAGGAATCGGAAGATAAGACAACCTATACCTTCCACCTGCGCCGGGGTGTCCGCTGGTCTGACGGCCATCCGTTTACAGCCGATGACGTCATGTTCTGGTATGAGGATTACTTGAACAATTCCGAGCTTGTTCCAGCGATCCCGTCTTACTGGCAGTCCGGCGGCGAAGTAGTCAAGGTATCGAAAATAGACGATTACACAGTGGTGTTTAGCTTCAAGGAGCCTCAGCCGCTGTTTCTAAGAATGCCGCTTTCCAAGGCACCGATGCGTGACCGGTTTTTCTTGCCCAAACACTACATGAAAGACTTCCATCCGAACTATACTCCCCTCGAAGAGCTTGACGCTAGGGCTAAGGCGGCGGGGTTTGACAGCTGGCGTCAACTGTTCCTAAAGCAGTTGGACGGCTATACGGCAGTATCCATGGTACCGGGTGTACCAGTACTGACACCTTTTGTCCCCGTTACGATTACCTCGACTCATCGCGTTTTCGAGAGAAATCCGTATTACTGGAAAGTTGATAGTGCCGGGAACCAGCTGCCCTATATCGATCGGGTCGTTGTTGACATAGTGAGCGATGCCGAAGTCGCAACTGGTAAGATGATCAGCGGTGAAATAGACTTTGACGGTTTTGCCACTGATATCTCCAACTATCCACTGTACAAACAGCATGAGGAAGAAGGGGACTACCGGACAATACTCTGGGATTCGGGTATGGGTTCCGAGGTCATTTTCTTCTTCAATCTGACTCATGACAACACGAAACTGAGAGAGGTTTTCCGAGAAGCAGACTTCCGCAGGGCGGCATCGCTTGGCATTAATCGTCAAGAGATCAACGAACTGCTGTATTTTGGCAACGCGCAAGTCAGACAGTATACCGTTGTGCCGTCCAGCCGCTACTACGAACCGGAATTCGCCAATGCTTATGTTGAGTACGATCCGGACGAGGCAAAGCGATTGCTCGATGGGATCGGCCTAATTGACCGCAACGGTGATGGGTG
>JAAYMI010000014.1 GCA_012521465.1 Bacillota bacterium | reverse complement strand
GAACCGGTAATGTCTTCCCGCACCCATTGAATGGTACCCTTAACATCCAGGTAGAAGATGTGCTCGGCAGTCTTTACCCCGTTGGAGACAGTCACGGTGACTTCCGCATCACCTGTCGTGTCTGGAGCTACCCACGTAGCTGTTATGTTGTCTGTTGGATCGCCCTCAAACGAACCCCTGCTGCACGCCCAATGGATGTTCAAGGGTAAGCCCTGAGGATCGGAGACCCTGATGGATAGAGCCTGCTTTTCGTTGACATTGATTTCGATGCGTGAGTCTTTGGACGAAGCTGGCTGTTGGTTGGTGATGATCGGTGGATTGACGGGACTAGCCGTTATCGTGATATCCCACGCAAAGCTTGTCACACCGCCTCTGCCGTCTGAAACGCTGACTGTGACCTTCGCCGTGCCCTCTGTCTGGGGTGCTGTCCACACGGCTGCATTAGTCGTACTCGGATGCAGCGTACCTGCTGTGGCAGTCCATGCGTAGTCTAGGTCATCACCATCAGGATCTTCAGCCACAACCGAGAACGTCTGGTTAGCTCCCGGTGCCACGACCACCGGCGATGACGGGGCATGTGACTTAATCCGCGGCGCTTTGTTTCCTCCCCCTCCTCCGCCGCCGCAGCCTGCAGTCAACACTACAAGACACAAGAGCAGAACAGCAAATGCATTCCGTTTCAAATTCACATAAAACACCTCCTGGATTCATAGAAGTTGATCCGCTGTTAATGTATCATGGTGCTTCTGACCAAAAACTGACCAACTTCTATGCCAGGACGCGCGAGGGAAAGGAGGCTGCCTGCTTAAGCAGATAGAAACCCTGCTGGTGGATAGTCTGCTATATCCACCAACAGGGCTTCCCTTCACGTTTTCTCCTGCCTCCGGCGCCAAGCCGCAGTCGCTTACGGCTGAGAAACGAGCCCAATCCGAACTGAGTACTTCAGGCCAAGCTCGAGGCCGCGCCGGAACACTTCCTTCCGTTCTTCCACAGAATCAAAGCTGGCACTGTTAAGCTTGATCGCGGCATCTAAGAGTTCCGGGTCAGGATCATAGGACCGCCACAACGGAACCTCTGAAAAGGCCAGGGGCGTGTAGTTCAGCACCAGCAGTGGACTGCCCAGGGCTCTAACCTCCCCCTCCCAGGCAAGAGTATATAAGTGCCACGAACCCTCTCTGGGATCGCGCCACTGCCAGTCGGCTGAGATCTCCTGTGCGCCCATGTAGATGCGATCCACCGTAAAGCCGATTGCTTCCAGTTCATCAGCGATATACTCCCCGAGCCCTCTGCGTTCCGCTTCTGTGCGGATTACAAAGCTCAGAACCACTTCTTTACCCCGATAAAACCACTTTTCGTCCTCCCATTCAGCCCCTAGGGCTCGCATTTCTTCGGCAATGACTTCCTGCGCGGCTTGCTTATCGCAGCTGTACAGCTTCTCCAGCTCCGCAATGACATCTGACATGAACTCGTACTCATAAGCCACAGGCGGGATCATGGTCAGCGATGGAGAGGCCGGCTCTCCCGTAACCTGGGCAACGATGTGCTCCGCCATGTATTCCCGATCAAGCAGCCGATTCATGGCCTCCCGAATGCGCGGCGAAGCAAACGGATTCAGCTGATCTTCATTGCTAAACACCACCGGGTTGAAGGTGAGGTCGAAATATATCAGCCGGGCAGGCGGCTCCGGATAAGCCACAAAAGACAGCTCGTCTCCCTTCTGGGCAATCGCCCCTTGCGGCTGAAGCGTATGCCCAGCAAGGAACGGTGCAATCAGCGTGCTGCTGGCATGGGTGTTCAGCACCGCGATGCCCTGATCTGTTGTTTCCAGCGAGCCAGATCCGTCGGTCAAGCCAAGGTAAACCCCTGGTACGGGAGAACCCGACTCATCTGTCACGGCGATGAGGATGCTTTCGGCGGGGCTGTAAAACACTGCTGTCACCGACTTGGCCGAATCCATGCTGATCTGGGTTTCGGAGGCATGGGGATCGGACACATCGCCCAGCCAGTATCTGAACTCCCATCCGGGGGCGGGAGTCGCAGTTAACCGTACAACGGCACCGGGCTCGCAGGACTGGGTGCCAGCTGGCGGGGTGACCGTCCCCTGCCCGCTCACATCAACTGCTAGTTCGAACGCTTCCGCAGAGATCCCACTGCCAGCTAACCCTAACACCAGTAGTATGGACAGCAACAACCGCACAGCATTGCTTTTCACAGCATCTGCACCCCTTATCTGTCAAAACTATTTGCATTATATATTCATATACTGTACTCCTTTTCAGAAACCTTTTTATTTTTTCCAAATTCCCGGATTTCTATCTGGAGAAATTTCCCGCGACAGCGGCGTACTGCGTCAAGCCCCACAACAGAGATACCCTTGATACCGGCAAAAACCGACTCACATAGAGCGCGATCCGCGAGGTCGGCATGTAGTGTCTGGTTCTCATGTACATTTCTGCAAGTACTTCTTGTTTCTTCTTTCTGCTGATCTCATCGGCGACAGCAGACATATCGCCAAGTTCGCTGGTGGCCTGAAAAAAGGCGTCTCTTTGCGCCATACCAGTCTGCACAAGATTCTTGATCCTCTCATCTAGAAAACCCCTGAGCTCTTCCTTGAAGTCGTCCAGCGCCGGGGTCTCCTGGTAGTCAGCAAACAGAGAGTCAAGATACTCTCGCGTGTTCAGTCTTCTTCCTCCCTCAGCAGTGAGTTTAGGATCTTCAGCGTAAATTCCCAGTTCAACATGTTTTGGCGATAAAGCTCGCGCCCTTTGTCTGTGATGCGGTAGTATTTGCGGCGGGCACCGAGGGATTCATCGCCCCAATAGGACGTAACGTATCCGCCCTTTCCCAGCCGCTTATAGCTGGAGTACAGCGTATCCACTTTCAGCTCGTACTGCTCGCCTGTGCGGGCGAGGATGAAGTTGTAGATCTCCAAGCCGTAGCGATCACCGTTCAGCAGCTGCGCGAGGACGATGGTATCTGTATGCCCCCGCAGGAGGTCTGAAGACAGTTTTGGCTCCACAGCGATCTCCTTTCCCGTAAGTATTAGGGAAACGCAATATCTTTGTCTGTCACAGTTGTTGTCACACACATATATGTGTCTGTCAATTATATTCGCCGCAGAAACCGAAAGCGCGCAGCGACCTCTACCTTGGGGTGGTAGAGGTCGCTGTCTGCGGCCCGACGCCTGTCCCAGCGGCAATCGGGAGGACCGGGGTCCGGGCAGCAAAAAAGG
>JAAYMI010000114.1 GCA_012521465.1 Bacillota bacterium | reverse complement strand
ACCGGGTCCACCCTGTACCACTGATAGCTCATGTATTCGGGGCTGACTGCTACGCCTTCTGCTATCCGTGTGGCGACAGCGTAGCAATTGAAGGTCTCACCCACATAAGAAGACATGGAACCAACCGAGCCCCAGCTAGAAAAATAGGTGCTCACCGGGGAAGGGTCAACTGTAACCTCATTGGATGTATAGCCGTCCATGGGCCCGCCCATCATGCGCAGCCGGAATGTTGTCGTTTGCCAGAAATAGAAACTGAAGTTGTTGCTAAATGCTGAACTCGTTTCGCACCCTTCGTAGGACTTCCAGGTGGAGTCCGCATTGTCCAAATATTCAAGGGCGTAGCCTTCGCCCCCGAATTCGAACGCGGGAGGGAAGTACATATTCACTTCTGGACTGCCGGTCGTGCTGCCGCCCCAAGAGGGCCAGCGCTGGTTGCGCTCCACATAGAGCCCGCTAAAGGTGTTGGGCGGTGCAATAGAAGGAACATATTCAGGGATGGTCCCGCCGCTGCCCGGCACAAAGGCTTGGACGATCCTTGGCTCGAAATCGCCCTCGATCTGCTGCGGGCTCACATCGAATTGCACTCCCGGGGCGTTGACTTCCGCACGGACGATGCTCCCGGCACCAGTGACCTTCGCCCCTGAGTTGGCGATGAGCTCCGCCACTTCCCCCGCCAGAATCTGAACCCGTACGCCCCAGGTGTCCTCAGCGATTTCGATGGAGCTCGCACCGCTGTGCACAATGAGACGCACACTGGATCCGCTCACCACAAGGCGGTTGTTCTGGGCATGTTCATGCCAAGTCTCATCAGCCACCTGGAGGATTTCAATCGTCCCGGAAACGTCGATGTAGTTTGTCACCGAAGCATTGGGCGCAGAAACGAACAAGTCGCCGGTTATCGAACCGTTTCCACCCAGCGTCACTTCTCCTTCGTCCTCAAATTCGATCTGCACATCGCCTTTGATCTCGTGGCCGTTCAGGTTCATGTTGATTGGCCGGTTGATCTCCAAGGGATCTGCCAGATCCACATCACCCAACAAAACTACGTCGGTTATGCTGGCGTCCTCCAGAGCCTCGGTGAGCTCTTCCAAGCCGTCAACGACAGCCATTCCTCCCGCTGTTTCCAGGCGGATCGTAACGCTCTGATCCTTGTCCATCTCCACCGACACGATCTTGGCAATGAAGCCCACCGCTTCTGCCAGCACTTCCACTGAGCCCTTCAGCCCGGAGAAAGCGGCCTGGCCGTTTGCATCGATGGTTTTCGATGCCATCCCGGCCCCAGCAACGTGCACTGATGCTCCCACCAAAGGCTCATCATTCGCATCATTCACCACAGTTACCGTCAGCTTGTAAGTCTTCGGGCCGGCCGAACCGCCGCCCATGCAGCCGGCAAACAGCGAAACAGCGATAACCACAGCCAACAGCGCAAACGGCTTGCTGCTCCTTTTCATTTTTCTCATTCCCCTCTAGTTTGGGTTGCTCTACTGAGCCCGCTTGATCACTATCCGCTCAAAAGGCAGTTCCTGAAGCTCATTGCCGGACAGATCTGAGAAGAAGAAGCCTTGATCATTCTCGAAGTTCGCGTAAAACTCCTCATCGCCCGCAGCAAGGTCGATCTGGCTCCAAGGAGGCGACATTCCGTAAGTACTGATCGCCCCATGAAACTCCGTGGCGAAATACGCTGACCCCAAGTAGCCGGTGTTGGGGTAGAAATAGACCCGCTCGGAGGGTTCGAACCCGGAGTTGTCACGCTTTAGAGGCCGGTTGAAGTAGGCCACCTCACTGAGTGTGAAACGGATCAACTCAGGGTCTTCCGCGAGCTCA
Source organism: Bacillota bacterium (assembly GCA_012521465.1). Lineage (GTDB taxonomy): Bacteria > Bacillota > Limnochordia > Darwinibacteriales > Darwinibacteriaceae > 1109. Next base: position 1,603 of record JAAYMI010000114.1, on the reverse strand, counting down.
AACTCGATCACGGAGCCGTCAGCCGCCTGAGTTATCTCGTCACCGCTCTCCGTTACCACGGTGACTGACTCAATGGTGGGAGGCGTAAGGTCAACCTCATCCAGGAAGAGGTAGGCGAAGTCCACCGCCGGGGCGTCCTCGTGGTTCCAATGCCCCCGGAGGGCCAATATGAACACTTTCACAAACCGGCCCGTGTTCGTCTTGAGCAGAAGCGTGTCGTATTGCCCAAGGCGGATCGGGCTGTGTGGATCGCTGTCCTCCCAGTCCTCCTCTGTGAGTGTACGGAAATGCTCCAGCAGGAGCCCCCGATCCGCCCCCGTCGGATCGTCTGCACTGAAACGGACTCCGCTGCAGCCCTCAAACCCGATGAGGGTGTATGTGCTGCCAAACTGCACCCATGTGAGCTTCAGGTCTTCCCCGCCCGGCTGGGAGCCTACCTGTCCACTCTCAAAGCTGAAATAACGGCCGGCCTGTTCGGAAACGGTGATAAACCGCGGCCGATCAGCTTCTCCGGATGCCATGACAATAGTGATACTGCGGTTCCTGTCCATCCTAACTGTCTGGGTCTTGCTGGCAAACCCATCTGCACGCACCAAGATCTCGATCGAGCCGGATAGCTCCGCAAACCTTGCCTGTCCGTTAGAATCTGTCACTTGCGCAGCCAACTCTGAACCCACCACTTCCACGAACGCGTTTTCAAGCGGCCGACTGTTGCCGTCGAGCACGCTCACCGTCAGCCGAAACGGCCCGCTCATCCCACCTCCTGCACAGCCCTGTAGAAACACCATGACCGCCAAAACCGCCAGCAAACTACTTGCTCTCCAACCGCCTTTTCGTCTCACTTTGACCACCCTTTCTCCTTCTACTCTCCAAATTAGGGCAAAATCGGAGAAATCTCATCACCCAGCGGTGTGGAATCAATAAAAAAATCCCTCATACCTTAGTATGAGGGGCCCGAAAAGGCGGATAGCTACAGGTCTTCGCCTCTAAGCAGGATGCTGATGAGTCTCGCTCTGCTGCGGACGTCGTATTTAGAATATATGCTTTTGGCATGGGTCTTGACTGTATTCTCTGTGATGTTCAGCGCGGCCGCGATCTCTCGATTGGACTTGCCGGTGAGAATCATCTCCAGGACTTCCTGCTCCCTGGCCGTCAGCGGGTCCAAAGCTTTAGCTTGGTATTCAGCATGCGTGACTTCTCCAGCTCTGGTATATGCCGTAAGGTACGCATGGGTTTTAAGGAGAAGGACAAGCCGGTGATTAAGCAGGGGCAGAATCCCCAGGGTAGTACAGATAACCGTCAAACCCAGCACCGTCACTTCCGCGGTCAATCTATGCTGCGCCGCCCAGAGGCCGATGATCCCACCGGCAAGTACGCCGAGCACATTCGCAGACAGGCCGATGCCAAAGATCAGGCCAGGATTCTCCGTAAAATCCAGTAGGCCGCCTAGGATACTCCACCAAAACAGATCGAAAACTCCGCAGGCAGCAAGGAGGAGGGTATCAACGACAAGATAACTGAGGGCATCCCGCCCCAAAAACATGAAGCCAAGAAATGCCAACACAATCCCGGCCATCCCCGCGTAAAGCATTCTGGAATGCTT
>JAAYMI010000113.1 GCA_012521465.1 Bacillota bacterium | reverse complement strand
GATGCCGGCTCAGTATGACCGCCTGCGGGCGCAGATGGTGGCAGAAGCGCGCACGTTCATCACTAGCCTGATCACGCAGCTGTCTGACAGCACTGCCGTGTTTGTGGTGAGCCCCCATCCCGGTCGGCTCAAAGCCAGCCAAAACCTGTGGTTGGCACCAGCGGTGCTGTTCGGACAGGAAACAGGACTCTTGACCTCGCCCACTACCAAGTGGCCGGGGATCATTACTAATATGGATATCGCCCCTACAATTCTAAGCCTTCTGGGAGTGAAGCCGCCTCCTTCTATGGTAGGCAGTCCCGCGGCAGTGCTGCCGATGGTCAGTGCCAGCGCCCTGAAAAAGGTGGAAGCGCTTGAGGGCCAAATCATCTGGCTTGCCTCCTACCGCGGGCCTGTACTCCGCAGCTTAGTGGGCGTTCAAATCGGAGTGTACCTTGCCGCTTTGGCCGTGATGGCTTGGGGCATGCGCCCTGCGGTTCGCTTGCTGCGGGCCATCCAGCTGCTCCTCGCTGCAGCCTTGGCAATACCAGCTGTGCTCCTCATCCTACCTGCGGGGTTATGGGCAGCCCTGGGGATGCTCGTGGTCCTAGCTTTGGTGCAGCTTACTACGAAGGATCTGCTGTGGGTGGTGGCCGTAATTGGCCTGTCGACGGCCGTTCTGGTCGGTATAGATACCGTCACAGGCAGTTCTTTGATGCGTTTTTCGTTCCTCGGGTACGATCCCATCGGTGGGGCGCGCTTTTACGGGCTGGGAAATGAGTACATGGGCATCATGATCGGTGCCTTGATCATGGGTTGGGTGTGCCTCGCAGAGCTCGTCCGGTTTGACCGCGGCGTGACCGCGGCTGCGGCTGTACCCATCTTCGCCAGCGCTCTGGGAGTGGTCGCAGCCCCCTGGTGGGGAACCAACGTGGGCGGTGCCATTACTGCTGTGGTAGGGTTTGGGGTCACCTGGGGGGCACTGCGGCGGATGCGGTTTAGCTGGCGGTCGGCGCTGGCGCTCGCAGCGGCAGTGGCTCTTGTATTGGGAGGTTTGATCTTTGTTGATGCTGTGCGACTGCCAGAGCAGCAGTCCCATATTGGGCGCACTACCCGCCTTGTGGGTCTGGAGGGGATAGCGGCAGTTTATGACATCATCCAGCGCAAGCTGAGCATGAACCTGCGCCTGATCCGCTACAGCATTTGGAGCAGGGCCTGGATCGCTGCCCTGGGGCTGATTGGCGCCAGCTTTATCTGGCCGTCGCGGTTCATCATTTGGCTGGTAAACAAATATCCCCAGATTGCCAGCGGCATCTGGGGAACAGTCGCAGCCGGCACAGCTGCTTTGGTGTTCAATGATTCTGGAGTAGTGGCTGCCGCCACCTGTGTGTTCTTCGCAGCCACTACCATGGCGGTTCTGGCCTTGGACTATCGGAAGCTAAAACATGATCTTCTGCCGCCTGAGGCCTACGTTGAGAATAATTCCGATGGCCATTAAGCTGGTGAGAAGCGTACTGCCGCCCGCTGTGATAAACGGCAGCGGCAGTCCCGTGATAGGCATCATTCCCAGCGTCATGCCAACATTAATGATCAGGTGGAAGAAGAAAATGCTTACTGCTCCCGCAGCCAAAAGCAGGCCATACATATCCTTCGCCAGCATGGCAATACGCAGTCCCCGCCAGATAACCACCGCGTAAAGGACGAGGACTACTAAGGTGCCGATGAAGCCGAATTCTTCGGCGATTACAGAGAAGACAAAGTCGGTGTGGTTGGCGGGCAGAAAATGAAGCCGGCTTTGGGTGCCACTAAAAATGCCCTTTCCTGCGAATCCCCCTGAGCCGATGGCGATCATAGATTGGATAATATTCCACCCTGCATTGTTGCGATCGGCATAGGGATCCAGAAACACAAGCAGGCGGCTCAGCTGATACGGCTTGATAATCGGGATCCAACCCTTCCAAGAGACGTAAATGGCTGCCATGGCAGCAACAGCCAAGACCGCGGCACAAAGACCCAACTTCCTCAGATCCGCGCCTGCGAAGAACAGCATGGCAAAAGCCAGGCCTGCAAAGATGGCCGCGGTACCAAGGTCGGGCTGGAGGATGATCAGGCCGGCGGGCACTGCGGCCAAGGCAAAGGCTCGCCAGATATTCCAACCCTCTAGCTGTTCTCTGCCCTCCAGGTGCTTGGCCAAGACTAATACCAGTGCAAGCTTGGCCAGCTCCGACGGCTGAATGCTCATGGGACCGATGCGGAACCACCGCTGCGATCCAAACACGGTGGTACCCATCACTAAGAGCAGGCCCAACATACCGATACTTGCGATGTAGATCAGGCGTGTCCAGCGTTTCCACGCCCGATAATCAATGCTGATGATCACCACCACAGCTGCTAGACCAAGGACCAGGCCCAGAAACTGACGGGTAACATAGTAAAAAGGGCTGATGCCGGCTTGCGTGAGTTGTGAATATGAGGCAGAATAGATTACAACAAAACCAATTGCAATCAGTGCCGCGACCGCGAGGATCAGCGGCCAATCTAGGTAACGCCAATAACGGCGGGGGACTTCCATCTCCATCCACTCCCAGAACTCTTGGCTCTATTATACTCTTTCCTATGGGGACATACTACCCCAAATGGGTGTTGACCGGTGAAATCCACTCTGCTATAATAACATAGCGTGATGAGCCATTAGCTCAGTCGGTAGAGCACCGGACTTTTAATCCG
>JAAYMI010000013.1 GCA_012521465.1 Bacillota bacterium | reverse complement strand
GGAATGCGCTTAGGCAGCTCATAGGTGCGCATCGGATCAGGCGACGGTGAGGTGATCATGACAATCTGGCGGTAAATCGTGTTGAGATCGTACACACTTCTCTCCACCGTGCGGATGATATCCACCATGTCCCCCAAAACCACTTCCAGCGTAATACTGTGTGGGCCTTCCTCGAGGTAGATAAGATAGGGTTCCTCGCCGCCTAACACATACATGTCGTAGACAGAACTGTAGGGGAAGCGCACCGCGGACAGCTCCTGGAACGGTACTTTTCCATCAATGTAGATCCGCCGGTTGCTGAAGGAACCCCGGAGGAGGTGCTGCTTAGCCTTGATTCCGATTTTGTACAGCCCCGACTGCGGCACAGTGAAGTCCCAGCGTATCCACTGCCCGTGCTGGCTCCAGTTGCCGCCGATGGCGTTGAGGCGCATGAGCACCGGATGATAGGGTTCGAGGGTTGGATCGCCGTGATCAGAACTAGGTGCTAGGTTAGCATCAGAACGGTAGCTGGAATCCCGCTCCTGCAGCTTGAGAAAGACGCCCTCGGCGGGCTTAAAGCCCTGCCGGCTGTACTCGGCTGCAAGTTCAGCGTAGGACGGAGGTGCCTCTACCTGGAACAGCCGCAGGTGGTGGATCAACATAGGCTCCCGACGGGAAATCAAGCGGATGGTATTCTTGCCCGCATGGAAGTAGAACAGGTAGGGGTCGGTGTAGAGGCCCATGGCGTCCGACAAGACTGCGGTCTGCCACATGGGGTACTCCTTCTGAGCAGGGCGAAGCTCGTTCCCCTGGTTGTCTGTACGGATCGATTCCGCATCGCCCCAGATGCGGGGAAACACCAGGTAGCTCGCGCCGTCAAACGGCGGCTCGCCGTTAATCTCCAGAGCCCGTTCAATGGCTGTTCCCCGGCCTTCAGCGGGGAAGTAGGCAACCTCAATGTTGTAGAGACCGGGACTCTGCACGTAGACATCCCATTCAATGAAGCCCCGCTCCTCCGTGAGCACCGCGTGGTCGCGATACTCCTCAGAGAAAACCAGCTCCACATGCATGTTGGTGCGGGCATAGCGGTCACCAAGGACGATAACTTGGCGGTTTGGGCGCGCAGCCCCCTGGGCAAGATAGGATTCCAGATAGGTCCCGTAATCCACTACTGCCTCAAAGCCGGCGATGTCATCGACAAAGCTGTAATCCTCTGCGACGGCCCTTGGGAAAACGCACAGCCAGACAATGAGCAGCGTTCCCCAGAGCACTCTTGCCGTTCTGCCCATGCTGCACCTCCATCTCCATCAGTCCAGCCTGCGGCACGACTGCCGCTCAACCAGGCGGACAGGATAGTAGCACTGTGTGTAGCTGCGGATGTAATCCCGGCCGTACTTCTCGAGGTTCTGGATTTCTTCCACCAAGAGACGCACCGCCCGGTAGCCGATCATCTCGGTGTGCTGAATCACTGTAGTCAGGGAAACTTCCAAATGCTGGAGAACGCCAGGGTCATCAAACCCCACCAGGGACAAGTCCCCGGGGATCACCAGGTTGGCTGAGCGGCACGCCTTCACAATATCCACCGCTACGTAGCCGTTCACAGCTACGCAAGCAGTATACTCGCGGGCGAGGAGAAACTGCCGCAGCTCTTCTTCACCGTTGCGGTAATCAAAAGCAAAGAGAGTGCCTTCTCCCAGCCCGTTTTCGCGGCAGGCCTTGCGGTAGCCCACAAAGCGATCCTTGGCGCTGCTGGTGTTGTCACTGCTGTGCTTCACAAACGCGATGCGGCGGTGCCCTAACTCGTACAAGTATTTCGCGCTGAGGTAACCACCTTGGATGTTGTCGGACATGACGCAGTTGGTCTCGCAGCCGTAAACTTTGCGGTCAATCAGCACAAAGGGGAATCCCTCCCGCTTTAAGGCTGCGGCGCTGCGCCCGGCGTCCTCCTCTTCACTGGGCATTATTATCAAACCGCGGACCCCTTCTTCCTTTAGGCGCTGCACCTCTTCCCATTCGCGGTCGGCACTGTTGCCGGTACCGCGAATGGTCATGGAAAAGCCGGTGTCCCGCAGAGCCTTCTGCATACCGTTGAGAAGGCACATTTCCACCTCCGCGTCGGAGAAGGGCATCACAATACCCAACGTATAGTACCGCTGTGGAGTGTTGGCCGGCTCCGTCACGTAAGTGCCGCTCCCTTGGACACGGTGCAGAATCCCTTCACCCACAAGCTCCTGAATCGCTCTGCGTACTGTGTATCGGCTGATTTTGAGCTGTTCCGCAAGCTCCCGCTCCGGCGGAATGAGTTCCCCCGGACCGTATGTACCCTGCTGGATCTGCTCGAGAATGTAGTCCTTAGTCTGTCTGTACAGCATTTTGCGGTCGTTAAATTCGGCGTCTCTGGTCGCCACCAACACTCACCTCTTTGCCAAACCACAAACACCAATGGTTCGGCTTTTTGCCATACCATTACAATGGTCTTCCACAAAATATTAAGGATTCCTTTTGCCTGTGAGCATTTTTTACAAAGTCGCTTGCTGCGCACTCACCTGATCTTGAAGGTCTTGATCTCGTAGGGCTGCAGCTCAAAGCTGAACGTCCGCCCAGTGCACGGGATGTCCAGTTCCGCCTCTTCCAGTAAGTTACATTCTTGTACGGCCGTGGGCGGGAAGCAGAGCTCAACTTCAGCACGGCATGAGCGGCCGCCGTATTCATAGCAGCGCAGCACCAAACTGGAATCGTCCTCTGCCTTTTTCACTGTCTCCAGAATCACGCTCTCGCCCTTGACCTGGATGAAGCTGTCTGTACTGGGAAGCAGACCTGCCGAGCTGTCAGCATAGACCGCCCGCAGTGGGAAGTTCAGCTCATAGGCCTCCTTGGTGGTCTGCCCTTCATACCAATCGCCGCTGTGGGGCAGAAGGCTGTAGATGAACTCGTGGTGCCCGTGGTCAGCATTGGAGTCTGGCTCAATCCCGGATTTCAAAAGGGTAAGACGCATGACGTTATCCTTCACGTCGTGGCCGTACTTGCAGTCGTTCAAGAGGCTCACGCCGAAGTCGCGCTGGGAGAGGTCCACCCACTTGTGGGCCACCGTTTCAAACTTGGCATAGTCCCAGCTTGTATTCCAGTGGGTGGGGCGCTCCACGTTGCCGAACTGGATTTCATAGGTTGCCTTGGTGCTGCGCACGTCTACAGGAAATGCGGCCTTGAGCAGGATCTGGTGCTCGTGCCAGTCAACCTCCGTCTTAAAGTCAATCCGGCGCCGGTTGGCGTAGACGATCAGCTGCTGCCTGATGGTGGAACTTAGGAACGGCCATTCGAATCCAATCACCACGCGGCTTGGCCCATTCTCCAGTACATCCCACTTAACTGGGTGCTGCACAGGATAGGGCTTTTCCCGGTAGTAAATGTCAATATCCCAGGCGTCCCAGTACATGGGCCGGTCCTCGAACGCCTCGATCACGTTGGCCAGCGCTCCCTTGGGGAGGACTTCCCGTCCTGCCTGTTTGTCAAACAGGGATGTAATCTGCCCCGCCTCATTCAGCACAATGCGGTAGTAGGGTGACTCGATAGTGCTGCCGGTAAGGCGCACTGCCTGGCCTGCACTGGTTTCGGCCGGCGCTGAGACTTCCGTTTCCGGGCGCACCCGAAAGACTTTGTAGCCCAAAGCGGGGATGCACGGCACCTCAACTTCTACCACTCTGCCGGACGGCGCTTCCACAAGGCGTGCCTCCAGCCTCGTGCCATCGTCATCCACGAACACTTTCCCCTCAAGCTCAGGAGTCCACGGCAGAATCGCAGTGCCGCCCCGCTCCCAGGAGAGGGAGTTGAACACCACGATCTTCTCTCCGTCCATCACAACACGGCTGGCCACAGCCTGCAGCGCGCTCTCCAGATGCTCTTGGCTTTTGCTGAGAACCTGGGCATACTCCGCTTCGCTGTCCTGGTAAACTTCGGCAATGGACGATCCGGGCAGGATGTCGTGGAACTGGTTGCGGAGCACTGTCTTCCAGTTCGCATTGATTTCCTCCTGCGGATAATAGTGCCCAGGCACTTTCTGCAGAGCCAGTGCGTTGAACAGCTCCACGTCATGGAGGATGATCTCGCTCTTGCGGTTGTTCCGCTTGGTACGGGCCTGAGATGTATAGGTCCCCCGGTGATACTCCAGGTACAGCTCCCCATCCACCACTGGCAGGCGGTCGTTACCCTGAACCCGCTCTTCCAAGCGCGCGAAGAAAGGCTCCGCTTTGCCAAACCTGATCTCGGGTATGCCCGGCAGTTCCTGCATCCTCAGCCCCGTCTCGATCATTTCTTTGGTTGGGCCGCCGCCCCCATCGCCGTAGCCATACGCCAAGAGGAGCTCATCGTTGATGTCCTTCTGCTGGTAGTGCTCCCAGCTCCGCACTGCGCTCTTGGGATTGAGATTGCCGTTGTAGGTGTAGAAGCGGGGCTGGTGAGACTCGGTGGTGGTGATGAAGTGGGTAAGGACTTCTGTGCCGTCAATTCCCCGCCACCGAAAAGTGTCGTAGGTGGGGCGGTTGTACTGGCTCCAGCTGATTTTCGTGGTCATGAAGTACTTGTGCCCGCTCTTTTTAATGATCTGCGGCAGAGCCCATGAATAGCCAAACACATCCGGCAGCCACAGCACCGTGGAGCGCACGCCAAATTCCCGTTCCATGAACTTCTGCCCCAGCAGGAACTGGCGGACCAACGATTCACCGGAGGTGACGTTGCAGTCCATCTCTACCCAGGTTCCACCCGTCACTTCCCACTTTCCTTCTTTGACTCGTGCTTTGATCCGATCGTAAATCTCGGGGTAATCTTCCTTAATGTAATCGTACAGCTGAGGCTGGCTCTGGAGGAAGAAGTACTCAGGGTACTGCTCCATGAGGTGGTTCACAGTGGAAAAAGTGCGGCTCGCCTTCTCCCGGGTGTGTCTCAGCTGCCACCACCACGCCACATCAATGTGGGAATGGCCCACCGCGGTGATCACGGGCTGTCTGCCCGACTTCTCCTTGAGGTTTTGGAGGCCTTCCTTCAGCTCTTGGTTTGCCCTGGCAATGGAAGCATAGAACTCCGCTGAGCGGGGGGCGCGGAAATCAGTAGTGTTTATGGCCTGGTTCAGAAGGCTTAAGAGGTTGGTGCGGATAAAGTCATTTTCCGGCAGCACTTTTACTGCATCGAGCACAGTAGAGGCGCGGAAGTAGAAATCCTCGGCGGCCTCATTAATCTTCACCAGGGCTGCTTTGTAAAACCAGCGAATCTCATGCTGCAGCCCGCTGAACGCTTTGATGGCCAGGTGAATCTCGCCTGCCTCTTTCCACTCCGGCAGAATCAGGATTTCAGCGTGGTTGGCATCGAGGCCCTGTACCGGCAGTCCGTTGATGTACGCCAGGGACTCGGCACCTCTGAGGCCGCCTGCCTGACCCGCGCCCACAGCAAGGTAGAGAGCCACCTTACCTTCGCGCCATTCCTCAGGGACAACAGTCGTTGTCCTAAACCAGTGGGTCTGATCTCGGCCTCCCCAGGAGCTTCCCACCTTAAACTCCTGCCACTGGCTGTCATCAAACTCGGGGCGGTGCGCTCCTCTCACGTCCTCTGGCCAGTGCTTGAACACTTCCAAATTGCGCTCTGCTTCATAGATGTGCGCCTTAAGATCCTGGATATACCTCTCAGCCTTTTCTACGGTAAAATACATGAGCTTCATTCCCTTCTGACATGTTCTAAGACCTGCACAGCGGTGCCGATCTGGTATCCTGTCGATGAATAGACAACATTCCCCTGCGCATCTACGGCCAGCACGATTGGGTAGCTGCGGGGGATCCCCCCACCCAACGCCTTTTCCACGCGCGCTAGGCCCTGATACCCCCTATCCAAGTAAAATCCTGTCCCCTGAGGCAGGTCAGTGTAGGATTGGGGGTCAAAGGAATGGGCGAGCTGGTCCTCGCCTAAGACCAGCACCACCGCGAGGCCCCGGGTCTCATACTCTCTTTTCAGCTCCCCAAGCTCCCGCACAAGGTGCTTGGTGGGCTCCCGGTCCGGTTCGATCCAAGTTAGGAGCATGCCGTTTGACCAGTGTGCAGGGCCTAGGGCCGCTTCCTGGCCAGCCAGGGTCTGCAGCTCAACTTCCACCATGCGCCCCAGGGCTGCTCTCGCTCTGGGCTCATTCCGCAGCACCAGATCCACGGTTGTGGTTTCTCCGGCTGCGGCCCGGAAGGGCTGCACCCGCACCAGCACGGTGCCATCTGCCAGGCGGTTTCCCGTGATGAGCCAGTAGTAGCCTGGCCTTACCTCAAGGTGATAAGTAAAGTCCTTCTCATCGAAGCTCGCTTCATCTAAGTCCCGAAAACGCAGGGTCTTGAGGGTGCCGTCCTCCAGCCGCGCGAGGGTGAAGTTGCGGTAGTACTCCAACTTCTCGATCGGCTGCGTGAACGTGCGAAACCGCACCATCGCCTTCGCCCCGCTCTCATCAGTGGGCTGCCTGGCTGTGCTGCTTAGGTGCACATCGACCCAAGTGCCGTCCACCAGGTACTGGGGATGGCGATCTACGGGGTCGAGCCGGGCGGCAATCCCAAACGTCCGCGCCAGGGCAACAAACAAGATTTCCCGGGCATGGCTGTCCGCGAGCCCCAATTCGTAGACTCCCCGGGGAGAGGGATAGCCCCGGAACTTCCCCGGAGGCACATCGGCGATGTTCTCTCGAATCCACGCTGCGATGCGGGCAGGGTTCGCTCTGAACTCCGCCTGCTCCTGGGTGCTGAAGCTCGAGCGGAAATAAGCTCGGTATGGCCGCATCACTTCTAGGGAGATGCGCGGACAGAGGACGTATTGGGCAAACTCCCAGTCAGGATAACGTCCGTGCTCTTGGAGAGCGTACTCTAGATGGTCCAGCAGTACCTCAGGGGAGGTGTCCGTAAGATCTTTGGCCGAGACGGCCTGCAGGATCCGCAGGGCCCAACTGCCATACTTGGGTACAGCACCTGTCAAGAACTGGGCTAGGCGGCGGCTGTTCCCCCGAGCTTTGCGCAGCACGTCGGCGGTGCCGTTTTCATCGATGCCGAGCTCTTGGGCGAGGGATCGCGCCTCGGCCTCAGTCACAAAGGTGGCTTCGTAGGCTGTGCGCACCTCGTCTTCGTACCTCAAGAGGGCGTTGTTGGCCTCCCGCTCTGCTTCCGTAGGCTGGACCTCCTCTCCGGGCAGCTCGGGAGGGGGTGCCATGGTAAGCTCAAAAGCATCCTCCGGCTCCGCCGTGGAGAGGCTAACCTCCACGATCGGGCCGCCAGCGGCCGGGGCTAGGGTGAATCCCCAACTCCTGCCAGAGGAAGCGAAGATCATCAGGTCACCGCGTCCGGTGGTAAGGCGCGTTTCGCCGCGGGCATCACTTGTGCGCTGCACAATGGTGGAAAACTGTCCGAAGTTAAACACCTGGAAATCCACGTTAGCTCCGGCCACCCGCTCTCCCCGCTCGTTCTTGATAATCACGGTCAGATCGCGGGTGGGGGCATAGCGGCCCAAGAGGTTTAGTTCGATGTGGTCATCGCCCACCTGCACTTGCTGTTCCGGGCCGTCATAGATTGTGCCGGGCACGCGGGTGTGGACCAGCATGGCCCTGCGGGCCGGGCCGGAAAACCAGCCCATGTTCAGCCTGGGTTCGGGCTCGCAGGCTCCGAGGAAGTACCACTCTCCGTCAGCCCAAGCCTCCACCCAGGCGTGGTTAGAGTCAGTGTGCGCCCAGCGCGGCGTGTAGCACTGCCGGGCAGGAATGCACAGACCGCGGAGGGCGGTCACCACCAGCGCCGACTCTTCCCCACACCGTCCTTTCGCTGTGCGGACCAGGGTTAAGGGCGAAGCGGTGCGGGGATCGGAGGCCTCATAGGTCGCCTTTTCGTGGGCCCAATGGTTGATCTTCAAAATGGCATCTGCCATGGAAAGGCCCTCAACCCGAGGCAGTAGTTCTGCCAGAAAATGAGGTCGGTAGTCTTCGATGGTCTCATTGCTGATGCGATACGGCAGGACGAAGTGGAGAAAGAGGCTGCCAGAGACCTTGCTTCCCCATGGGGTGATTTCCCGGGCCTTCAGAGCGTACCGCACGTGGCTTAAGAAGAGCTCGCCGTCGTAGTCTGCCAGGTCCGTTAAGGACATGTAGGCGTAAAGGAACTTCAGCGCGGCAATCTCTTCAGGATCAGTCAGTTCCTCAAACACGCCAAACAGCTGGGCACCGCGCCTTTGCGCCAGTTCCTGCTTCCGGCGAAACCTGTCTTCGATCTGCTGCAAACTGGCATCACTCAGCTGGAATGGGTTCAAGCAATTTCCTCCTTCCAGACAAGCCCGTCTTCCCGGATATTCCAGGTGTAGGACCCGTCTTCCGAGCGCACCTGTGCCTGAAACAGGCTGGTGGTTACCTCAATCTTGGGAGTGATGGTCCACACATCATCTCCCTTAAGAAGGGAAAAATCTGAGGTAAAGCGCCCGTGGGCAGTGTAATATGCCCGCTGGCGGTAGTAGAGGCGCCGAAGTTCCCACTTGACGAGTTCATCCCGGCTGAGGCAAAACTCATAGGGCCCATCGGCGAACACTAGATAGCCCCATTTTTCTGGATAGTGCATGTTCACGATCCCCTGGGGAGACCACACCCAGTTGTCTTCCGGGTAGGGCCGGCCGGTTCTTGGGTTGATGACTTTCACATACCTACCGTCTTCCACCTTGACCTGCCATTCCACCCTGGAGAAGTTAATCCGCCAGATGTCGCCCACCTTGGGCGGGCGGCCTTCTGGAGCGCATTCCTTCAGGATTCTCCAGGGCATAGCGATTTCCAAGCTCCAGCCCCGGTTATCCGCGTGCGGATTGTTCAGCTCGCCATCGATATGCACAGCGGTCTTCAGTCCCGCAATGTCCCACCCGTTGATGGCAGGCCCGCCGTCGCGATAGGGTTTGGGGAGAAGCAGATCCCACACTGTATTGAGGGCATTCATTTCGAACTCGTAGTAGTTGTGGGTATCCCCGTCGGGATCGATGAATACCTCAAAGTCGTTGTCGTGAAAGATCACCGCATCCCGCTCTGTTATGGTGGCCCAGATCTGGTCCTCCTCTAGGTGAGCGCCGATGTAAAGGTAGTCATCGTCCCAGAGCATCTTTGCCCGGGTACGCTTGGGCGGTCTAGGACGGATATCTCCTTCAATATCCACGAAATCTTCGCTCCAGGGCGCGTGGGCCCAGAATTCCTTGTCCAGCCTGCCGTCAAGCTCCAGCGGCCCCTCTGCCCGCTGCGCGGCGTAGCAGCGGGGGCCAAACACGAGCTGCGGCTCTGGAACCACTCCCCATCTCCGTTTTTCTGACATGTACCTTCCTCCCTGGTAAAAATCGAAAGGATTCGCGAAACCGCTCCCGAAGTATTCCGTGATGAAATTTATGCTGGAAAGAGGTGCCTGTTGTGCAAAAGAAGCATCTGCTCATCGGCTATGTACAAAGCAGAGCGCTGCCGGATGTGACGCCTGAAGATGCCCGGAAAATGACCCACATCAATATCGCCTTCGGCCATGTGAAAGACGGCCGGGTGACTGTGGAAAACACCCGCAATCTGGACTTCCTCCCAAAGCTCAGGGAGTACAACCCCCAGATCGGCATCCTGCTTTCGGTGGGAGGCTGGGGTGCCGGCGGCTTCTCGGAGGCAGCGGCCACGGCAGCAGGGCGCCAGCGGTTTGCCCAAACCAGCGTGGAGATTCTCCGCACTTACAAACTGGACGGAATCGACATTGACTGGGAGTATCCGACCTACGGATGGGCAGGAATAGACGCCAGTCCAGAGGATAGATATACCTTCACGCTGCTCTTGGAGGAGCTCCGCCAGGCCCTAGATGCCCAGGGAGAGGCGGATGGGCGCCGCTATCTGCTCACCATCGCCGCCGGGGCCGGCCAGTACTTCGTGGACGGCACCGAGATGGCCGAAGCACACAAGTACCTTGACTGGGTGCAGCTCATGACCTACGACATGCGGGGCGGATTCCAGAACACCACTGGTCACCATACCAACCTCTACACACCATCTGGGGATCTTAACCGCAGCAGCGCCGCAGACGCGGTGCGCATCTTCACAGCGGCAGGCGTCCCCAAGGAGAAGCTCCTGATTGGGGCGGCGTTCTACTCCCGGATGTGGACGGATGTGTCCAACGTGAACCGTGGGATGTACCAGCAGAGCCCGGCCAACGGCGGTTACGGGCCCGTGTACGCTGAGCTTGCTGCCAAGTACATTAATAAAAACGGGTTCGTGCGCTATTGGGATGAGGAAGCCCAGGCACCCTGGCTGTTTGACGGTTCCACCTTCATCACCTACGACGATCCCGAATCTCTCAAAGCGAAGTGCGCCTACCTAAAAGCAGCCGGACTTTTGGGCATCATGTTCTGGGAATACAGCTGCGACAGCACCCGTACGCTTCTGGATACCCTCTACCAGGCTCTGTTCTAAATGGTATGCTGTTTTCGCCATACAACTTATAACATTCTTCTCACAACTGTAATTTCCTGCCCTTGGCAGATAAAATACCGGAGCGCTCAACGAGGCTCCGGTAGCTTTTTAGCTGGCTTTATTCTGCCTATGGACCAACTCTTCCAGGAGAGTCAGTTCCTGCTCCAACTTGCGCTGGCCGTTCTTGATCATGAGGGTGTACACGAATACAACTGCCCAAACAACGGCGTAACCGGCGAGGAAAAAGGTCATGTTGATCCCACCTTACTCTAAATTGGGTATCTTAGGCAAAAAGCTCGGCTTTAAGGTGCTTAACCCGCTGCTGCAGGGAAATGGCCCGCATGCGAATGGCAAGGAGGTGCACATAGAGCAGCGAGAACACTGCCAGGCTCACGAACATGGCAGCTCGCATCTTCGGAGTGAGGCCCATGCCCTCACTGGAGATTACCACAGGATGAATGGATCTCCACCAGCGGGTAGAGAAGAAAACAAGCGGGACGTTCACGAAGCAGATAATGCCGTACACCGCTGCCAGACGCTTTCTCGCCTCTGTTCCGTCCCCTCCGTGCAGGGCAATGTAGGCAAGATACATGAACCACAGCACCAGTGTAGTGGTCAGGCGCGGGTCCCACGTCCACCACGTATTCCAAATGGGGTAAGCCCAGAGCGGCCCTGTAAGAAGCGTACAGGTGATGAACACCGTCCCTATTTCTGCCGATGCCAAGGCCAGCACGCTCGCTCGATCGGCCCGCTTCCACAAGTAGTACACGCTGGCGGCAAAGACCACCGCGAGGGCCAGCAGACCCACCCAGGCTGAAGCCACATGGAAGTAGAACACTTTCTGCACGATACCCATGGTCTTCTCGACGGGGGCGTAGTAGACGATCACGGAAATGTTGATGAGCATAATCAGGGTAAGAATCCAAAAGCTGGGGCTTTTGAGTGCGTCTTTCATGAGCTAACCCTCCAAGACGTAGTCAAACAACAGCAGGGGCACGATCGTGAACACCAGGTCAAAGGCAGCGAGTAGATACAGCCAGCCCAAGACCGCCCTGGTCTCTCCCACTAAAGCCCCCTGCGTGCAGAGCACAGCTCCAATCAGGAGGGGAACGAAGAGGGGAAAAGCGAGGATGGGAAAGAGGAGGCGCGCCCCAGGAAGCTGCACGGTGATGCCGTTGAGAAGCGTGCCCACTGCCGCCAGGCCCCAGCTTCCCAAAAACACGGCGGCTACAAAGAGCGGCATATGGACCGTGGTTCCGGCCGCCCCCATAAAGACCCACAGGAGCGGTACCACAATCACCTCCAGCAGAAGCAGGACGGTGAGGCTGTAGAGAAACTTGGCGTAGAACAAGATGCTGCGATCACCCGCCGCCAAGAGGAGAGCATCGAGGGCGCCGCTGTCTTTTTCCTTGGCAAACGAGCGCTGCAGGGCAAGTATGGCCATGAAAACAATGCTCACCCACAGCACCGCTGGAAAAATCGCCTCTGGAGCAGCCTCGACGAGCTGCAGGGCGAAGCTGAACACAAATACCAGCATCGTGCCGAACACGAGGGTGGAGAGAAGATGGTCCGTGGTGCGGAACTCCTCCCTGAGATCTTTGCAGTAGATGAGCCACGCTTTGCGCACGAAGCTAGGCACTGCGGTCTCCCCCCTCCACGACGCGTCCATCCTTCAACCGGATCTCGCGATATCCTAGTTCGCCAAAGTGCTGCGGCTCATGGGTGATCACCAGCTGAACGGTGCGGGGGCGGTACTCTGCCAGGACGCGCCGCAGGACGGCGCGTCCATCTGCATCGAGGCTTGTGAAAGGCTCGTCATACAGCAGCAGCGCGGGGGCAATCATCAGCGCCCGCGCGATTGCAAGGCGCTGCTGCATCCCCCTGGACAGTACAGCAGCGGGCTCCAGGCGGTACAGCCACAGGTCCACCAGCTCCAAAAGCTCCTGCACCCGCCTTTGGCTCATGGTACCGTACATTTCCGCAAAAAACGCGAGGTTCTCCTGCACAGACAGGCTGCCGTAGAGCATGGGCTGGTGGGCAATATAACCGATATTCCCACCGTTCCAGATCACCTCGCCGCCGCTTTTTCGGCTGAGGCCAGCGATAATCCGCAGGAGGGTGGTTTTGCCAGCGCCGTTCGCCCCCGTGATAGCCAGCAGCTCTCCTAACCCTGCCTGAAAAGAGACGTCTTTCAGAATCTGCTTGGCGCCGATCTGCTTCTTAAGGTGCCGAACTACGAGAACGTTCTTCTCCCCCACGCCTTCACCTGCTTGCCTTGTTTTGCTGCACGTACTGGGCCGACCAGAGCCATGGCTGCGCCGAGATAGACTATCCAGGCGCCGCCCCAGATCCAGCTCACCAGAGCAAACCGCTGGAGATGAAGCTGGGCTGTCTGACCCTCCCAGCCGGCCAAGTTAAGATACAGATCTTCCTTAAAAGTGCTGAAGATTCCTACCTCGGTGGAAGGCTGGGAGCGGTTTTCCCAAAAGGTCTTTTCTGACGTCAGCTTGCCCACGTCACGACCATCTCGGGACAAGCTCAACGTGGTTCCCACCGTGTAGCGATCCACCCCGTAGCGGGGTGTTAAGCCGGGGTAGCTCAGTGCGTAACTGCCGAATTCCACTGCCTGCCCGGGCTCCACTGACACAAAGATGTCATCGGTGTAAACCGAAGAACCGGTAACTCCAACGAGTATCACCAGGAGTCCGATATGCACCAAAGTGCAGCCTATGCTGAACCTTGGCTGGCGGCCCAGCAGCACTCGCAAGTGTGCTGCGAGCCCGCAAGCGGCGATTCCGAAGGGCAAAGCGGCAGTTTCACCCCCACCGACTGCAAAGGTAACATACAGACCTACCGCGCTTCCGCAAACAAGCGGCAGCCATGCCTGCTTTAGCACTCCAGGCCAGCCTCCACTGCTCCCTGCCAAAACGGGAGCTAAACCCATGAGAAAGACAAGAGCTAAGAAGAACGGCACCGTCACCTGGTTGAAAAAGCTCTCATCCAGCACGATCTCCCTTCCCGCTAGGGTGCGGGACAGCAGAGGAAACATGGTGCCAAATAACACTCCCCCGAGCAGAAGAAGGAGGAGGATATTGCCGATCAGCACAGCTGATGCTAAGGGCGAGGTGGATCCTCTTTCAGAACCTGCTTCACGCAGGCAGTCGCGCCGCAGCCACGCCAGGCCGAAGGAAAAAACAAGGAGCACTGCCAGCACTGCTAAGAAGATGGAGCCCACCGCTCCTCCAGAGAAGGCATGCACCGAGTCCAGCACTCCGCTCCTGGTAAGGAAGGTCCCAAAGATGGTCAGGGAAAAAGAAAGGACAATCAGCGCACAGCACCACCACTTGCGGGCTGGGATCCCCGTTTTAGGCAGCAGTGTGTGGAGTAGGGCCGTACCAGTGAGCCAGGGAAACAGGGAGGCATTTTCCACCGGATCCCATGCCCAGTAGCCGCCCCAGCCCAGCTCGCTGTAAGCCCACTGCCCTCCCGTAACGATCCCAGCAGTCAAAAACACCCACGCCAACAGCACCCAAGGACGTACCGTTTCCAGCCAAGCTGAGTCGCTATCTCCCACCCATAGCCTGGAGACGGCAATGGCAAAAGGCACTGCAAAACCGCTGAAGCCAATAAAAAGCAGAGGCGGATGCACAACCATACCAAGGCTCTGCAGCATCGGATTCAGCCCTGAGCCATTATGGGGCGGATCGGGCAGGACCTCAAAAGGTGAGGTGACAAATAGGAGGAGAATAATAAACAGCAGCCGCACTACGCCAAGCACCGCATTGACTGGTATATCGAGCTCTTCTGCGCGCAGCCTGCACGATCGCTGCACAGCCAGGGAGAAGAGGGAAAGGATTAAGAGCCACAAAAGGAGCGAGCCGCTCTGCCCGGCCCAAACCGCGCTGAGTTTGTAGATGAGCGGCAGGCTCCGGGCGGAGTTGCGGGCCACATAGGCTAGACGGAAGTCATTGGTGAGGAAGGCGGCGGCCAGGGCTGACGTGCTGGCAGCAGCAGCCAGAATCGAGATAAGGTTCGCTCTGCGGGCCAGCTTAGGCTGGCTGCTGCTTGCGCGCCCTCCATAGAAAAGGGCCAATAAAGTAGAACCAAAAGCTGCATAGAGGGAGATAAGTCCGATGTAGTGCACTAGTCTTCTCCTTCATACTTGGATGGACACTGCAGCATCAATTTGCTGACGGTAAACTGCCCGCGCGAGTTAAACTTCCCTTCCACAATCACTTCGTCAGCGTGGTGAAAGTTGTCGGGAAGCACTCCGGCATAGACAGCATCCACCTGAGAATCCTGATCTGCCAGGGAGAATTCCAACAGCGGGATGCTGGGATCGTAGTTTACACTATCCTTGACCAGCTTTCCTTTGATGCGCAGTTTTTGATCCCGCATTTCCTGGACCAGCACCTCTGAGATAGTGTAGTAATACGCCGCTGAGTTTTCAAAAGCCCGGAATGCCAGCCACCCCAAGACTAGTACAGGCAGCAGCGCCACAATAATAACCTTTGCTTTCTTATCTGCCATAGCACCTACTCCACCTCGTATAAAGCCAACAGCGACTGGAAGGACTGAGGAAAGCGCGCCGCGCTTTCCTCAGTGGTCTGCAAAACACGCTTTAGTGACCTTCGTGGCAGCCTTTGCAGTCCATCTTGCCCAGAGTATCGTCGGCATAGCCACCGACGTGGCAGTCGAAGCAAGCCTTTGTCTCTTCAGACATGGCAAAGGCAGGTACAAAGGTGCCCTCCAAGACTTGGTTCATATACATCGCAGCTTGCGCAGCAACATCACCAGTCAATGCAGCACAGCGGGGGCCTCTCTCGCTGGCCTTTTTCCCAGACACTTTACACCAGTTGGCGATGGACGCATGGCAGAGTGGGTTCCCGGCAACGCTGCGGTGCTCAAGGTTGAGAGGCAGAGCCGTGGCGCTGTACCAAGCCAGGAGTTCATTGACAATCATGGTCATCGCTTGGCCGCCAAACACTAAGGAAACAGCTGCTGCTGCACCATTCAGGGCACCGCAGAGCGTCCCCCAGGCCACTACTCCGCCCTTGCCGAAGTTCATGATCTGCGATGGCACATAGCTGAAAGGCTCGCCCAGTTCTTCTAAAAGAGCCCTAAACGCGCCTTCGGCACAGCCCAGTCCCTGGTTGTAGTAGGCCGTACCTTTGGCCCGCACTGCCTCAACATCTAGCGGCTTGTTGAAGTAGTCTGTCCAGGGATACTCAGGAAGGTCCACCATGGCGCCTTCAGCCTTTGGTGCCAAAATCCCGAGACCGCTGGCGGCCAAGGCAAGGCCGGCTGCGGCTCCCCCGGCACTGACCAAAAAGTCTCTCCGCGTAAGTACTTTTTTCTTGTCTTCCACTTACATGCGCCTCCGTTTCTTTTATTTACATCTAAATAGATATCGATAACTGGCTGGACTGACCAGATCAGATAGATATTGTGCTCTCATTCACAATCATGGTCAAAAAAAGAGTGTTACTCTTGCTGCCGTCCCTCTCTGCGGCCGATGATGAGCTTGGCCAATAGGATGCTTATCTCATAGAGAACAAGCATGGGCAGTGCCATCAGTACTTGGGAAATCACATCGGGCGGAGTCAGAACCGCAGCCACCATCACAATGACCAGAATGAAGTACTTCCTGTACAGCACTAGCGTTCTCGGGCTTAAGATCCCTGCGCTGGTCAGAATGACAACAAACAAAGGAAGTTGGAACACTACGCCGAAAGGCAGAACTAGTCCTAGGACAAAGGATACGTAATTGCCAATGGAGATCATGGGCTGCAGCGACTCGGTGCCAAAGCCGAGGAAAAAGGCATAAGCCAGCGGCAAGATCACCTCATAGGCAAAGACAATGCCCAGTGCAAACATGACCAGAGATATGGGCAGTCCCAGGTACAAGATACGCCGCTCGTTGTCCAGAAGGCCCGGAACAACAAAACGGACTGCCTGGTACAATATAACCGGTGAACTGAGGATGATCCCGACGACTAAAGCCACTTTAAGGTGCACAAAAAAGGCCTCGCCGGGGTAGAGATAGACGAGCTCACCTGGGAGTCTGGTCACAAACTCGACAATCGGAGGAGAGTAGTAAAACCCCACCACAACACCGACTACCAGAGTAAGGACGCAAATAATGAGCCGCGTTCTAAGCTCTGCCAAATGCTCAACAAGAGTCATGCCCTCTGCGTTAGTGTGTCTGCCGCGCCGCCAGTTCAACATGCACATCCACCAATCTGCGTTCCCTAAACATCGTTATCTAATATCTAGTCGCTTTTCGCTGATGGTTCATCTGCTGAGTCGAGGCCCTTTGTAGCATTCTTGAACTCCCGCAGCCCCTTACCCACTGCTCTGCCGATTTCCGGCAGCTTCGCCGGCCCAAAGACCACCAGAGCGATGGCTAAAATCAAGATCAGCTCACCCAGTCCGAGCCTTCCCATCACCCGTTCCTCCCTCCTATATAAAATCAACTTAAGCGTATCACTCTTACCTACCCCTGTCAATGGATTTTGTGAAAAATTCAACATAGTAACAGTGCGGGTAGACCGTGCCGTCTACCCGCGCCTTGGCTTATCATCGTGCATCACACGTTGTCAGTGATCGTACTTCCCTCTTCCCTGTACAGGTTCAAGGCTCCTTCCAGCTCTACCTTTATTACGGTGGCAGGAGCATCGCACAACTTCTCCGGTAGGTCAATCCAGAGAATACCGGGGATGTTGAGCCAGCCTGCTCCGCCCAGTTTGTCGTACTGCAGCCGCTCCCCAGACTTCAAGACGCTCACGTTTTTGACCTGGTTGTGGATTCCCTTGACGGGGATCGGCCCCTGCGGGATGCCAAACTGGAAGAGATAGATCACGGAACCATCTTGGCTCAGTGTACTGGGCCCGTAATAGTGTCCTCGGGGCAGTCCAGCCTGTGTGGGGTAGACAGCCT
>JAAYMI010000112.1 GCA_012521465.1 Bacillota bacterium | reverse complement strand
TGAAGTTCCTGCGGACTGGGAACTTCTGTCATGACCCGGACGCGGTCCGGCCAGCCGATGGAGTTCGCCAGCGCCAGGCAGGGTTCGATATCCCGGTGCCACATGGGGTAGAGGAGCAGACGGAAGTTGGCCGCTGCATCCCGCAGCACCTCGGCCAAAGCTGCAGCTACCCGCTGTTCGTTCTTGCCCAGGACGTTGTTATAGGCAGTGCCCCAGTTTACTGCCAGTTGGGGTACACTTCCACTACCAGGCTCTAAGGTGTCGAGCGGATCAGGTGACCACAAGAGGCCTGGATCCCCTGTTACCAGTAGATCTTCGCGAACCGCGCCCACACTTTCCAGCGCCCTAACGGTATAAGGCCCGCGCACACCCACCACCTGCGACTCCGCCACCACCTGGCGGATTGCATAGGCTAAGTCGTGAGGAATTTCCGGTTCCTCAGCGGTGCTGTCATAGCCAGAGCCCCAAATTGCCGTGGGAATCCCGGCCTGTTGAGCCAGACTGAGAGGCCGTAGATAGACCAGCTCGAACAGGGACCCAGCTCCCAGCACAACGAGGTCAGGGTTGATGCGGGCGAGGGTGAACTCATCGAACCGGGAAGGGTAGAGGGCAATCACGTCCAGATCTATCCCACACTGCCGAACTGCCGCTCCGAAACGCTGCATAAAGACATCTCGGCAGATATCATCTCCGTGATTTCCAAACCCTACCCAGCCGATGTACAGCACTCGGCGGTTGATCATGCTCCTTCACCACCCTCTACAACATGGCTGGAGATGGCGGTGCGCACGCCGTAGTATTCCTTGGAGCGCTGCTGGCCGTGTTCGCGGTAGAAGTAGAGGGGCGTGCGGAGATTCTGTACATTGAAACCCTGCACAATGGCGCGGGCGACAAACTCATAGTCTTCAGCACCCTGCATGAACGCAGCGGGCCCACCCAGGCGTTCGACTACCTGCCGCCGCATGACAAGGGACCCGAAACAGACGCAGTGATTTCCAGCTCGATAGCAGCTGACAATGTTGTTGTCGTAGCGAACCAAGTAAGACTTCCTGCGTTGGGTGTAGTCATCAGTAAAAACCTCATAGTTGGTTCCGACTAGGCTGTAGTCTTCGTTGAGCTGCAGAAACTGTACCTGTTGGGTGATGCGGTCTGGATGACTGATGTCATCGGAGTCGTGGTTGGCAATAAACTCTCCCTGAGCCAGCATGTAGCCGATTGTAACCGCCCTGGCAAAGCCGAGGTTGCGGGACAGGCGATGATAGACCAGTGTCAGGTCGGCAGCCTCCTGTGCTGTTTTCTGCCAGCGGTCCATCACGGCAGCTGTGTCATCGGTGGAATAATCGTCGATCACGATTACCTCGAGGGGCCGATATGTCTGTGCGAACACAGAAGCGAGGCAGTCGTCGAGGAACTGGGCGCGGTTGTGGGTGGGAATGACGACGCTCACTAAAGGGCGCTCGAGGTCAGTCTGTCGCTTGGGTGCCGCTGCTGAGGGAATGCGATCAGAGGCGGGCTGCCTCGAGGCTGCTGCCGCGGTCTGTGGCGGCGCGGCTGGCTCACGGATCTCTATCACCTTTGCCCGGGCTTCACCCTGCTGCACCTGATAATACAGTTCCTCGATTGCGGAGGCCACCGTTTCCACCCGGAAGTGGGACGCTACCAGCCGGCGGAGGACTTCTTGATCGGTGCTGGGCCGCTTGTGCAGTACGTCCCTTATATCCTTCTGCAGCCTGGTTTTGCTCTGTAGGCTGATGAAGTCGTGGTCGCCGAAATAGACCTGCCAGCCGTGGGCGAAGTTTTGCGCGGTAACGGGACCAAAGTAACCAGCGTTGCCTGCCGCGATCACTGGTCTGCCGGTGCTCATGGCTTCCAGTGCCACCCGAGCAGTGCCGATTACAATATCCGCGCCTCGATAGGCCTCTACCGGATCAAGCAGAGCACCGGTAAGGTGAATAATGTCATGATCGTGCCGTTGGTTTACCATGTTTGCCAGGGCATGCACGAATGGACTGTCCGGCCCACTGCCCACCAAAGCCAGGTGAACGCCCTCTTGGTCGTGGAGATCTTCCACGGCATATACTGCATCCTCAATTACCCGGGTCTTGCCCCAGGCTATTCGGCTGCAGAGCGTAACGAGGGGCGCCTCGGGCTCCATGCCGAGCTCCTGTTTGAAGTTGGGGGCGGCCCCTGGCCTAAAATGATTGATGTCGATTCCGTTGGGAATCACGCTCAACTGCTTGGTCGAGACACCCAAGTGGTTCTTGGCCCACCGCGCAGCCGGCGGACTCACGGCTATGACATGGGCGCAGCTGTCAATCAGGCCTTGGAGGCGGCGGCGGGGGTAGAACATGCCGTGTACCGTAAAGATTAGGGGAACTAGCAGTTCCTGGGATATCTGAGCCGCCACTTTGAGACCTGCAATCTGATGGGCATGGATTACGTGGATGTTCCGCTCCTTGACGAGGTCGCGGGTTTGGTTTAGGAGGGCCGTATAGTTCGTGTAAAGGGGGTTATCAGTCTGAAACGGCATCGTGGCAATTTCCAGTCCGGCCTGCTGGAAGCGCGCTGCCATGGGACCGCCCCGTGTGCCAATGATTACGTTGTGCTTGCGCTTAACGAGGATCTGAGCGATAGCCAGAACGTGGGTTTCTGTCCCTCCGATGCCGAGGGAATCAACGAGCATCAAGATGTTGAGAGGTTCGCCGGGAGTCTCGGAACTGTTCATGGTTGGTCCTCCTTGTGTTGATGGAATGATTACTACAGAATATGACGGCGTAAATACTGCCGTACTGAGTTAGAATTCCTGCTGATCGCGAGATAGGTAGAGAGGACCATACCCTTTGCCGCAACTGCAACATAGTGTTACATATGACCGGTGTGACCGGAAGATCAATGCGGAGGAGGAAAAGACTGTGTATCCAGGACTAGACGTAAACCTCGTGATACTCGTGAGCCTCATCTTGGTGATTCTTGCCCTCATCTATATCGGGTCATAGGTGTACATGGATCCGCTGGGTCTGTGCTGCAGCAGGGTAGGAGGTAAACATGAAGGTTCTCATGACGTCTATTCTGTGCCAAAGCGGGCTTATGACCCATGTCGCCGACTTGATACGGTACTGCCTGCGGAACGCAATCGAGGTTAGCGCGGCGTTCTTGAAAACTGAGTTCGTTTCGGAGACACAGGCCGAAGCTCTAAAAAGGCGCCTGGGCGGCATCAACATCTGGGACTACCAGCAAGATGAGGAGCTCTCGGAAATTGCGGAAGCAGCGCGCTGCGATCTAATCCACGCCCACTCCTTTTTGACCTTCAAGGCTGCCCTGGCTGCTTCCCAAAGACTGCAGATCCCTTTAGTTGTTACCCTGCATTCCGTCTATCTATGGGCGGCGTTTTACTGGGATGTGTTGGCTAAGGCAGAGCGAATCATCGCGGTTGGTCCTGCGCAGGCGCGCTATCTGGGGCCGTGGGCAGAGAAGGCAGTGATTATCCCGAACGGGATAGATACGGCGGTTTTCAGGCCCGGGCCGGAAAGCTTTGACTCGAACCCAGGCCGCGAGATCAGAGTCCTGTGGTATGGACGTGTAAACGGGCGGCTCGGCCGCGGGCTTCAGGTCTTGGATGCGGCTGCTCCTAACTTACCGTCTCACATCTGCCTCGCTGCCCTGGGTGAAGCGGATGTGCAAATAAAGAATATAACGCTGCAGGGATGGGTTGATGATCCTGTTCCAGCACTGCAGGAAAGCCATATCACTTTCGCCCATGGGCGCTCACTCAGAGAGGCTATGGCCTGCGGTAGTGTCGGTATGCTGATTGGACATGGTTACGGGGGAATGGTGACACGGGCAAAGCTTGCAGAACTCAACTACGCTGTGGACGCGTTTCCCCAGTATCGGCTGCCCCGGCCCAATCCCGCCGACCTAGTGCGGGACATCTTGCAGATCGCAAATTCAGGCAAGCTTCTGGCGTTGAGGAAAGAGTCCCGCCAAATCGCGGAAGAGAACTTCTCCCTTGAGCTCATGGGCAGCCGTACTGTCGAGGTCTACGCAGCGGCGCTGGCATAAAAAAGCGAGGCACATCAGTCAAATGATGTGCCTCTCCCAGGCTTGTGGCTAGTAATTATCTTTAGATCTATCGGCGCGGATCTTGGCGATAGCACCAATGACTCCGACCATAAATCCGACTAAAGTCAAGCAGTAGGCCGCTAGGCTCAACACGACATGCGATGGGATAACTTCCACGACTATGCCTAACAGAACTAGCCACCCCACGACCAGCATGGACCCGCCCAGAATCATCTGCCGCACTTCGCGGTTCATGACTCGCGGTACAGCCAGCACGCCACAGATTGGTCTTCAGTCACCTGAAACTCCGGCGGAATCTCTCGATCGCACAGCCCCTTGATCATTTTCGAGCAGCGCGGGTGGAAGCGGCACCCGCTGGGCGGGTTCATGAGGCTGGGTGGTTCGCCGGTGGGAACCTCCTTGAAGGTCTTCAGGTTGTTCACATCTGGATCCGAGGTGGCCTCGAACAGGGCTCTAGTGTACGGATGCAGCGGATTCTTCAGCAGGGCCTGCGTCGCGGCTTTCTCAATAATCTTGGCACCATACATGGAGAAGATCCGCTCTGAGAAGTATCTCACAGTGGACAGGTCATGGGTAATATAGATGATCGCCAAGTTGTGATCGTACTGAATCTTCCGGAGGAGCTGGAGAATTTCCACCCGCACGGAAGCATCCAGCATGGACACAGGTTCGTCGGCGATGAGCAATTTGGGTTCCAGAATCATGGCCCTG
>JAAYMI010000111.1 GCA_012521465.1 Bacillota bacterium | reverse complement strand
GGAATTCGCGGCTTTCAATCGCGCGAGCCGCTTCCCTACAGTCTTGCGCTTCTGCACTATGCCCGCAATGCCCTGGGAAAGCTCGAGCTAGTGGCTGTTGACGGAGTCCATGTTTCTGGCTTCGGATCTGGCTTTTCCCTGCAGCGAACATTTACCCCAGTGGGCAGGATTCGCCGCAGTGATGTCGAAACACAACTATAGATTCGGTAACCACCATCGCAGGGGATCGGTGATTGCTTGACGTTCGCTCCAGGGGAAAATCGCTGGTATGTGGTGGTCAGCGGCTTTCTCCTTTTTCTGTAATTACTCATCGAACACATGTTTCTTTCTGGAAAGGGGTAAACAGTATGTCCGATAGACAGAAGGCGCTGGACACGGCTGTCTTGCAGATTGAGAAGCAGTTCGGCAAAGGCTCAATTATGCGGTTGGGTGAATCGAGCGCGGCGCAGGGTCTCGAGGTTATCCCTACAGGCTCTCTGTCGCTAGATATTGCGCTTGGGGTGGGCGGAATCCCCCGCGGACGGATAGTGGAGATCTACGGTCCCGAATCATCGGGGAAGACTACTTTGACGCTGCACATTATGGCAGAAGCTCAGCGGGCAGGCGGGATTGCTGCCATGATTGATGCAGAGCACGCACTCGATCCCATGTATGCCCGCAGGCTGGGCGTCGACATCGACAACCTCCTCATTTCTCAACCTGACCATGCTGAGCAGGCGCTGGAGATCGCGGAACATCTCGTGCGCAGTGGGGCAGTCGATGTTGTGGTGATCGACTCTGTTGCGGCCCTGGTTCCTCGGGCGGAAATCGAGGGCGAGATGGGTGATACCCATGTGGGCCTGCAGGCGCGCCTCATGTCGCAGGCCCTGCGCAAGCTGACTGGTGCAATCAGCAAGTCGAGCTGCATTGTCGTCTTCACAAACCAACTGCGGGAAAAAGTCGGGATCATGTTCGGCAATCCTGAAACAACTCCCGGTGGCAGAGCACTGAAGTTCTACGCCTCAATCCGCCTCGACATTCGCCGAATTGATACCCTGAAGCAGGGTACGGAAGTGATCGGGAACCGTACGCGGGTGAGAGTCTTGAAGAACAAGGTGGCGCCGCCCTTTAAGGAAGCCGAATTTGACATTATCTATAACGAAGGCATTTCCCGGGAAGGGGATGTTTTGGATCTCGCTGCTTCTTTGGATTTGGTCAACAAGAGCGGTGCCTGGTACTCCTACGGAGACCTGCGCTTAGGTCAAGGTCGGGAGAATGCCAAGCAGTATCTGCGGGAAAATGCGGAACTGCTGGCAGAGCTAGAACAGCGGGTGCGCGAGGCCGTCGGTCTCCCGCTGAGAACTGCCGCGGGCCAGGAGAGCAGTATCACGGATGAATCCAGATAACACGGCCGCGAAAAAGCGGGCGATCAGGCTGCTTACTTCCAGGGATCGAACCGAATACGAGCTGCGAGAGCGGCTCAGTGCTGAATACGAGCCTTATATAGTGGAAGAGGTTTTGGCTTACCTGAGGGAGATGGGGTATGTTGATGATGCGCGCTACGCCCGGAACTTCGTGGAACACTGCAACCGTTTGCGTCCGACAGGCAACGTGGGGTTGAGGCACCAGTTGACTGCTAAAGGCATACCTGCGTCGATCGTGGACCAGGTTCTCAATTCCGAAGAGGTGGAGCTGGAACTAGCGAAAGGCCTGCTCCTACAGAGGGCTCCGGCCTATCAGAACCTTGACCGTGAGCGGCGTTTGCGGAGGGCCTACAGCCTGCTGGAACGGCGGGGTTTCCGGTGGCAGACGGCTCACGCGGCTGTGACCCAAGTACTTGACAGTGATCTGCAAAAGGACTAAAATTAAGAAAGGCTGTAGTAAGTACCGGACAGCTGTATCTTCTGACTGAAACTGAATAACATCCTGAGTAAATGGTCTGCGCAAATGGAGTAAGGCCGAGTTTTGACTCGGCTTTCTTTGCTCAATTGTCACAGTAGGAGGTGAAGAATATCGCGCTTTTTATTGCACTCTTGAAATATGCAATCGTAGCTGCACTTGCCGGCGCGGTCGGCTATCTCGTGCGCAAACGCTTCGCGGAAGCAGTGATCAGCTCTGCTGAGGAAGAAGCCCAACGGATTCTGCAGGAAGCTGGGAGAGATGCGGAAGCACTCAAACGGGAAGCATTGGTTGAGGCGAAAGAGGAGATTCATAAGCTCCGAGCCGATGCAGAGCGGGAGGCACGGGAACGGCGCAGCGAACTGCAGCAGTTTGAGAGACGTTTGATGCAGAAAGAAGAAGCTCTCGATCGCAAGAGCGACGCTCTGGAAAAGAAAGAATCCTCGCTCCACCAGAAAGAACGGGAAGCAGAGCAGCTGCGTCGGGAGATTGAGACTACGTTGAATGCCCAGAGGCAGGAGCTTGAGCGCCTGTCTGGCCTTTCCTCAGAGGAGGCCAGGGAGCTCATCCTCAAGACCGTGGAAGCGGAGATTCGTCATGAAACAGCAATGATGATTCGTGACATCGAAGCCGAAGCGCGCGAGGAGGCAGACAAGCGGGCGCGCAATATCATCGCTTTGGCCATTCAAAGGACCGCGGCTGATCATGTAGCCGAAACCACTGTCTCTGTCGTGAATTTGCCAAACGACGACATGAAGGGCCGGATCATCGGCAGAGAAGGCAGGAACATTCGGGCTCTCGAAACTCTCACAGGGATCGATCTCATTATCGACGACACACCAGAAGCGGTAATTCTCTCGGGCTTTGATCCGATTCGCCGGGAAATTGCCCGCATTGCACTGGAGAAGCTCATTGCTGATGGACGGATCCATCCGGCCCGCATTGAGGAGATGGTGGAAAAGGCCCGTAAGGAAGTAGATGCGGTCATTCGCGAAGCAGGAGAGCAGGCTACTCTGGAGGCTGACGTTCATGGTCTCCATCCGGAGCTGGTAAAACTGCTCGGCCGTTTGAGTTTCCGGACAAGCTACGGTCAAAACGTGCTGAAGCACTCTATCGAAGTGGCGCATCTAGCAGGCATTATGGCTGCCGAGCTGGGGGTTGATGCCCGACTGGCTCGTCGTGCGGGTCTCCTGCACGATATTGGCAAGGCGGTGGATCATGAAGTCGAGGGCACGCACGTTGAAATCGGCGTCGATCTTTTGCGGAAGTACAAGGAAAGCGCAGCTGTAATCCACGCTGTTGCGTGCCATCACGGCGATCAAGAGGCCGAAAGCGTAGAAGCAGTGCTGGTGGCTGCGGCCGACTCAATCTCGGCGGCACGGCCCGGGGCACGGCGGGAGACTCTAGAGACGTATATCAAGCGTCTACAGAAACTCGAAGACATTTCCAATTCCTTTGAAGGTGTGG
>JAAYMI010000110.1 GCA_012521465.1 Bacillota bacterium | reverse complement strand
GACTTGGGAAGACCCCAGCTGAATCAACTGGGGTCTTCCCAAGTCGATGACGGCATCGAGCGCGGCCCGCGCTGTGCGCCCAGTGTAAAGGACATCATCTACCAGAACAATGATCTTGCCTACTACTGACCCAGGCACCGAAGTCTCATTGAGCACCGGCTGATCAGCAATGTCCGTCAGGTCATCGCGGTATAGGGTAATATCTAGGGAGCCGACGCTGGGTCTTTGACCCTCGATACTCTCGATCAAATCTGCCAGACGCTGAGCAAGTGGTACCCCTCTCGTCTTGATCCCCAGCAGCATCAGGTTCTCTGTCCCCTTGTTGCGCTCAATGATCTCGTGTGCGACGCGGGTGAGAGCCCGGCGGATCTGCTCGCTGTCCATGATCTGAGCCTTTTCCCTCATACTCCATATCCCTCCTTCCACAAAAAAAGCTTCTCGCCCGCGACGCGCAGCAAGAAGCATACTGGTACCCAACTCTGCTACCCTTGCCAGCCTCACAGGACTAACTTAAAGGTGCCATCAACTATGAACTTGTACAATCTCTTCATACGATACCCTAGGAGAAGTGGAAAGTCAAGATATCTGGCGCGCTTTTTCTACGGTGATCAAGAATTCCTCAGGCGGTTCACACCTAAACTCCAGGCAACGCCCATCGAGATGGTGAAAACCCAAGTAGAATGCGTGCAGCATCTGGCTGGTCGCGCCAAGCTGATCGCCCTTTCTTCCATATACTGGATCACCGACGATAGGATGGTTGATTGCACTTAAATGGACGCGGATCTGATGGGTGCGACCTGTCTCTAAGCGGCATTCCACTAACGTGTGGCGCTGAAACCGCTCCTGTACGCTAAAGTGAGTAACAGCCGGGCGGCCACCTTCCACGACAGCCATACGTTTCCGGTCTTTCGGGTGGCGGCCGATAGGTGCATCAATGGTGCCGTGGTCGTGCTGCACCGTGCCGTGCACCAATGCAGTATAGTACCGACGAATACGCCGCTGTTTCAGCTCGGATGCGAAATAGCGGTGCGCCGCATCGTGCTTGGCCACAATCATCAATCCGCTGGTATCCTTATCCAGGCGGTGCACAATCCCAGGGCGGAGTTCCCCGCCAATGCCCGCCAAATCCCCGATATGATGCAGGAGAGCGTTGACCAGTGTGCCCTGCCAGTTGCCGGCTGCGGGGTGGACAACCAAACCCTTAGGCTTGTTCACAACAGCAATATGGGCATCCTGATACACTATCTCCAGGGGGATATTCTCCGGCTTCACCGCGGTTTCTTGGGGGGGCGGAATAGTTACAAACACCTCATCGCCCATCCTCAGCCGATAGCCGGCCTTTTCCTGCCTCTGATTGACGGTGATAAAACCGGCATCGATGAGCTGCTTCACCTGCGAGCGGGACATATCGATCTGGCGCGCAACCCAAACATCAAGACGCTCTTGGCCCCCTTCCGTTACTGTCAGGCGGTACTCCACGCTAGCGCCGGTCATGGGCCAAAACCTCCCAAAACAGCAGCACCACGCCACAAGAAATCGCCAAGTCAGCAACGTTAAAGATCGGCCATATGCGGATGTCGAAAAAGTCCACCACCGAGCCATATACCAGGCGGTCAATCATGTTCCCGAGGGCGCCAGACAAAGCGGCGGCTGTACCCCACCGCACTCGCCAGCCCTGCGCCATAATCCGCTTCCACTGCCAAGCAGCCAAGACCACCCCCAGCAGGGCCAATCCCGCCAACAGCGGAGCCCCACCCTTCAAGAGTCCGAATGCGGCTCCGCTGTTGCGGACATAGGTCAGATAGAAAACCGGGGCCAAAATGGGGATGCTCTCGCCTTCCACCATAGTGTGCATTACCAGGTACTTGGACAGCCGATCCGCGGCCAGAATCAGGCAGCTTGTGATAAGATAGCGCAATCGCACTGCTCCTCCCGTTAGTATCAGTGCTTAGGTTCGCTGCCCGCCTCCCAATTCCTTCTCCTCCTTTGGCATGCTGCTGGCTGTGCCATAGTCGGCAACTGCCTCCCAGCTTCCCTGCTCATCTGTGAAGGATCGACCAAGGGGTTGTGCCAGGCTTGTTTCTTCCACAGGACGCTCTGTGGTATCCGGAAACTTTGCTGCACTGCTGCATGCGACGCACCGGTCGGTCTCTGGAATCG
The DNA here is from genome assembly GCA_012521465.1 of Bacillota bacterium. Classification (GTDB taxonomy): domain Bacteria; phylum Bacillota; class Limnochordia; order Darwinibacteriales; family Darwinibacteriaceae; genus 1109. Next base: position 663 of record JAAYMI010000110.1, on the reverse strand, counting down.
CTTCCAACCGCTCTTCCGAGATGCTGCCGCCGCACAGCCGACAGATGCCGTACGTTCCCCTTTCAATAGCGTTGAGAGCCTCCTCGATCTGTCCTAACTGCCGCCTGGTGTTTGCCAGAAGCCCTAAGTCTTTGCTCCGCTCATACACTTCGCTGCCTAGATCGGCGGGATGTTGATCGTATGCCGCCAGCTCGCCAATAGCCGAAGTGGCTGGTTCCCCGAGACCTCCCGGCCCCGCCAAGCGCTCCTCCACGGCTTGCAGTTCTGTATACCTTTTCCACAGCAAGTCTTCGAAATACTGCAGCTTAACCTGATCCAAGCCGATCCCTCCTACAGCGGCCTGCCGGCCAATTCGTTCTGCACAATCCGGGTAATCTCCGCGATAAACTCACCCACCACCGGCAGGTTCCAGGAAGCTACCAGTCCCAGAACGTACAGAAATAGTGCTCCCACCACCGTAAACCCGATGGCAAGCCCGAATCCCCGGACTATCCCCGATACAAAGCTCAGATACAGCATGCGGCGCGGCTCCTTGTACAGCTGGATAAACTCTGCGATACTGGCCTTTTCCATCGACGATGCCAGCTTCTCAAGCTTGATGAGCAGCGTTTCCAAGAGCCCAGCACTGATCTCCTTTTTCATCGGCCTGCTCCCTTTCCCCGG
>JAAYMI010000109.1 GCA_012521465.1 Bacillota bacterium | reverse complement strand
CACTTCGCAAGTTAAAGGAGGTGATTACCGAATTACGGAAGGAGCATCCTATATGCTCAAAAGAAACAGATGGGGGCGGTTATTGGATGGCAGAAAATGAGAATGATATTAGAGAGTTTATTATAATGATCGCAAAGAGGCGGAATGGGTATACCCAAACAATTAACCGCATGCAGAGGCATTTAGATGACATGTAATGGGAGAGTCCAGGATGGATTATAGGTACGAGTTCAGGCAGGAGGATTGTTGGTATAAAGAGACATGCGGACTGTATCTTGGGGATAAGTGCAACGCCTCCTGCCTTCGTTACATGGAAATGGATTTTTTGATGCAGACCAGCGGTATTCCCAAGAATAGACAGTACTCGAACCCCTTATCACCAGACCCGCAGGATTTGCAAGCCTTTTTGCGATTAGACGAAATTCGCCAGAACATACTAGAGTTTGTACAAACAGGGGCGAGTTTATACCTCTACAGCAAAAACTTTGGTAACGGTAAAACAACTTGGGCAATTAAGCTAATGCAGAAGTATTTCGATTTAATTTGGGCGGGCAACGGATTTAGGTGGCGGGGAATTTTTTTACACGTCCCCACATTTCTTACAAAAATAAAGGAGAACTTCGACCGAAAGGATGAGAGGTTTCAAGAGGTTAGGACAAGGCTTGGAACGGTTGATTTGGTTATCTGGGACGATATAGCTTCTGTTAAGTTATCCGATTTTGACCATACGAATTTACTTTCCTATATAGACCAGCGAAGTTTAAACGCCTATTCCAATATTTACACAGGAAACCTTGAGGGCAGCGAATTACGGGAGGCGTTGGGGGCTCCCCCGCACGCGCGGGGATCGACCTTTCAAACGTAACCTTGCCGTCAACCTTGCGCGGGCTCTCCCGTACACTCGCGAATCGGCCTTGTCCCAAAATGCCAGATAGTTCAACTTCTGAGACCGTTGCTTTGTACGGAAAGCAGCTGCTCTGCCGCTGGATCGGTCTCTAGACACTCCTGTTTGTTTGCATGACGTGATGCGATCTTGCCAGAGGTGACCTATCTAGCTCTAATGTGCGTATCGCTGAACTGAGTCCCTTCGATAGTCGAGGGGGCAGTTTTTTTCGCCGGATTCGCCTTAGCGGTGCACACATTTGCCAAGTTGAGCCAACCCAGATTTAATCAATATCGCGCCATGCTTTGAGCAGCTGCGCGCGATCTTTTTTCTCTCCAAAACAGGAATCCCAAGAATGAGATAGAAGTATTATATGCAACCACTGTGATCCAAAATGATACGATAGTGTCAAAAGAGGTGCCCGGCGTTGACAGTGCCCAGCGATGTCTACCTGTCCATTGAACACATCAAAGCAAATTACGAATCCCTCAGCCGTCAACATAAAGTCATTGCCCGTTTCCTTATGGAAAACCCCAGCGCTGTGCTCTCCATGGGAATCGATGAGTTTGCCGAAGCGGCTGGAGTCTCGCGAGCCACTGTTTTTCGCTTCTGTAAGGAGCTGGGTTTCAGCGGATACTCCGATCTGCAGCGCTGCTTCTCAGCACTGCGTCCGAGGGTGAAACCGCCTGTGCGGAGCCAGCACCTAGAATGGGTCACCAAAGCGATGTACGATGCCGTTTACTACACGCTGCACCACTTCGACCCTGAGGCTTTTAGTAGAGCGGTAAACCTTATGGCCAAAGCCAAACGCCTCTACTGGTACGGGGCAGGGGAGTCAGGCATGATGGGCGAGATCGCCAACCACCGCTGCTGGCACTTAGGGATAGACTCCTACGTTTTTCGGGAAACCCTCGATGTCACCAACTTCTCCATCCTGCGTGACCAGGCGTGTGTGTTCATTTTTCTCTCTGTTTCGGGTAACGGTCCCTACCTGGTGCAGCCGTTGGAGATGGTAAAGCGGGAGAAGTTGACGTGCATTGCCATCACCAGCAGCCACTTCTCGCCTTTGACAGAAGTGGCCGCAGTGACGCTGCGGGCTGCCTCACCCCGCTCGAGACTGGGTGCCAGCGTTATTCCAGTCAAAGCCGGCTTTGAAGCTATAGTCAACGCTCTGCTGTACGAAACAGCGAGAGAACGGGGGATTCCTTTAGAACTGGGCACAGAGATGTTCTAGAGCGCAGCACATGAGCAGCGAAACCCATAGGAGGATAGCAGCAACTGTGAAGTTGATCGCACTTGATCTAGATGGAACCCTAATCAATCGTGACAGCAGCATCTCAGAACGGACGCGGCAGTACCTGCAGCACCTAGCCGATTCTGGCCGGTGGATCTCTCTGGTCACAGGCCGGCCATATGAAGAAGCGCGCGGCTTGATGGAGCGAAACGGGATCCTGCCTTCAGCAGGGTTTCCGCACTACCTCATCTGTGAAGAACGGGATATCTATTCCCTCATTGATAAAAACCACTACAAACCATGGGAACCCCGCAACAGCGAGCTTTTCGCTGCTGAATTAGCGCTCCTGCCAGAAGGCAACGCGATCGCCCAGCGGTTAGCTCGGGAACACCGCCTGCGGTTTTTCATGAACAATCTGGTTTTCCAGGAGCGGCGGGGATTTGTGGAGATTGTCTTTCCCACTCGCGACGAGGCTCGCGAGGGCCTAATGCGGGCGGCGGAGTGGGCTGAAGCGGCGGGGCTGAAAGCAATACGCAACAACAGAGGCCTTGCCCTCAGGCATATGCAGGTCGGTAAACTTCCAGCTTTGAGGGTGTTGGTTGAGCATCTCGGGATTGCTCCTGATGAAGTTCTGGTGATGGGCGATTCGCACAATGACTTAGCCATGCTCACCGCAGGATTTCAAGCAGCAACCACAGCAAATGCTGACCCTGAACTCAAGGCTGCTGTCCTTGAAGCTGGTGGGTGTGTGAGTTTCCAGAACGCCAGCGATGGCGTTGCTGAGGTCCTCCAAAGAGTTTTTCAGCTCTAGTACCCGTAAGTTACGGCCGGGTACTGTAAAGGGGTGATGCTTGGGAGATAACCGGTTGCACACAACTGCATAATTCCAGCGAGAAAAAACGCAAAGGAGGATTCTCATGAGACTGAATACCCGTCTGTTTACTCTGCTTTTGGCACTCCTAGTGGTATTTGTCGGTGCGGCGGCGGCCGAGGAATGGCCGGATCTTTCTGGCCAGACAGTGAACGTTGTAGCACTCTGGACCGGCGATGAGCAGCGCAAGTTTGAAGACGTTTTGGCTGAGTTCAGTGCTCTGACTGGTGCTGAGATTGTGTACAGCCCAACTCCAGAAAACCTGGCAACGGTACTGGGTACCCGGGTTGAAGGCGGCAGCCCGCCGGATATCGCGGCTCTTCCCAACCCTGGCCTTCTCCAGGACTTTGCCCGCCGGGGATTCTTGGTTGCCGTGGATGACATCGTCGGAGACCTCGTTGATCAATATTACGCACCCGTATGGCGTGAGCTGGCCAGCGTCGATGGTAAGCTCTACGGTGTATGGTACAAGGCAGCCAACAAGTCGGTTGTGTGGTACAACACCAACATCTTTGCTGAAGTTGGGGCGGAAGTGCCCACCACCTGGGAAGAGATGATGGAAGTTGCCGAAATGGTAGACTTCTACGGCATCACCCCCTTCTCAGCTGGTGGCGGCTCCTCTTGGGTGCTGACCGACTGGTTCGAGAACATCTATCTGCGGGTAGCCGGCCCAGAAATGTACGACAAACTGGTCAGACATGAGATTTCTTGGACCGATCCAACCGTAATCGAAGCTTTTGAATACCTCAAGCAAGTGCTCGGCCGGCCCGAGTGGTTGGCCGGCGGCGTTGAGGGCACCCTGGAAGCAAACCATCCGCAGGGGATCATTAAGCCGTTTGTGGATCCTCCGCAGGCAGCAATGGTTTACGGTGCTGACTTCTCCGTATCCGCCATCTCTACCGAAACCAATGCGGTTGTGGGTGAGGATGCGCTCTTCTTCCCATTCCCATCCATCAAGGGATCACCGGCAGCAGTGGTGGGCGGTGGAGACGTTGCTGTGATGATGAAGGATACCCCCGGAGCAAGAGCCTTGCTGCGCTTCTTGGCTACGCCAAAGGCGGCCGAGATTTGGGCCTCTCAGGGCGGTCTGACCTCTCCTAACAAGGGCGTGGACCTCTCGGTATATCCCAACGAGATCGTGGCTGCTTCTGCCAAAGCTCTGCAAGAAGCTGAATGGTTCCGCTTCGACCTCTCTGACCTGGTACCGCAGGAATTCGGTTCCACCGCGGGCACTGGTATGAGGGGCGGATTCCAAGAGTTCGTCCGCAACCCTGACATTGAAGCAATTACTCGTCAGCTGGAAGAGGATGCAAAGAAAGCCTACTAAAGGGGAGGCAGTAGAATGCCAACTCTAACACGCAGTGCGGCGGCCCACGCGGGTCGCCGCCGCGACAAACGCAAGCATAGACTAGCCGCGCTGATGTTCTTGGGACCAGCTGCAATCGTGTTAGGTCTTTTAGTGTATGCCATTGTATTTACTATTGGCCGGAGCTTCTTCGATGCCTACGGCGGGTATGTTGGGCTAGCAAATTACAAGCGGGTGGTTTCCGAACCCCGCATGCTGGTGGCGATCCGGAATAACGCCATCTGGGTGGCAATTGTGCCGGCTGTAGTTACCGCTCTCGGATTGATCTTTGCGGTTCTCACAGAGAGAATTCGCTGGTCGGCAGCTTTCCGGATGGTTATGTTTATGCCCTTGGTGATCTCCAGCTTAGCAGCGGGAGTCACATTTCGCTTCATGTATGCCGGCAATCCCAACGAAGGGTTCATCAACGCGGTTATTCAGCAGGTCGTGCACGTTGTCAAACCTCCAGGACTATACCCAGGAGGACGTCTTTCCGTAGAAGATTTTGCTGTTGCGGTGGACGGGGGTTTCGAAAGCAGAGAGTTCGTGCAGGTGGGGCAGCAGGCTAACTTCGCCTTGGCTGCTATCCGCCCCCAGTTGATCCCGGAAACAGCCACAGAGCTGCGGGTACCAGCGCCCTCGCCCAGTGGGATTACGGGCGTAGTGTGGCTGGACTTCCTCAGCGGAGGCCGCGGCACGCGCGGACAGCCTGATCCCGAAAAGCGGGGACTGCCGGGTATCAAGGTGGAAGCCATTCAGGACGGTAAGGTTGTGGGTAAGGCCTATACCGGCAATGACGGCAGCTACGCGATCACCGGTCTAGCCCCAGGAGCCTACAAAGTGCGCTTGAGCCCAGAGAGCTTTAGGCAGCCCTTTGGCGGATACTACTGGCTTGGGCGTGACTTCATCATCCCTGCGCTCATCCTTGCCTACGTCTGGATCAACACCGGCTTTGCCGTGATGATGATTGGGGCCGGATTGTCTTCCATTAACCGTGACCTTTTGGAGGCGGCCCGCACTGAGGGCGCAAATGAATGGCAGGTCTTCCGCTACATCACCATTCCATCGTTGATGCCCGTGCTTGTGGTGATCTTCGTGCGGGCGATCATCAGCGTGCTGAAGATCTTCGACTTAATTCTCGTAGTCGCCCCTGAACCAGTCCGGGCCGATGCCACTGTGCTTGCTCTGGAAATGTGGAACGCAGCCTTTGGCGGCATGAATGATCACGGTTTGGGAAGCGCTCTCGCAACAATTCTGTTCCTCTTGATTCTACCTGTGATGTTGTCTAATATCCGGCGGTTCCGCCTGGAGCAGCAGTAGGGGGTGGCCAGCAGATGGTACAAGTGAAAACCTGGGGAAAAACCAAGCGCGCCCTGTCCTTCATGCAGAAGCGGGCCATCGACATCATCATGTTGGTTGTTGCTGTATTCTGGCTCATTCCCACGGTGGGTCTGTTTGTCCAATCGCTGCGCACTGGGGCAGACATCGGACAGAGTGGGTGGTGGACTGCCCTTGCCAATCCGCGCACTCTGACGCTCAACTCGTACATCCGCCTGTTGAGCGAACCCACCATGCTCCGGGCTCTGAAGAACACGTTTATCATTACCATCCCAAGCACAGTCTTTGTGGTAGGCATAGCCGCCCTTGCCGCCTATGCTCTAGCCTGGATTCCCTTCAAGGGTCGGGAAGCGCTGTTCTTGGTAATCGTTGGCCTGCAGGTGGTGCCTACCCAAATGGCCTTTATCCCTGCGGCTCAGATCTTCCGTCTGATGGGGATTTTTGGGACGGTTCAAGGTGTGATTCTGTTTCATTTAGCGTTCGGGCTGCCGTTTGCCATTTTCCTCCTGCGGAACTTCTTGGGGAATGTTCCCAGGGCTTTGCTGGAGGCGGCTCAGATGGACGGAGCGGGGCACCTCCTCATGTTCTGGCGGATCCTGCTGCCGCTTGCCATGCCGGCTATTGCGTCCCTATCTATTTTCCAGTTCCTCTGGGTGTGGAACGACATGATGATTGCCCTGATCTTCGCCGAACCAGTCAACGCGCCCCTCACTACGGCCATTTTCAGCCAGATGCGGAACTTCGCATCTAACGTCGATGTGATTGCTCCTGGTGCATTTCTGCAGATGCTGGTTCCCCTGATCATCTTCTTCTTGTTCCAGCGCCAGCTTGTCCAGGGAATCTTGGGCGGTTCCATTAAGGACTAGCGTGAGGTTACCGCACGCCGCACTAGGCCGGTCACCGAATTTTGGAGGGAATTCGTCTCCGGTGCAGGATTTTCCGAATCTGAAGCAAATAAAGTATTAAGTTACGCTGTTTTCAGAGCCTGTACAAAGGAGAACCGACATGAAACTTCCAGACCCCATCGTTACCAATGAGGAACGTCAGATGCTGCTGCGGAGAGATGACTCTGCGGCGCGCGGGCATCGCCTCCTCCGACGATTGCTGTTTTCCTCAATCGGTCTTTTTTGGGGCCAGTTGTTTAAAACTGTCGCGACCTGGCTGCGGAGCGTGGTGCACTAGGCGCACTCAACAGCGCGGGTTCCGCGAGCGGCAAGAATGCTCTGGGCTTCTGGAGGTGTACTTCTCCAGAAGCTTTTTTTGGTATAATATAGGGAACAGCGGTGAGAAGGAGAAGATGTGATGGATACGATCTTATTTGATCTCGACGGCACACTCCTGCCCCTGGATATGGACAGTTTCATGGCCGCCTATTTCCGCGAACTCTCCCTAAAGTGCGCTTCCGTTGGTTACGATCCCCGCCTCTTGGTCAAAGCTGTTTTGGTGGGGGTAGAGGCCATGCAGAATAATGATGGCCGCCTTTCCAATGAGGTGCGCTTTTTTGACGCGGCGAGTGCCCTCTTAGGTGACGGTGTGCGCGACCACAAGCCCCTGTTCCGTGAATTTTACCTCAATGAGTTCCACAGGGTAAAGGATGCCGCCACCCAGCCAACGCCTCTAGCTTTTCAGTGTGTCGCGGCGCTGAAAGCGAAGGGGTACCAGCTGGTCTTGGCCACCAATGCCCTCTTTCCCCGAGAAGGCACCTATGCCCGGATAAGGTGGGCTGGGCTTGATCCAGAAGATTTCTCCCTCATCACGACCTACGAGGATTTCACCTATGCCAAGCCGAACTTAGGCTACTACAGAGAAATCTTGGACCGGATCGGCAGAGACCCTCAGGACTGTTTGATGGTAGGCAATGATGTCACAGAGGACATGTGCGCCCGGGAGCTGGGGATGGAAGTCTTCCTCATCACCGACTGCCTGATCAATAAAGACAATCTGGATATCTCGCAGTTCCCCCACGGGAGCTTGAGGGAGTTTTATGAATATGCCACCACCTTACCAGGGGTAAGGAAGGAAATGGAGGAAGAGAGAATTGCGCGCCTATGAAAGACTTCTGAAGTATGCCCAGTATCCCACCGCATCCGATGCAGACAACTCCAAGTGCCCCAGCAGCGAGGCGCAGCTGGAGTTTGCCCGCGACTTAGTGAAAGAGATGCTTGCCCTCGGAATCGCAGACGCCCGGGTAGATGAGCACGGCTACGTTTATGGCACCATCCCCGCGAACATACCTAATTGGCAGGGCACGACCATTGGATTTATTGCCCACATGGACGTGGTCCGCGATGTGCCCTTTGAGAACGTCAAGGCTCGGGTGGTGGAAAACTACGGCGGTGGGGAAATCGTGCTCAACGAAGAGCAGGGCATTGTCCTAAGCCCAGAGGAATTTCCCCAACTCCTGTCCTATGTCGGCCATGATCTGGTTGTCACGGACGGTACGACCCTTCTAGGAGCAGATAACAAGGCGGGCGTCGCTGAGATCTTGACCATGGCTGAGATTCTCCTCAATGACCCGGAAATCAAGCACGGGGAGATCAAGATCGCGTTTACCCCCGATGAGGAGATTGGCCGGGGTGCTGACAAGTTTGACGTCGAAGGCTTCGGGGCCCAGTTTGCTTATACAGTAGATGGCGGGGCCTTTGGGGAAGTGGAATACGAAACCTTTAACGCTGCCACCGCCAAGATAAAGATTAAGGGCAAGAATATCCACCCTGGAACAGCCAAGGGGAAGATGAAAAACGCCAACTTGATCGCCATGGAGTTTGCCGCGCTGCTCCCTCCTGAAGAGCGGCCGGAACACACTTCTGACCGCCAGGGGTTTTACCATCTTACCCACATGAACGGCACTGTAGAAGAGGCGAATCTGTCCTACATTCTCCGAGATCACGATTGGGACAAGCTGGAGACTAAGAAGGAAACGGTGCAGAAAGCGGCGGAGGAAATCAACCGGCGGTATGGTGAAGGAACAGTTGACGTTCAGATCATAGACAGCTACCGCAATATGATCGATCAGATCCGCCCCCATTGGCACCTGATTGACAATGCCTACGCGGCGGTGCGGGAAGTAGGAGGAGAGCCGCACAGCATCCCGGTGCGGGGCGGAACCGACGGCGCCCGGCTGTCCTTCATGGGTCTGCCCTGTCCCAACTTAGGCACCGGCAGCCACAACCACCACAGCACCTTGGAGTATGCCTCGGCCCAATCCATGGATCAGTGTGTGGCGGTGCTGGTCAAACTCGCGCAGAAATACGCAGCTTTCCGGCCGCAGGCCTAAGCGCGGCCTGCCCTGCCTTTGGCACTCGCGGCAGTGGTTCCCCACACCCCCGAGATAATGAGGGCCCCTCCCACCACATGGTACCAGGGGAGGGGTTCTTGCAAGATCAGGACAGCCGCGGCTACCGCAATCAGGGTAGTGAGGTTATTGAACACGCTCATGCGGTATGCCTCCAGCTGAGAGAGGACATAGTTGACCAAAAAGAAAGCACCGACCGAGGAAAAGGCTCCGAGGTAGAGCACGGCGGTCCACACTGGGGGCTGAGCGAGGGGTGCAAGGAAAGAAAGCAGGCTGCGCAGATCGGGGCCCCAAGGAGTATGATAAGGCCTGCCAAGTTGCCGCTCGCCTCGCCCAGGGCTTCTACCGCAGCGATGAGCAGCACGCCTGCAACAGAAACTGCAGCAAAGCACAGCTGCACCCACGTGGGGCGCTCCTTCAGAAAGATCACTGCGAAAAGCACCGTGAAGACGGGGATGAGGGCCCCCACGATACTGGCTTCAGAAGCCGAGGTGAGGGAGATCCCCACCGTCTCAAAGATGAAGTACAGCACCGGTTGGATGACTCCAAGCATGAGCAGAGGGCGGATGTCCTTAGAGCGCAGGTCCAGTTTGATCACACCCACAGCCCGCAGGGCGTGCATTAGTGCGGCAGCCAACAGGAAGCGAAAGCTCAGCATCTGCATGGGATCCACATGCTGGAGGGCACTGCGGGAAAAGGTGAACGATAGTCCAAAAAGACACGATGAAATGAATGCTGCCAGATACGGTTTCACCACTAACCTCCATAGAAGTAATGCAGGTTAATTTCGACGGACACACCCACTGTCCTGCTGGGAGGGATTCCTGTGCAGAAGGGCCTAACAGCTTTTCAGCTGAAGCTGATCGCCATTACCGCCATGCTCATTGACCACCTCGCCTGGTACTATGTGGATTTGGATACAGGCCTCGGCCAGCTGCTGCATATGGTCGGGCGGCTTACTGCTCCTATCATGTGTTTCTTCATTGCGGAAGGATACCGCCACACCCGGTCCCTGCGCCGCTATGCCGCGCGGCTGGCGGTATTTGCCCTCATTTCGCAGCTTCCCTTTACGTACTACAGTCTCGGTCGCGCGGCGCTGTTTCCGTTGAATGTCATCTACACGCTCCTCATCGGTCTTCTAGCCATTCACTGCCTGGAGACGATTCCTAACGAGAGTAAACGCTGGGGGCTTATTGGGCTCCTCCTGCTGCTGGCGGTGCCTGCGGACTGGAGTGTGGTTGGGGTTGTCCTCTGCCTCGGTTTCTACAGCATGTCGGGTGACTGGCCCCGCCTCACTGCCCTGCTTGCAGCTGCCAGTTTGGCGATGATGGCTGGACAGGCGGCATGGCGGATGCTCAATGGATACAGTTTTGCTTGGGCACTGCATTACAGCTGGTTCCAAGGAGGCGTCCTGCTGAGTGTGTTCCTGCTGCGCCTCTATAACGGCGAGAAGGGCGGTGGCCCCTGGAGCAGGTGGCTGTTTTATCTGTTTTATCCTCTGCATCAAGCGGTGTTAGCAGTGCTGCGCTGGAGGTTTTAGAAATGGAAAGGAAGAATCAGTTTTTAGCAGGCAGAGTGGTGTTCATCACGGGCGGATCGAGCGGTCTCGGTGAGCAGATCGCCTACAGAGCGGCGCAGGCGGGGGCGCGGGTGGCCGTCGCAGCACGGCGCCGGGAGAGGCTGCTGCAGGTTCGCGACAAATGCACCCAGCTTTCGGGCGGCGATGCCCACGCGGTGGTCATGGACGCAGCCGATCCAGCCCAGATTAGGCACGCTGTGGAAGAAGTCCTGGATAAGTTCGGCCAGATTGATGTTCTCGTGAACAACGCGGGCTTTGGGTACTTCGCCGAAGCGGTGGATTTTGACATGGAGATTGCCGAGCGAATGTTCCGGGTGAATATCCTGGGCATGATGCATCTGACCAGATTAGTGGCCCCGCAGATGGTGGCGCGGCGAAGTGGCCAGATTATCAATATTGCATCTCAAGGCGGCAAGACGGCAACGCCGAAGTCCACCTGCTATTCGGCAACCAAGTTTGCGGTGCTGGGCTACTCAAATGCCCTGCGTTTGGAGCTCAGGCCCCACGGCGTCTATGTCACAACGGTAAATCCAGGCCCCATCGCGACCGACTTTTTTGCGGCGGCGGATCAAACAGGTGATTACCTTAAACGTCTCGGGTTTGTGGTGCTTGATGCCGACAAAGTCGCCAAAAAAGTGGTACAGGCCATGGGCCGGCCATGTCGGGAAGTCAACCTTCCTCTCATGATGGAACTGGGAGCCAGGTTCTATACCCTCTTTCCCCGTCTGGGAGACTTTCTCGTCCTCAAGCTGTTCAACTTCAAATGAGTGAGCGCACCCCCGGTGGGTGCGCTCATCTTTAGGCTTAGTTTTCCCTCTTGAAGCAGAGGAACCAATCGAGGCAGTAGACGTCATCGCCTGGATTTTCCATCCGTTCCTTCGCGACACCACAGGAACCGGCTGTAGGAACTATCACATCATCGCCTGGACGCCAGTCAGCGGGTGTGGCTACATTGTCCTGATCAGCCTTCTGGAGAGCCTGGATGATCCGCTTGATCTCGTCGAAGTTCCGGCCAGTGGAGAGGGGATAGTACAGGATTGTGCGGATTATGCCTTTCGGATCAATGATAAACACAGCCCGCACTGCTTGGGTGTTGGACTGGCCTGGCTGAATCATCCCATACTTGTTAGCCACTTCCATGGTGATGTCTTCAATCACAGGGAACTTGACCTCAACGTTCTTCATGCCCTTCCACTCGAGTTCCTGGATCTTCCGCAGCCAGGCGATGTGGGCATAGAGGGAGTCTACCGATAGTCCCACCAGCTCAGTGTTAAGAGCCTTGAATTCTTGTTCCATGGAGGCAAAGGTCATAAACTCAGTGGTACAGACGGGAGTAAAGTCCGCGGGGTGGGAGAAGAGGATTACCCACTTGCCTTTGTAATCCGCCGGGAAATTGATCTCTCCTTGGGTGGTCTTGGCCTTAAAACTCGGTGCCGGGTCTCCAATAAGGGGCATGCGCGTCACCTTGATCTCTTCCATCAAAAACCCTCCTTAATAATAATCGCTCTTACTATATGTAAAGTATACAATGTCTGACAAATATAGTCAAGCCCTAGAGTTTCTTTGTGGAGCATACTAAGATTAGATTTCTGATGGAAGGGTGGTTGGTTTGATCCCGTTCGTTCCCAAGCGGGTGTATTTTGAGCCAGAGGCGCTGGACTATCCCGTCGGCCGCAGGCTGCGGGAGACGTTCACGGCAATGGGGATTCCGGTTCTTATCACTACCTCTCACAATCGGGTAACGGGCATTCCTGGGAAGACGCCGCGGGAGCAGTACGTGCAGGCTAAACTGAGTTTGGTTGTGGGAGTGCGGCGCACTCTGACGTTTGCCTCCTGCAGACCATCTGCTCACTACCAACTGCCCCTGGTTACAAGCTGTCCGGGGTTTTGCGAGTACTGCTACCTGCAGACCACGCTCGGCCCAAAACCCATCAACAGAGTGTACGTCAATATTGAGGAGATTCTGGACAGGGCGGGAAAGTACATCGCGGAGCGCGCACCGGAGGTCACCATTTTTGAGGGTGCTGCCACGTCCGATCCTGTGCCCACCGAGCATTTCACAGGCGCCCTGCGTGCCGCAATTGAGTATTTCGCCAGGCAGGAGTCGGGCCGCTTTCGGTTTGTCACCAAGTTCAGTGCCATCGATTCCATCCTCGATGCCGAGCACAACGGCCGCACAGAAGTGCGCTATTCCCTCAATACAGCCCGCATCATTGGCACCTACGAACGGGGTACAACCTCAAAAGAAGAAAGGATCCGTGCCGCGACAAGGACAGCAGCCGCTGGCTACCCCCTTGGCTTTCTCATTGCGCCGATCTTCATCTATCCAAATTGGCGGACAGAATACGCCAAGCTCCTCGACGACTTGGCCGAGGCGCTGCCTGCAGTTCTTTCTCCCAGATTCGAACTGATCACCCACCGCTTTACGACTCGTGCCAAACGCAGCATTGAGCGCGTCTATCCAGATTCGACCCTGCCGCTGGATGAAGCTGAGCGGCAGTTCAAATATGGTCAGTTCGGCTACGGCAAGTATGTCTATCCGCAGGAGCAGATGGCGGAGATCAAGGACTTCTTTACAGACGCGATCGCGGCCCGCTTCCCTAAGGGAGAAATCGCATATCTAGTATAGTAGTTACCTGCTAGTATACAGTATGTTGAAATTCAGAATAACAAAACATCTATCGCCCGCAGGGGAAATCTGGTGCGGCAGCGAAGTAAGAAAAAGCCCGTCCTAACACAGGAGGGCTTTTCATCCTTGATGGGGAGGACAGGCAGTGCAACCTCTGATTAAAAAGCGCGACGGCAGAATTGTGCCATTTGACCAAGGACGCATCGCAAACGCAATCTACAAAGCAGGCAAGGCTGTGCAGAAACCCGATTGGGCCCGAGCTGAAGAGCTGGCGGAACTGGTGGTTCAGCAGATCGATTGGCGCGAGATGCCCACAGTGGAAGGGATCCAGGATATTGTGGAACGCGTCCTCATCTCCCAGAACGAGGCAGAGATGGCCAAGGCGTACATTCTTTACCGGCAGCAGCGCCACAAGTTCCGGGATTTTACTCGCAGCATTGTGGATGCCCAGAAGATGATCAGCGAATACCTGGGCCGGGCTGATTGGCGTGTAAACGAAAACAGCAACATGAACTATTCCCTGCAGGGACTAAATAACCACATTATTTCCGCAGTGAGCTCCAAGTATTGGCTGGAAGAAGTCTATCCCCAAGAAATCCGGGACGCCCATGTGCAGGGTGATTTCCACATCCACGATTTAGGCCTGCTGGCGCCATACTGCTGCGGGTGGAATCTAGAGGATCTGCTCCTGAAGGGCTTTGCTGGTGTAAGTGAAAAGGTGGAGAGCACCCCGGCGCGGCATTTCCGCACAGCGCTGGGACAGGTGGCCAACTTTTTCTACACGCTGCAGGGTGAAGCAGCCGGCGCGCAGGCTTTTGCCAACTTCGATACATACCTCGCGCCGTTCATCCGCCACGACGGCTTGGATTATCCCCAGGTCAAACAGGCGATGCAGGAGTTTGTCTTCAACCTGAACGTTCCCACTAGGGTGGGCTTCCAGACGCCGTTTGTGAACATCACCATGGATCTCACCCCATCGGGTCAGCTGAAAAACAGCCCTGTGATCATCGGCGGAGAGTACCAGGATACCTGCTATGGGGATTACCAGCGGGAAATGGATATGCTGAATATGGCATTCTGCGAAGTGATGATGGAAGGCGATGCCAAAGGCCGCACCTTCAGCTTCCCCATCCCTACTTACAATATTACCGCGGACTTGGACTGGGAGTCGCCTGTGTTCAGCAAGGTGCTGGCCATGACTGCCAAGTACGGTATTCCCTACTTCACCAACTTCCTTAACTCAGACCTTTCCCCCGATGATGTGCGCAGCATGTGCTGCCGACTCAGGCTTGACGCCCGAGAGCTCCGCAAGCGCGGTGGAGGACTGTTTGGCGCGAATCCCCTCACTGGTTCCATCGGAGTTGTCACCATCAACCTACCGCGCATTGGCTATTTGAGTTGGGACAAGGCGGAGTTTTTCCAGCGCTTAACCCGCTTGATGGAACTTGCCAAGGAAAGCCTGCTCCTTAAGCGCCGCGTGCTGGAGGATCTCATGCAAAAAGGCCTGTTCCCATATTCTCGGGCTTACCTGAGCGGTGTGTATGAGCGGTTTGGCAGGTATTGGGACAACCACTTCAACACCATTGGGCTGGTGGGCATGAACGAAGCCGCGCTCAACTTCCTGCACTGCGACCTAGCTACTCCCCAGGGCCAGGCATTTGCCAAAGAAGTACTGGAGTTTATGCGGGCCCGCTTGGTGGAGTTCCAAGCCGAGACAGGCCAGCTGTTTAACCTGGAAGCCACTCCCGCCGAGGGCACATCGTATCGCCTGGCCAGACTGGATAAGGAGGCCTATCCCCTGATCACGACCGCTGGGGAGGGGAAGGGTGTGTACTACACCAACTCCACCCAGCTGCCCGTAAATTATACGCATGATCTGTTTGCCGCGCTCGATCTGCAAAACGACCTGCAGATTTTGTATACCGGAGGCACAGTCTTCCACGCCTTTCTCGGGGAACAAGTGGACGACATTCAGGCAGTGCGGGAGACCCTGCGGACAGTCTTTATGCAGTATGAGGTTCCATACTTTACCCTCACACCCACCTTCAGCATCTGCTCGGAGCACGGCTACCTCCGAGGCGAACAGCCAGATTGTCCTCACTGCGGGCAGGCGACAGAGGTATGGAGCCGGGTTGTGGGGTTCTACCGTCCCGTCAAGAATTGGAATCTGGGCAAGCAGACAGAGTTTGGGGAGCGGAAAACATTCCGAGTCGGTCAGGGTGCGTAGATGAAAATCGGCGGCATAATTCCTTTCACATTAGCAGACTTTCCCGGGCGGCCGGCCGCGGTGGTCTTTACTGCCGGCTGCAACCTGCGCTGTCCGTTCTGCCACAATCCCGAGTTGGTGTCCGGCTCTGAGGCGGTGGCGATAGCAGAAGTTCTGGCGTTCCTGGCGCAGCGGGCCGGGAGACTTAAGGGTGTGTGCGTTTCGGGAGGGGAGCCCACGCTTCACCCCGGCCTGAGGGAGTTCTTAGTCCAGGTGAAGGAGCTTGGCTACGCTGTGAAGCTTGATACGAACGGTACTGCGCCAGAACACTTAGCAGAGCTGCTGCAGGATGGGTTAGTGGATTACACTGCCCTGGATGTGAAGACGTCACCGGCGAAGTACGACCTGGCCTGCGGTGGGTCCGTTGACCCTGACCTAGTCGCCGCCAGTGCGGCGGTGCTGAGACAGTTTGGTGGGGAGTACGAGCTCAGGACAACCGCGGTCCCGGGCTTGGTGGAACTGGCGGACATTGCCGCTGTAGGCAGCTGGCTGGGCGCTGTTCCCAGATATGCGCTCCAGCAGTTTCGCCCGGGGAAGACCTTAGATCCCCAGTATGGGCTGGTTGCCCCCCACGAGCTGCCCTGGTTTCGCGCAGCAGCGCAGCTCGCAGGCACTTGGGCGGCAGAAGTTGTGATTCGCGGAACATAGCTGGCAGGTATGGGCCGAGCGTTCCTAGAATACTCTTCAGAAAAAGGGAGTTTTTTCCTAGGAACGGAGGGGCAGTATGAATCGGCAGACAAAGCCTGTGCGCTATGCAGTGGGCATGTTCGGCACTTCGATACCCATCAACATATTCAAGACCTATGCTGCGATTTACTATGTGGATCAGCTTGGCCTCAGTACCGCGCTGTTTTCTCTGACACTTTTTATCTATACCTTTATTGACGCCCTCGATAATCCCATCTACGGCTATCTCTCTGATCGCACACGCACTCGCTGGGGAAGGCGCAGGCCGTGGCTTGTGATCGGCGCTCCCCTGTTGGGGTTGGGTCTTCTGGCCTTCTACAATCCGCCCAGTTTCTTGGCGGGTAACGCCTTGTTTGTCTATTTCCTCATCTCCTACATCTTCACCGGAACCATCGACTCCCTCGTCAACGCCAACTACGGTGCCCTCTTCCCAGAGCTATTCCAGGACGATGCTGTGCGGGCATCCACCAATGCTATGCGCCAGGCCTTCCAGCTGGTGGCCATGATCATCAGTATTGCCCTAACCCCCATGGTGGCAGGCGCGCTCGGCTACCCCTTGACTGCCTTACTGTACGGTATTCTCGGGGCAGGGGTGATCCTCTACAGCACATTCGGCTGCTATGAGAATCCAGAGTATCAAAAGCAAGCGAAGCCCCAGCTGTGGGACAGCATCAAGACTCTGGCCGCCAACCAGAAGTTCTGGATCGCCGGATTCGCCAACGCGTTCTACAGCGCCACCATGTCGTTGGTGCTGGCGAGCATACCCTTCTACGTGAAATATGTCCTCCAGGTAGCGGACGCCCAGGCTACGCTGCTCTTTGCCACGGTGCTCCTGATTGCCATCGCTGCCATTGGGGTTTGGGCCAGACTTGTGAAGCGCTATGCAGTAGTCCCTGTGTGGCGGGCTGCACTGGTGGTGCTGGCGGTGAGCTTCATTCCCTTGTACTTCGTTAACTCGCTGGTCACTGCCATGCTGGCCAGCGCCTTGGTAGGCATCGGCTTCGCCGGGGTGATCTGCACCATGGACCTGATAGGGGCCCGCATTATCGACGAGGATTCCGCCAAGTCAGGTGTTAGGCGAGAAGCGATCTATTCCAACGCGATTGGGTTTATGAACAGGTTGAACGGCTTGTTCACCAGCTTAGCTTTTTACCTCGTTTACGCTTGGTACGGCTTCGAAAGCGGTGATGCACCAGGACCAAATCCGGCCCAAGCGGTGCGGTTCCTCCTGGTGATTTTCCCCTTTGTGTTGATGGTGATCAGCGCCCTATTTGCTCGGTTCCTTAAATTTGACGAAAAGCAGGAGGTGTCCCATGGCAGGCCGGTACCTCATCATTAACGCTGATGATTTTGGGATGTGCCGCGAAACGAACGCCGCCATAGTCAAGCTCCTAAGGGAAGGGCGGCTGACTTCTACTACCCTCATGGCACCCTGCCCGGAAGCGGAGGAGGCGGCCCAGCTTGCCCAGGATAATGGGTTTTCCGTGGGGATGCACATTACCCTCACCAGCGATTTTCCCACCATGCCGTGGTCCAGTACGGCTCCGGCTGATCAGGTTCGCTCACTCCTCGATAGCGAGGGGCATTTCTACCACGCACCTCAGGATCTGTACCAACACGCAGATGATGGGGAAGTGGAAGTGGAGATTAGGGCACAGTTTGCGTTTCTGACGCAGCGGGGGGTGACGGTGGACCATGTGGACAGCCACGTGGGCACTGTATACGGTTTGGGCGGCCGCTCTTTTCTCCCTCAGGTGTTCCGGCTCTGTGCTGAGCACAGACTGCCCTTTCGGCTGCCCAAATCTGAGAATTACCTAAAGGCTGTGTTCCAGGGAGCTGTACCTGAGTCCATCGCGAAGCTGCACCGCCAGGCGGTGGCCGCCGCTGAGGTCATAGGGGTTCCTCTGCTCACCAGTATGTTTACCAGCCCGCATCGCGCCAGCGAGCTGGGCGGATACGAGCCATTGAAGGAGTTTTACCTAAGGAACATCAGGGAGATCGGCGAAGGCATCACGGAGATTTTCCTGCATCCCAGCTACCAGAACGAAGCCATCGCCGCGGTATTTCCCGAGTGGCAGAAGCGCATCTGGGAGTTTGAGTTCCTCCTAGATGACGATCTGCCCAAGGTATTAGAAGAAGAAGGGATTGAGCTGGTCTCCTGGAGCAGCGCCCCGTGGGATCAGTTCTAAGCAGTATAGCTTTCCACAATGGTAGAGAGCGCGGCAATCAGGCGCTCCATTTCTGCAGGAGTGCCGATGGTGATCCGCAGATAGTTGGCAATGCGAGGAGCGGGGAAATAGCGCACGAAGATACCCCGCTCTTTTAGCTGCGTGTAGATCCGCTCCGCGGGAATCTGGGCATGGGTGACAAACAGGAAATTGGCTTTTGAATCAGTCCCGGTGAACCCCAGTTCCCTAAGGCGATCCATGGCCTCGTTGCGGGTATGCCTGATTTTCCGGCAGATCTCGCGGCAGTAGTCCACATCTTTCAGTGCGGCCTCGGCCGCGATCAGGGCGAGGCGGTCCATCGTATAGGAGTTAAAGGACCCTTTGATGCGGTTCAGCCCCTCGATCAGTTCTGGGTTTCCGAAGGCCAAGCCGATGCGCATCCCAGCCAAGGCGTACGCTTTTGAGAGAGTCTGGATAACCAGGAGGTTGGGATACTTCCGCACCAGCGGGGCGGCGCTTTCTCCGCCGAATGCGATGTAGGCTTCATCGATGATCACTGCGGCCTCTTGGTTGCGCGCGACAGTGGCTTCTATCTCGCCGAGGGAGAGCAGGAGCCCAGTGGGGGCATTGGGATTGGGAAAGATCACTCCGCCTGGGGAATCAAAATAAGCTTCTGGGTTGATGGAAAAATCTGCTTCCACAGGCACTTGGTTCACAGGGATCTGGTAGAGCTGGGCGTATACCGGATAGAAACTATAAGTGATATCAGGGAACCTGATGGGCCGATCTTGATGGAAAAAGGCCTGAAAAGCAAAGGCCAGAACTTCATCGGAGCCGTTGCCCACAAACACTTCTTCCGGCGATAAGCCGTACAGCTCAGCCGCGGCAGCCCGCACCCCATCTGCGGTTGGACTGGGATAGAGGCGCAGCTGGGGACCGATCGCCTCCCGCAGCGCAGCCAGCACCTTGGGTGAGGGGGGATAGGGATTCTCATTTGTGTTCAGCTTAATGATGGCACCAGCAGGCTGATCGCCGGGAACATAAGGCTTCGCTTCCTTCGCCGCTGCACTCCAGTACTTACTCACGTTCCTCATCCTTTGTGTGCCTGCTCACAAGTTCTGCCTTCAGATCAGCAATAGTGATATCCCGCTCTACCATCAGCACAAGGGAGTGGTAGATCAGATCTGCCAGCTCGTAAATGAGTTCACCGGCATCCGGGTTCTTGGCTGCAATAATCACTTCGGCAGATTCTTCCCCCAGCTTTTTCAATATCTTATCGATGCCCTGCCGGAAGAGGTAGTTCGTGTACGAGCCATCCACGGGGTTTTCCCGGCGGTCCCTAACTAAGTCGTAGAGGAAATGTATGATTGTGCGCTCTGCGCGCGCATAGCCCGCGGCGGTGTGGAGAGAGTTGTGAAAGCAGCTCTGCTCGCCTGTGTGGCAGGCAGGCCCTAACTGCTCAACTTCCACTAGAAGTGCGTCGCCGTCGCAGTCATACGTGATTGCCTTCACCCGCTGAATGTGGCCTGATGTTTCTCCTTTATGCCAGAGTGTTTGGCGGCTGCGGCTGAAGAACCAGGTTTCGCCTGTAGACAAGGTGCGGAGCAATGAGTCCTGGTTCATGTAAGCCAGCATCAGTACGGCACCAGTGCGCCAGTCCTGGACCACAGCGGGGATTAGGCCCAGGGCGTCGAATTTGAGATCCTGCAGCTTGACTTCCATCCTCACATTCTCCTTACGGGAACGCCCCGGTTCTCCAAGTACTCTTTCAGTTCGCGGATATCGATCACTCCGAAGTGAAAAACTGATGCGGCCAAGGCCGCGTCCGCCCGACCCGCTGTCAGGACTTCGTAGAAGTGTTCCATGGAACCTGCTCCCCCAGAGGCGATCACGGGGATGCGGACAGCTTCTGCCACTTGGCGGGTGAGGTCGATGCTGTATCCCTGCCGGACACCATCAGTGTCGATCGAATTGAGCACAATTTCTCCCGCGCCTAAACTTTCCAGTTCCTGCGCCCACTCCACGGCATCGCGGCCCGTGTCGACCCGGCCTCCGTGGGTGAACACATGCCAGCTGCCGGCCACCTCTTGGGCGTCAATGGCGGCGATGATGCGGCTGCTGCCGAGCTCCTCTGCAGCTTCCTGAATGAGTTGAGGATTCTGGACGGCGGCGCTGGTAATGGAGACTTTATCTGCGCCTGCCTGGAACACCTGGCGGATATCTTCGAGAGAGCGGATTCCACCCCCCACGATAAACGGGATCGTTACCTGCCGGGCAATCTTTTCCACCAACTCTACCGCGATTCTGCGCCCCTCACTGGATGCCGTGATATCATACATCACCAGTTCATCAGCGCCGTGCTCGCTGTAGGTTTGGGCCAGCCTAATAGGGTCGCTGACATCCACCAGATTCTGGAACTTTGCACCTTTGACTACTCTGCCGTCTTTCACATCTAAACAGGGGATAATCCGCTTCGTCATTCATTCCACTTCCTTTATGGCAGTCTCCAGTTGAATATCGCCTGTATAAAGGGCTTTTCCGATGATTGCGCCGTACAAGCCCAAATCTTTAAGCGCTTTCAGATCGGCAATGCTGGACACTCCGCCCGCGGCGATCACATTCATCTCCACCGCCTCGTTGATCCGCTGCAGGTCTTCAAGGTTTGGCCCTGCGAGCATGCCGTCGCGGGCTATGTCCGTATATATTATGGTACGTACACCAAGATCCTCGAGTTCGTGGACAAATTCAAGGGCGTCTTGGAATGTGGTCCTTGTCCAACCGTCAGTGGCCAGCCAGCCGCGGCGCGAATCGACGGATACGGCAATTTGGTCCGGGTAGCGCTCTACCGCCTCTTCCAAAAAGCGCGGATCCTTAAAAGCCGCGCTGCCCAAAATGGCACGGGAGACCCCTGTTTCGAGCACTGTTTCTAGCGTCGGCAGGGAGCGGATGCCTCCCCCCATCTGCACTGGGATTTCTACCCGCGCCAGAATCTCCTGCACAACAGATAGGTTTTGACTGCCGCCCACTCTGGCCCCATCGAGATCCACAATGTGGAGGTACTCAGCACCGGCCGCAGCCCATTTTTCTGCCATGTGTACAGGATTGCCATAGACGCTCTCGAGACCGTAGTCACCCTGCAGGAGGCGCACGCAGCGTCCCGCGCGGATATCGATTGCTGGGAAGATAATCATAATGCCTCAGACCCTTTTTAGAGTATTTCTTTGGTGGAGCGGATACCGGTCAAGCGGCCGTCGCGGCCTGTGGCTTGATCCATGGCCCGTCCAAAACCCTTAAAGACCGACTCGATAATGTGGTGCGAATTGGTGCCAGCCAAGAGCCGCACGTGCAGCGCTGCCTGGGCATGGTTGGCAAACGCCCGGAAGAACTCTTCCACCAGTTCCGTCTCGAAGCTGCCCAGCTGCACGGCGGGGATGGATACAGCAAAGCCCAAGTACGGGCGGCCGCTGAAATCGATGGCTACGAGGGACAGGGCGTCATCCATCGGAGTGATGGCTGAACCGTAGCGCACTGTACCTGCCATATCCCCAAGGGCAGCCCGGAATGCCTGACCTAAGGTGATTCCCACATCCTCAACCGTATGGTGGGCATCTACTTCCAGATCGCCGGTGCAGTGGATCGTAAGGTCAAATAAACCGTGGCGGGCGACCTGCCGCAGCATATGATCGAAGAACCCAACACCCGTTGCAATTTCGGCACTGCCCGTACCGTCGAGGGTTAGGCTGACCTCAACCTGAGTTTCTGCTGTCTTGCGCTGAATCTGTGCTGTGCGCATAGTCTCACCTTATTCCTGATGCTCAAATCTAATCCGCAACGCATTCGCGTGGGCGTGGAGCCCTTCTGCTTCGGCAAACTTAATGATTTTATCCTTTACCTTGGCCAGTTCTGCGCGGTTGTAGTAGATGATGCTGGACTTTTTCACGAAATCGTATGTACCCAAAGGCGAGGAAAACCGTGCCGTCCCGCTGGTGGGTAGTGTATGGTTGGGACCGGCAAAGTAGTCTCCTAGGGGTTCTGGTGCATAGCTGCCTAAAAAGATGGCGCCGGCATTTTTCACCAAGGGAAGTGTTTCAAACGGCTCATCAACCAAGAGTTCGAGGTGTTCCGGGGCCACAGCATTGGCTAGATCCAGCGCGGCCGCGATGGTCTCTACCAGGAAGATGTTTCCAAATCTTGCCAGGGACTGCTTGGCGATCGCTGCCCGAGGGAGAGTTTCCAGCTGCACCTGCAGTTCTCTCTGCACAGCTTGGGCAAGGCTCTCAGAAGTAGTAATGAGCACTGCCGCTGCCAGCTCGTCGTGTTCCGCTTGGGACAAGAGATCAGCGGCCACCAGCGGCGCTGAGGCGGTTGCATCAGCCACAATGCAGATCTCGCTGGGCCCGGCTTGCATATCGGTGTCCACTATGCCGTGGGCGTATCTTTTAGCCCTGGTCACATAGATGTTGCCTGGGCCAACGATTTTATCCACCGGGGGTATGGTGGCGGTGCCGTAGGTGAGAGCGGCAATGGCTTGAGCTCCCCCTACCTTGTACACCTTTGTGCATCCGGCGATGGCTGCTGCGGCAAGAGTTGTCTGATCCACCTTGCCCTGGCGATCTGGCGGTGATGCAACAATAATCTCTTCCACGCCCGCGATGACCGCAGGTACGACGGTCATCAGCACAGTGGAAGGATAGGCGGCTTTGCCGCCGGGTACATATACTCCGACCCGGTGTAGGGGTGTCAGCTTCTGTCCTAAGATGATGCCGGGCCCCTTTTCCACCAGCCAGGATTTTTCTTTCTGCTCCCGGTGGTAAGCTGCGATATTTTCCCTGGCCTCCAGCATGATTGCTTTCAGCTCCGGGTCGAGGGCATCCAAGGCTTCTTGGATCTCCGCGGCGCTTACTTCCATGCTGTCCAGATCGACGCCATCGAACTTCGCCGTGTAGTACCGGAGAGCTTCGTCACCGCGCTTTTTCACATCTTCCATAATGCCCTGCACCACGCGGTCCACTTCCGCAAAGGATTCAGTGGTGCGGGCCAGCTTTGCTTGCACAATCTCAGCATAATCTTCTGTAACTCGCGTAATGGGAATCACAGGCGTGCCTCCCTGCTGTCCACAGCTGCCTGGACCTGATCAATAAAACAGCTGAGGCGCTCGAATTTCGTCTTGAAACTGGCCCGGTTGACCACAAGTCTTGCACTGAGATCCGCAATTTCTTCAGTCACGTGCAGGCCGTTCTCCCTTAAGGTGGTTCCCGTTTCCACAATGTCGACGATGCAGTCGGACAGTCCAATTAATGGGGCGAGCTCCACTGAACCATGGAGGGTAATGGTTTCAATGGGCCTGCCCTGCTCCCGAAAATAGGTCTGGGCGATGGCAGGGTACTTGGTGGCCACAACAGGTTTGACTTTCCGCCGGTAAGCTTCATTCTTGCTCGCTACTACCATCTTGCAGGAACCAAAGCCTAGATCAACTAACTCGTATACGAGGGCTCCGCTTTCCAGAAGCATGTCTTTACCAACGATCCCCATATCCACAGCACCCCGCTCTACGTAGGTGGGTACATCTGCCGACTTCACCAAGACTAGGCGCACCCGCCACTCATCATTGGTAAACACAAGCTTGCGGCTGCGCTTGGAGTAACCAGGAAAAACCAGCCCAATTTCGGCAAACAGTTCGAGGGTGCTGTCAACCAGCCGCCCTTTGGCTAAAGCGAGTTCAACGTATTCCATGGCCGTTCTGCCTCTCCAGATTTTTCGCCGCAGCAATCAGGTCGTCTATGTAAATGGCGAAGCCTGTGGCTTTCGAATCACAGCCAAATTGCCTGCTCAAGTCGTCATAGCGTCCGCCCAGTACAATCGGTCTGCCGCAGCTGTGGACATAGCCTTGGAAAAGAATGCCTGTATAGTACTTGAGGTCATTGATCAGTCCCAAATCAAGGGTAATATACTGGCTTAAGCCAGCCTGGCAGAGGGCAGTATACACTTCGCTGAGCTCACTGATTCCGGCCGCCATTTCTGAGTTGAGCACAATCCTATTGGCCTGTTCAAGGACCGCCTCCGGGGGCCCGTACAGCCTTGGCACCGTGCGCAGCGCCTGTTTCACTTCTCCCCTGATGGCTAGGGTCTCTACTAGGCGCTTCAGGTCAGCAAAGTTCTTCTGTTCGATCAACCGCTGCAAATGCACTAATTCATCGTCGGCCAAGGAGGTTTCTTGGATCAAAGCCTTGAAGAAATTAGCTTGTCCGAGGTCGAATGTGAATTGGGTGATGCCTGCCCTTTGGAGGCAGGCAATGGCCAGAGAAATCACTTCCACATCGGCACTGGGGGTGTTTCCCCCAAACAGCTCTACGCCTGCCTGTGTAAACTCCCGAGACTGAACGTTGTGCGGGTCATCGGTCATGCGAAAGATGCTGGTCACATAGGAAAAACGCCGAAGCTGATCGGGATCAGCTCCCTGGGAAGCGGCCATTCTGGCAATGGGAATGGTGGCATCGGGGCGCAGGACCAAGACTTTGCCATCAGTGTCGATAACCTTGATCATGCGATCCATTTCTAAAGTGCCTTTCAGCTCTTTGAACAGATCGTAGTACTCAAAGATGGGGGTCTGCACCTGACGATATCCCCGGTCTCTGAACAGTTGCGCAATCTCGCCGAGAATCTGCTGCTTGTACTCAAGGTCTTGGTGAGAGAGATCCTTCACCCCATTGGGCACAAGCCTGCTGAGGCGCTCCACGGCAATCAGTCCTTTGTTACAAAATTGACAGATGTATTTCCCTCCATTATACCACAAGCCGGCTGAGAAAGGAGATATTTTTGTGGAAAACGCAGCACGCCGTACTCACATTTATGCATTCTGCGCCGCAACAACTCTGTTTTGGTTCGCTATGTACACCTATGTTCCAATCCTCGCCCCCTATGTGGAGCACCTTGGGGGGAGCCTTTCCATGGCCGGCCTCGTTGTGGGTTCTTACGGGTTTACGCAGATGTTGGTGCGCATTCCCATTGGCTTTGCCTCTGACCGCCTGGGAAGGCGCAAGCCCTTTGTCATCCTGGGGCTGTGCCTCGCCGCCGCGAGCAGCCTAGGTTTGGGCATCGCGACAGGTCCCACCGCTGCCTTGATCTTCCGGGGGACAGCGGGACTTGCCGCGGGAACCTGGGTGGCCTTTTCGGTGCTGTTTGCGAGTTACCTGCCCCCCGATCAGACGGCGAGGTCCATGGGGCTTCTGATGTTTTTCACCACTATGGGACAGACCCTCGCCACCACCATTGGGGGTGTGTTGGTTGACCTGCTGGGCTGGAAAGCTCCGTTTTTCGTGGGCGCAGCTGCTGGTTTTTTGAGTTTGCTGCTGACTGGGGCCGTGGCGGAGAGCCCCGCGGCTTCTGCCCGTTCAATCGATCTGGCGGACTTGGCCCGGGTTGGTTCCGATCGACAGCTGCTTAAGGTTTCTGGTTTGGGTATTGTCTTTCAAGCGCTGACTTACGCCTCGGTGCACGGTTTTACTCCGAGTTATGCTGTACAGCTGGGGGCAAGCGGCACAGATCTCAGCATTCTCGCCCTCATCTCCGCCCTGCCTGCGGCGGTTATTTCCCTGTGGATAGGAGCCCTCACTGACCGGTTGGGGGAGCGGACAATACTTGTGGGCTCCATTGTGCTCTTTGCTGGAGCGGTGCTGGTCATTCCTCTTTCCACACGCTTGGGTACGCTGTATCTCTCACAAGCGCTGGGTTCTGTGGGGCGGGGTACAATCATGCCGGTTTTGATGAGCTTGGCCATTAAAGAAGTGGCAGCGGAATACCGCGCCACCGCCATGGGCTTCTACCAGTCGATTTATGCTCTGGGCATGACCCTCGGCCCTGTTGTGATGGGGTTGGTGGGCGATGCTGTGGGGCTGCGCTTCGGATTTGTGTTGATTGGGCTGTTAGGCTTCGCAGCTGCGGGTTTGGCTCGGCAGTGGATTCCGGGAGAGAGCCGCACCGTAACGCGGTCCGGGCGGCATACTTTCCAGGATTAGGGTAAAAGCTGATACTGGGCCTCAAGATCACGGCGGAGCTGATCTGGGGAAACGTATAAGAGAGTGTGCATGCCCATCTGCCGCGCCCCTTCGATGTTCGCAGGGGTATCGTCGATGAACAGGCACTCATTGGGATTGAGGTTGTAGGTGTGGAGCAGCGTCTCGTAGATGGCAGGTTCTGGTTTCAGGGTGTGGGTTTCGCAGCTGATCACCAAGCCGTCAAACAGCTGCAGCCAGTCATACCGCGCTGAGATGTAATCAAAGGCGGCGCGGTGGAAATTCGAGATCACGTACAGCCCAAATTCCCGCTCTTTGAAAAGGCGGACAAGCTCTACAGACGGTTCAATAGGGGCAAGGATGGACAGCCAGTTGTCCAGGATCATCCGGATCTGCGGGGCTCTATCGGGATGCTGGTTGGATAGGCGTTCTACTGCCTGATCCTGGGTTATTACTCCGCGGTCGAGCATTAACCATTCGGGGCTTTGGAAGACGATGCGGTGCAGAACTTCTCGTTCATCGGGATCAGTGAAGAGTTTGTGCACTAGTTCGTGCGGCTCGAAGCTGACTAGAACTCGTCCCAAGTCAAATACGATGTTTGTGATCATGTCTCATCCTCCTTGCTCTGTAGTTCGCTCCACATCTGGTATATCCTTTAGGGGAGGTAGACTATGGCTTACCAGGTTTGCTTAGAAACAGCACGCCTCTGGCTGCGTACGCTTGATGAGAGCTTCGCTCCGCAAGTGCTGGAGTTCTTCCGCAGAAATCGCGAGCACCTTGAACCCTGGGAACCGCCGCGGCCGAACTCCTTCTATGAGCAGCTGGAACACCACCGCCGGCAGTTGGCCTTCGATTTGGTAAAGATGTCTGCGGGACAGGTGTTTAAGGTTTGGATTTTTGAAAAGGAAGACACGGCCTTCCAGACAGTTATTGGGTCGGTGGCAGTTACTGAGATCGTGCGCGGCTGCCTGCTCGCGGGATTCTTGGGCTACCGGATGGACAAGGACTTCACCGGGCGCGGCTATATGACAGAAGCCGTAGACCGGGTTGTGCAGTACGCCTTCGATGATTTGGGCCTGCACCGTTTGGAGGCTAATATCATGCCAAGGAATAAGGCATCCCTGCGAGTAGTAGAGAAGCTGGGATTTTACCAAGAGGGCTTGTGTGAGAAGCTGCTGTTCATTAATGGTCGCTGGGAGGATCACATCCGCATGGTCAAGCGCAACACAGCCATGGAGGGCCAGTGGGAGCCGGGTTTTAAATTGTCGTGAAATAGTTTGAGATCTAACAGGAAGTATATGGCTGGAGGGCGAAGATATTATCTAAGTGTAAACCACGGTGGTGAGGGGTTGAGGCATGGCTACAGTAGGGCAGGTTAAACCAGTAGATCTGCAGGATGCGGAGCGGCTCATTCAAGAACTGCAGGACAAGTTGAGATGGGAACGGCGCATCCTCAAGACCATAGTGGATAATCTCCCCATGGCAGTGTATGCAAAGGATCTTGAAGGTCGCAAGACTTTGGCGAACAAGGTGGACCTCGAAAACATGGGGTATACCAGGGAAGAGGATGTCTTGGGAAAAACAGACTTCGATATGTTCCCCCGCCATATCGCGGAGGGCTTTTGGCAGGATGATGCTCGGGTGCTGAAATACGGTGAGGCGATTATTGATCGTGAAGAACTCTTATCGGAGAGCGACGGTGAAGAGCGCTGGCTGCGCACCTCTAAACTGCCGCTGCGCGATGAAGAGGGCAAGATCGTAGGCTTGGTGGGCTTCGGCCAGGATATTTCTTTAGAGAAAAAGCTGGCCAAGGAACACGCGCAGGCCGAGGAGAGGATCAGGGAACAGCAGGAAACGGTGGAAAAAATGATCGCCGATTTGGCCGCTATCCCAGAGAAAGTTGGCAAATTAGTGAACGGGATTTCTTATATCGCCAAGCAGACGAAAATGGTTTCCATCAATGCCGCCATTGAAGCCGCCCGTGTAGGAGAAATGGGGCGCGGTTTTGAAGTGGTAGCCCAAGAAGTGGGACAGCTGTCTGATCGCTCCAGTGAAGCGGCAACGCAAGTGCGGGATGCCATCCAAGAGGTGGAAACGTTAGTGAAGCGGATCATGGAAGCATGGGAGGAAAGTAAGACGGTAACAGCGGCAGTGGTGGTGCGATAGCACTGGTTCCCGCAGAACTTACAGATGTCCAAACACCCATCCTCGGCTGCAGCCGGCGGGGTGGGTGTTTGTTTTCCCTTTGGGTTTCCCTTTGGGGTGGTGGCACAAAGGGGCCCGTTGCGCTACAATCAAGATAGCGGCACAGTCGCGCCTGAAGGAGAAATGCCCATGGACACACTAAAGCACAAGGACCTTCCTTTCTGGGAGTCTCTTCCGCTGACCAGTAAAAAACACCCTGACGAGCAATCTGTGATCAATGTGGGGGGAGTCCAGATTGGCGGCCCCGAGCTGGTTTTTATTGCGGGACCCTGCTCCATCGAAAGCATAGAGCAGATCCGCACGGTTGCCCGAGCGGTGAAAGGCCATGCCCACATTCTGCGGGGCGGCGCGTTCAAGCCGCGCACTTCGCCGTACAGCTTCCAAGGGCTGGCGGAAGAGGGTTTGGCTATGCTTCAAGCCGCTGCAGCAGAGGTTGGCATGCCCACCGTTAGTGAGGTGGTTTCTCCCGAAGATGTGGATTTGGTGGCTGCATACGTGGACATGCTCCAAATTGGTGCCCGGAATATGCAGAATTATGCTCTGCTGCGGAAAGTGAGGCAGTGCCAAAAACCCATGCTGCTCAAACGGGGACCTGCCGCGACCATCGAGGAATGGCTTCTGTCGGCGGAGTACATCATGAGTGCAGGCAATCCCAAGGTAGTCCTATGCGAGCGGGGGATCCGCACATTTGAGACTCTTACGCGCAATACGCTGGATATCAGTGCGGTGCCCATAATTAAGCATCTCAGCCATCTCCCCATCATCATCGATCCCAGTCATGCTGCCGGCAGGTGGAACTTGGTAGAACCCCTCGCTTTGGCGGCGGTGGCTGCAGGCGCAGACGGCCTCATGATTGAGGTCCATCCCCATCCGGAGGACGCTCTATCGGATGGCCCCCAATCCCTGCTGCCGGAGCGCTACTGCCGGCTGGTAGAGTCGGCTCGGGAACTTCGGCTGCTGCTGGAAGGGAGGGGACTGCATGCTTAAAGGTGTTGTATCTGTTCCGGGGGACAAGTCTATCACGCACCGCGCCCTGCTCCTAGCTGCTCTGGCCAGCGGTACCAGCGAGATCATTGGGCCGCTGCAGAGCCGCGACTGCCAGAACACGGTCAGCTGTCTGCGTGCTTTAGGTATAGAGATTGAGGAACATCCTCGGAGAACGATCGTCCACGGAGTGGGGCTGACCGGATTCAGGGTCCCCGGCACCGTGCTGGACTGCGGGAACTCCGGTACAACCATGCGCTTATTGGCAGGCATACTCGCAGCCCAACCCTTTGTCAGTGTACTGACAGGCGATGAGTCGCTTTTAGCCCGGCCCATGGACCGCATCGTGCAGCCGCTTAGGCAGATGGGAGCGCTGATCAAGGGGCGGATGGACGGCCAGTTTGCCCCGTTAGTGATCCGCGGCGGGCCTCTCACAGCATTGAGATACGAACTGCCGGTGGCCAGTGCCCAGGTGAAATCGGCACTGCTCCTGGCGGGGCTGGCCGGGAGATGTGAAGTGCGTCTGCAGGGAAAGCTCAACTCCCGCGACCATACGGAGCGGATGCTGGTGAGCTTCGGGGCAGATCTGACTGAGGAGCATGGAACGCTCGTGCTGAGCCCAGTTGATTGCCTCACCGCGCGGGCCGTGCAGGTGCCAGGCGACATCTCTTCTGCTGCCATCTTCCTCGCGGGAGCAGCGGGTGTGCCGGGGGCAGAGGTTACGGTGGAAAATGTCGGGCTGAACCCGACCCGCACCGGATTTATAGACGTGCTCCGGGCCATGGGGGCAGAGGTTTCAGTAGTTGAAACAAGCACCTCGGGCGGCGAACCCTGCGGTTCCATCACTGTGCGGGGAAGAGAACTGAGGGGTATTGCTATTGCGGGAGAGATTATCCCCCGGCTGATTGATGAAATCCCCATTCTGGCGGTGACCGCGGCTTTCGCCCACGGCACAACCACCATCAAGGATGCGGCGGAGCTCCGGGTGAAAGAGACAGACCGCATTCAGGCGCTCGCTGCCGAGCTGAGCAAGGTGGGAGTAGATATTACAGTGCAGCCTGACGGATTGACTATCACCGGGCCCACCACTTGGCGGCCGGGTGAGGTGAACAGTCGAGGCGATCACCGCATTGCCATGAGCCTCTTCATTGCTGCTGCCCTGTCAGGAGAGTCTATTTCTGTTACGGACGCCGACTGCGTGGATGTGTCGTTTCCCGGTTTTCAGGAAATCCTGACAAGTATAGTGGGAAAGGGCAGGTGAGGGGCATGCGTTTTCTTACAGCCGGTGAGTCTCACGGTCCATGCCTGGTGGCGATTGTAGAGGGATTCCCCGCTGGCTTCCCTATTGATGTGGAGCAGATCAATAGGGATTTAGCCAGGCGGCAGAAGGGGTATGGCCGCGGGGAGCGCATGCAGATCGAGGAGGATCAGATAGAGATCCTCACGGGCTTGGTCAACGGCAGGACTATCGGCAGTCCCATCGCCATGAGGATTGCCAATCGCGATTACCCCAACTGGGCCGGCCGCGAGCATCCTCCCATCACCCTGGCCAGGCCGGGGCACGCCGACTTTGCTGGCAGTGTGAAGTATGGCTTTGGTGATGTGCGCCTCGCAGCGGAGCGGAGCAGCGCTCGGGAAACAGCCGCGCGGGTAGCGGTAGGCAGTCTCGCCCGTCAGCTCCTGCGCCATTTTGGAATTGAAGCGGCGGTGCATGTGCTGCAGATCGGCTCTGCTGCTTTGGAGCGAAGCGGAGTCACCTTCCCAGAGCTGGCCGCGGCGGAACAGTCTCCTGTACGCTGCACAGACCCAGAGACCTCCCAGGCTATGATGGCGGAAATTGAGCGAGCCAAAGCCGCGGGGGACACGCTCGGGGGGATTTTTGAAATTCAGATCAAGGGGGTTCCGGTAGGGCTGGGCAGCTATGTGCATTGGGATCGGCGCCTCGATTCCAGGCTGGCCGCTGCTCTGATGAGTATTCCAGGCATCAAAGGGGTGGAGATTGGCGAGGGATTTGCCGCGGCTCAAAAGCTTGGCTCCCAGGTCCATGATGAACTCTTCTATGAGCACGATCGAGGATACTACCGCCGCACTAATCGCGCCGGCGGCATTGAGGGAGGCATGTCCAACGGCGAAGTAATTGTAATCCGGGCTGCGATGAAGCCCATTCCTACCCTCACGCGGCCCCTAAAGACTGTGGACATCAGCTCTCGGCAGCCGGCCCAGGCCAGCGTGCAGCGGAGCGATACTTGTGCGGTTCCCGCAGCAGCGGTGGTGGGCGAACTTGCCGCCCTCACTGTGATTGCGCAGGCCTTTTTGGAGGTGTTTGGCGGGGATTCCCTAAAGGAGATTGAACAGCGATGGCTGCAATTCCAGTCCGGCTGAAACACACCAGCTATGAAGTGAGAATTGGCGTGGGGGTGCGGCATGATATCACATCACTGACCGCACCCTATGACAAAGCCGTCATTATTACCGATGAGAATGTGAACCGCTTGTACGGTGAGCTTTTTGACTTCCCTAAAATCGTTACGGCTTCCGGGGAACAGGCCAAAACCTGGGAGAACGCGAAGTGGATCCTTGCCGAGATGGCGGCTTTAGGTCTAACCAGGCGTTCAGTTGTGTTGGCTTTGGGCGGCGGCGTAGTGGGCGACGTGGCTGGCTTCTGCGCCGCTATCTATATGCGGGGGATCCCCTACATCCAAATTCCCACTACCCTCCTCGCACAGGTAGACAGTGCTGTCGGCGGCAAGACTGCTGTGGACCTGCCGGGGGGAAAGAACCTGGTGGGTGCTTTCCACCAGCCCACAATGGTTGTAGTTGACCCCACGTTCCTGGCGACCCTCTCTCGACGCGAGCTGGTATGCGGATTGGGGGAGGTAGTTAAATACGCCGTGATCGCTGAACCATGGTTTGTGGAGACCCTTAAGGCGCGGGCTGCTGCCATCTGCAAGGAGCCCCATACCGCCTTAGAAGACATCATTATCCGGTGCTGTGCTGTAAAGGCTCGGCTGGTGGAAGAGGATGAGCTGGATCGGGGCGCTCGCAAGCAGCTGAATGCCGGGCATACCATTGCTCATGCCCTGGAAAGCGCAACGGGGTTTGTCGCCCTCAGCCACGGCGAGGCTGTGCTCGTGGGCCTAGCAGCAGAGGCTCGCCTTGCGCATCGCTTGGGCCTGCTTTCCCAAGAGGATTTGGCTCAGATCGAGGAAGCGTGCCGCTTGGTTGGCATGCCCTCTGTTCCCGTGGGCGTATCGCTGCAGCAGTTCATGGAGGCACTCACCCGTGATAAAAAGAATACCGCCGCGGGCATTTCGTTCATGCTGCCCCGGCGCCTGGGTGAGGTCGCGGAAGTGTTCCTAACACCAGATGAAGTGGAACAGCTCCTACCCGCGCTACTCCCCCTCAAAGACAGGACCGCAGCGCCGGGTAGAGAGCTTGGTGAACTGCGGGAAAGAATCAACCACTGCGATGCCGTGATTGCGCAGGCTTTTCGCCAGCGCCTCCAGCTGATCGATGAGGTGGCACAGTACAAGCGCAGGCATGCCCTGCCCATCTACGACCCAAAGCGCGAAACTGAGATCCTGGGGAAGTTCACCGGCGAGACCCACGCCTTGTTTAGGGAAATACTGCGCATCAGCCGAGGCCGCCAGTCCCGCGCTCTGTTTCCTTTCAATATTGCCCTCATCGGTTTTATGGGAGTGGGCAAATCCACTGTGGGGCCGCTGCTGGCCGACGCCTTGGGGAGGGAGTTTATTGACCTCGATCGCGAGTTGGAGCGGCGCTGGGGGATGTCAATTTCCCAGATGTTCGCGGAGGTGGGCGAAGCCGAATTCCGCCGGCGAGAAAGAGAGCTATTGCAGGAGGTCTGCCGCCACGAGGCCTTTGTAATTGCCTGCGGCGGGGGTGCAGTTCTGGAGCCAGCGAACCTTGCCGCCCTTAAGGCCACCAGCAAGCTCGTGCTGCTCACAGCACCCCTAGATACGATTGTGGAGCGCATCGGCCACATGGGGGATCGACCGCTCTTAGGGAGTGATCCCTACGCCGCTGCAGCTCAACTCATGGCGCAGCGTGCCCCACTTTACCAGCGGGCCGCTGATTTGACTGTGGCCACTGAGCATCGCACGCCGGAGGAGGTGTGCAGCCTGATCATGGCGCAGCTGGCAGCACGGGCAAATCAGTCTCAAGACTGACTTCTGACCGTTCTTTGGACTCTCAACCCTGCCTTCTGAATCTTGCTAGAATAAGGTAGACCGCAGACGGGAAGGGTTGAGAAAACATGAGAAATTTGCTGAAGCGACTGTTCATTAATCGTGACTTTGGTTTGCTGTTCATGGGGCGGGTGGTGTCCCAAGTCGGGGACGGCATGAACTACTTTGCCATGACCTGGCTCGTCCTTGACCTCACTGGTTCAGGTGCCGCCCTAAGCACGCTCCTGCTGGCTTTATCCGTTCCCACCATCGTACTGGCTCCTTTCACGGGCGTTCTGGCCGACATGTGGGACAGGAAAAAGATCGTGGTGATCACAGACATCATCCGGGGTCTGATTCTGCTGGCGGTAGCCGGCATTCATGCCGCGGGTGCTCTGACAGTAGGAGTGCTCTATGCCGCGGCAGCGCTCTCATCGATATGCAGTGTGCTGTTTGGCCCGGCTGTTTCCGCCGCGATCCCCAGCATGGTAGAACGGGAAGAGCTCACTGCCGCTAATGTCCGCAACAACTTCGCGCGCAGTGCTACGGGGATTATTGGCCCGAGCCTCGGTGCGCTCCTTGTGGGGCTGGCAGGCTACACCGGCGTATTTGCCATCAACGGCACCTGCTTCCTCCTTTCTGCTCTTTCGGAAGTGTTCATTCGTTTCCCTCAGCAAGAATTCAGCAGGGCTCAGGGGCGCGGCGCACAACTGCAGGCCTACACTGAGAACTTCAGGCAGGGACTTGCTTACGTCTGGCAGCACGGCAATCTGCGAACGCTGATCGGCTACGGTGTAGCGCTTAACTTCATTGCAACGCCCGTGTTCGACATTGTTATGCCGTTTTTTGGCAAGGAAGTTCTGCACATGTCCCCGGAGAGTTTCGGGCTGGTGAAGTCCACCCTGCCAGTGGGCCTCTTAGTGGGGACCTTGCTCGTGGGCTTCTTGAGCCAGCGCGTGCCGAAAGAAAAGCTGCTCGTCAGGGCAATTGTAGGTCAGGGATTCGCTGGTGTGTTCATCGGAGTGATTGCCCTGCCTGCCTTTTATGGTCAGCTATCGATGCCGGCCCTTCTAGGCTGCCTGGTGCTGCCGGTTTTTTCAATCGGACTCCTCAATGTGATGGTGAATGTACCCATTCAGGTGATGCTGCAGGAAACGGTACCAGATGCTTACCGCGGGCGCGTCTTCGGCCTCTTGGACTGCCTGTTTTCAATCCTCGTACCAGTCTCCATGGCTGTGTTCGGCCCCGCGGTAGATATAGTCCCGCCGTTTGTGTTTTTCTTAGGCTGCTCGGGAGCAATCATCGCCATTGGGGCTCTCATGCGGCGTTCCCCCAATGTGGCGCAGCTTTACAGCGCCTCGTAATCTACGGTAGAACCGTGCGGGATTCTTTGAGAAAGACATGGAAGAAGTATTCCATGATTGCTATCACCGCGGCCAGGGCAACCAAGGTTGCGCCTGTGGTACGGAACCACGGGAAGGCCACTCCCAGCAGCCATGCCAGCCCGGCGGCCAACACCCCATCGACCACAGCGGCGATGGGGTTTCCTACAGTCGGTAGGATATAGCGATCGCCAATTAGGTAATTAGCCGCGGTCACCGCTGCGGCCCAGACTAAGACAGCCAGCCACGTATTGCCATCGAATAAAGCTAACGTCAGCAGACCGGCAATGAACGTAAACCCGAGCTTGACTAAAAGCGCCCAACCTGTGCTGCCCATGGCTTCCGCCTCCTTTTCGCCTTAGTTTTCACCAAAACCTCCCTCGCAATACTCTCCCTTGGTATGATAACCGGCAGAATCCAGATAATATGGGAGAGACATACACTCTGTTGAAATGGGGGGTTTTTATGGGCAGAACAGTAACAATCGACGGCAATGAGGCAGCTGCCCATATTGCTTATGCCTTTACTGAAGTGGCAGCCATCTACCCAATTACGCCGTCCTCGCCGATGGCCGAGCACACCGACGTCTGGAGTGCGCAGGGACGTAAGAACATCTTTGGTGAACCAGTGAAGATTGTGGAGATGCAGTCGGAGGGGGGAGCCGCGGGTGCGGTCCACGGCTCGCTGGCTGTGGGGGCTCTTACCACAACTTTTACTGCATCACAGGGACTGCTCTTGATGATTCCCAACATGTACAAGATTGCAGGTGAGCTGCTGCCGGGGGTGTTTCACGTCAGCGCCCGGGCTGTTGCAACCCATGCCCTCTCAATTTTCGGGGACCATCAAGATGTGATGGCCTGCCGGCAGACCGGTTTTGCCATGCTGGCTTCCAGCAGCGTCCAAGAGGTAATGGATCTTGGCTGCATTGCCCATTTGGCTGCCATCAAGTCCCGTGTCCCCTTTCTGCATTTTTTTGACGGTTTTCGCACCAGCCATGAAATCCAGAAGATCGAGAGCGTGGAATATGCTGAAGCTGCGCAGCTGCTGGACTATGAAGCAGTGGCGGAGTTTCGCGCCCGCGGCCTCAACCCCGAGCACCCTGTCATCAGGGGGACGGCTCAGAACCCAGATATCTACTTCCAGGGCCGCGAAGCGGCGAATCCGTTTTACCAAGCGGTACCGGGCATAGTGGAGTCCTATATGCGCCGGTTTGCGGACTTGACGGGGCGCTCTTACAAGCTCTTTGACTATTACGGCGACCCCGAGGCCAAGTACGTGATCGTGGCCATGGCCTCGGTATGCGACACCATCGCCGAGACCGTTGACTACCTGCGCAGTCGCGGCGAACGGGTAGGCCTAGTCAAGGTCCGGCTCTACCGCCCCTTCTCGGCGGACCACTTCCGAAGGGCAATCCCTCCCACTGTGGAGAAGATCGCTGTGCTTGATCGGACGAAAGAACCAGGCTCCCTTGGTGAACCGCTCTATTTAGACGTAGTGAAAGCCTTCCAAGGCCGTCCCGTGCCGGTAATTGTCGGAGGGCGGTTCGGGCTTGGTTCGAAAGATACGCGGCCCTCCCAGATCATCGCGGTGTACGAGAACCTCAAACGGGAGCAGCCGCAGGACCGATTCACCATCGGGATCGTGGATGACGTAAGCGGGAGCTCTCTGCCAGAAACAGATATTGTAGAAACCACTCCCGACGGGACAATCAGCTGCAAGTTCTGGGGGTTGGGCTCAGATGGCACCGTGGGAGCGAATAAGACAGCCATCAAGATCATTGGGGAAAACACGCCCCTGTATGTGCAGGCCTACTTCTCATACGACAGCAAGAAGTCCGGGGGGACGACCGTCTCTCATCTCCGATTTGGCCAGCAGCCCATCAGAGCGGCTTACCTGGTGTACAACGCGGACTACATTGCCTGCCACAACAGATCTTTCGTATTCAACTATGACCTCCTGAAAGGGATCAAAGACGGGGGCGTTTTCGTTCTGAACTGCCCGTGGAACAGGGAAGAGCTGGAGGAATACCTGCCGGCCTCCACCAAACGGGTGATCGCGGAGAAGCATGTGCAATTCTACACCATCGACGCTGTTGCCATCGCCAGCGAAGTGGGGTTAGGAAATCGCATCAACATGATTATGCAGGCGGTGTTCTTCAAGCTGGCCAAAGTGATCCCCGTTGATGAAGCAATTCGGCAGCTCAAGGATGCGGTGGAGACCATGTACGGTAAGAAGGGCCGCCGAATTGTGGAGATGAATCTCGCGGCGATTGACAGAGCGGGCAGTGCTCTGCAGAGGGTGGAAGTGCCACAGGCGTGGCGCACTGCTCAAGATCCTCCAGTAGAGCCGAAGCCGGTGCCTGAATTTGTGGAGCGCATCCAAGCTCCCATGGCCCGCCATGAAGGCGATGAGCTTCCGGTAAGCGCGTTCGCAGGCATGGAAGACGGGACTTACCCCCTCGGCACCACGGCCTATGAAAAGCGGGGGATTGCGGTGATGATCCCCGAGTGGCAGATTGAAAAGTGCATTCAGTGCAATCAGTGTGCTTTTGTCTGCCCGCATGCCACCATTCGACCGTTCCTGCTTGATCAGACTGAAATGGAGGCGGCACCCGACGGGTTCCAGACCAAGAAAGCTGTCGGCAGGGGAATTTCTGAGTTTGGCTACCGCATCCAGGTCAGTCCTTTGGACTGTACAGGCTGCGGCAACTGTGCTGATGTCTGCCCGGCACCCGGGAAGGCCTTGATCATGCGACCGGCGGATCAGGAAATTGCCCGAGAAGCTGAAAACTGGGAATACGCGATGACTATCAAACCTAAATACCAATACACCGATTGGAAGACCCTCAAGGGAAGTCAGTTTCGACCGCCGCTGTTTGAGTTTAACGGCGCCTGCCCCGGCTGCGGCGAGACGCCTTATCTGCGCCTTCTCACTCAACTGTTCGGCGAGCGCAT
Organism: Bacillota bacterium; assembly: GCA_012521465.1. Taxonomy (GTDB): domain Bacteria; phylum Bacillota; class Limnochordia; order Darwinibacteriales; family Darwinibacteriaceae; genus 1109. The sequence continues at coordinate 18,045 of JAAYMI010000109.1, read as the reverse complement.
GCTGATCGCCAATGCCACAGGCTGTTCGTCTATCTATACCGCCAGTGCCCCTTCCATGGCCTACACAGTTACGGAAGAGGGTCACGGGCCCGCCTGGGCTAATTCGCTGTTTGAAGATAACGCGGAATATGGATACGGCATGTGGCTGGGAGTCACGCAAAACCGTCAGCGCCTAGCGAACCGCATGCGCCAGCTCCTGGCGGATGGAGTGGAGGAACCTTTAGCAGAGGCGTTTAGGGCTTGGTTGGAAAACATGTATGATGGGGAAGGTTCGGTGGAACCCAGCAGGCGCATCGTGGATCTCCTGGCCAAGTACGGCCTCAAGGAGAACAAGGCTTTGGTGGAGATCTGGGCTAAACGGTCTTTCCTTGTGAAGAAGTCGCAGTGGATTATCGGGGGTGATGGGTGGGCTTATGACATCGGCTATGGAGGCCTGGATCAGGTTCTCTCTTTAGGCGATGACGTGAACATTCTCGTGATGGATACGGAAGTGTATTCCAACACCGGCGGCCAGTCATCTAAGGCTACTCCCACCGCGGCTGTGGCCAAATTTGCCTCAGCAGGCAAGCGTATTCGCAAAAAAGACCTGGGGCGGATGGCAATGGCCTATGGCTATGTGTACGTTGCCCAGATTGCCATGGGGGCAAACATGAACCATACCATCAGGACCATATTGGAGGCGGAAGCGTACCCCGGCCCTTCACTCTTGATCGCTTACTCACCGTGTATTGAACACGGCATCCGTACCGGCATGGGCACCAGCATCATGCAGGAGAAGCGGGCAGTGGAAGCCGGCTATTGGCATCTCTATCGCTATAACCCTCTGCGGAAGCAAACTGGTCAGAATCCCTTTACGCTGGACTCGCCAGAGCCAACTGCTTCGTTCAGGGAATTCATCGAAAGCGAAGTGCGGTACTACTCGCTGCTAAAGAGCTTTCCTGACACTGCCAATGAGCTGTTTGCGAAAGCGGAGGCTGATGCAAAGGAGCGCTACGCGGAGTACCGTCGGCTGGCGGCGCAGGAATACTAGAAGAACGCAGAGCCCCGCAGTGGGGCTCTCGCTATTTTTGGTTTTCTTCCGCCCATTCCCGCGCGAGTTCCACATCGAGATCGCTGGGCAGCCCAACTCGGGAGACCTCTTTGTGCCCGGCCAGATTGGCCCACGCTGCGGTGGAATGGTCTTCGACAGGCAGCGAATAGTGTTTGCGTTTTAGCCCTTTGAGGGGCTTTTCCACGTTGAAGTATCTAGCCATGGCATCCCCCCTTTATCCTTTAGTCTGTGCTAAAGCGCGCGAATTATCCTGCGCGCTAATCCACATAATGAGAAAAAAGGCAGTGGGCACGGGAGGGCTCTGGGTTGTTCAAAGACTGGGTCATGCGGGGCTTCGCAGCGGGGTTGATTGCCGGAGTGGCGATGACGGTCGCGAACCGCACGCTGGTGGCATTGAACGTATCTGAACAGCTGTACGCATATTGGGGTTATGTGCTGGTCAGCGGCACTGCCTTTCGGACTTTGAGTGAAGAGATCGCCGGACAGCTTGTGCACTTGGCATTTTGCGGATTTGTGGGACTAGCCTTTACCTGGCTGGTTCGGAAGGAAAAAGGATGCTATGTCGTGCGGGCAGTGCTGTGGTCAATTGCGGTTTGGTTTGCCTCAAATGCCGTGATCACCTTGTTCAATGTTACACTCTTACTCCCCGTGGGACTGGACACTATCATATCTCATCTCGTGACAACAGTCATTTACGGGCTGACTCTGGCCAAGGCCCTGGATTACTTAGACGCTCGCTAGATATCCTCTTTCCCTTTCCTAAAACCGGAAATGGTGGTAAGATGAAAGGGAATGGGGGGTAGTGCATGATCTACGAATTGACTGTCAGGCGAGTCCAAGGATTTGAACCTGGAGATGTGCTGCACGTACCGTGGGAAGATCTGCCCACGAGCAGTGTATTTGTGGACGCAGTCACAGGCCAGCCACCATCTCTGGAGACCACCTTCCAAGCTGCGTGGGATGAGGAGTATTTGTACCTGCGCTTTGTCTGTGAGGACAAGGACATTGTGGCAACTATGACAAACCGCGATGACCCTTTGTACAATGAGGAAGTGGTGGAAGCGTTTGTGGCACCTGAGGATATCCGTCACTACTATGAGTTTAACCTCAGCCCCAAAAATGTGGTCTTTGACTCCGAGATTACCCACGATGGGACGGTTCACCACGGTAATCCCGCCTGGGACTGCCCAGGACTCATTCACCGCGTTGTGCGCAGAGACAAGACCGCGAGTGAGTTTGGCGACTGGGAGGGGCTGCTGGCGATTCCCTTTGCCTGCCTGGGTTTCAAGCCCGAGCGGGGCAGAACTCTGCGGGCGAATTTTTACCGGATCAAGCGGACTCCAACTGATCAGTATCTGGCTTGGAGCCCAACACTTCGTCAGCCCGCCAATTTTCATGTGCCTGAATCCTTTGGGGAGCTGAAGTTGGCCTAGCTGCTCACGGCAGTGTGTGCTTTGGGCCTGTCTCGGAATTTCGTCCACCACAGTCCCATAGCGGCGGTGCCCAAAGCGGTTATGGCAGCACCGACGAGGAACAGCCCTGTTCCCCCGAAAAGATCCATAATCCTGCCTCCCCAGACGCTGCCCAAGAACCGCGGCAGGGTATGGCTGCAGGCAGCCTGCAGGGTGAAGCCAGTGGTCTTGAACTCTGGTTTGACCAGCTCATCAATGAGCAGCACCAAGCCAACTGTGATAAGGGGAAAGGCAAGGCCCTCAATGGCATGGATGAACACTAACAGCCACGGGTTAGGAGTAAAGGCAAATAAAAACATGCGCAGGGTATTGATGAGCCCTGCTGTGATCAAAAGCTGCTCTGGTCGATGCCGCCGGAGCAGTTTTGCTGTTATAGCGAATACGGGGATTTCCACTAAGGCTGTGCCGCCCCAGGCGTAGCCGACCAATGCGGAGCTGGCCCCCCGCTCTACCAGGACCAAGCTGAGGAAAGGCATAACGGTCGAATTCCCCATCTGCAGCAGAAAGGCGGCACCGAGGAAAAACAGGAAAGGACGGCTCACTGCCTGCCGGATACTTCCCAACCGAAAGTCAGGCTGCCTCAGGGACGAGTCCTGCGCGGGCATGCTGAGACTGACGGCAATCGCAAGGCAGCTGGTGAGGACAAAGGCAGGAAAAATCGCCGCATTATTCCTGTCAAAGACTGTTCCCATCACCAAGACCACAATGGCAAAGCTGAGGGAACCCCACAGGCGAGCCTGCCCGATGCGGTTGCTGTGCTCTTGGAGAGCTTTTACCGCCATGCTGTCCAGCATGGCACTGAGGGGTCCCTGTGTAATACCCATCAGCACCGCAAGCGCGAAAAACAGGGCTGAGACAGGTAAGAAGCCAAACACCGCCACTGATCCTGCCGTAGCCGCCAGCAAGAGGATGTAAAGCAGGCGGACGTTGCCCCAAGCGTCACTGACTAAGCCCCAGAGAGGCTGGGTGAGGAAGGCCAAGAGCGGTCCAATTGCGCTGAACACGCCAATTTCAAACCCTGTCCACCCAGCCTGCTGCAGGAATATCACGACAAAGGGATTCCAGGCTGCCAGTGTCGTGTAAAACGCTAAGTAGTTGAGAGATACAATGGTGTAGGGAGTTTTAATGCGCATTGTTCCTCCGGGAAACGGCAGCCCCAGGCGCGATGGTTAGCGGGGTGCCGTTGTGATAAATCTCCATTTCTTCTCCCGCCAATAGTCGGTAGACTGTATGATCCTTTTCGACACAGACTTCCAGTTGCCTGCCCCTGAACTTCACCTTAAAGGCGTAACGCGTCCACTTTTCCGGAAGGGTAGGCCGAAAACGCAAGCTGCCACCGTAAGTCCGCATGCCTGCAAACCCATTCACTATGCACATCCATGATCCGGCCATGCAGGCGGTGTGTACGCCCTGCCAAGCGTTTTTGTTGTAGTCATCGAGATCGAGGCGGGACGTCTGCATGAAGTAATTATAAGAATGGTCATGGTAACCGATTTCCGCCGCCATAATGCTGTAGATGGACGGAGACAGCGATGAGTCATGGGTAGTCTTTGGTTCGTAATAGTCGTAGTTGGCTTTCTTTTCCTCCAATGAGAACTGATCGCCCAAGAGGAACTGGAGCAGGATCACATCTGCCTGTTTGATAACCTGGTAGCGCCAGATGGTGAGGGGATGCCAGTTCCGCACCAGGGGAATCTCGTCTGGGGGAATTGCATCCACGTCGATGGGATCCTTATATAGGAACGAATCGTCCTGGGGATGAATGCCCAGCTCTTCATCATATGGCAGGTACATCAGGTCAGCGCACTTCTGCCACTGCTCAAACTCAATTTCCTCAAGTTCCAGCTTTTTCACCAGGTCCGCGTAATGCTGTGGATACAGCTCCTCAAGAATTTCCCGCGCTCTTAGGGCTAGTTCCAGGTTAAATTTGGCCATGTAGTTGGTATAGCAGTTGTTATTGACACCCGGCTTGTATTCATCAGGCCCGCAGACCTCATTAATGCAGTAGCGCCCTCCTTTTGCCGGAATGAACGCGCCCCGAGCTGCCCAGCAGCGGGCTGTTTCAAAGAGGATCTCTGCACCCATGTCGCGGAGAAACTCCCAGTCTTCGGTAGCTTCGAGATATTTATGGATTGCGTAGGCGATGTCCGCGTTAATGTGGTACTGCACCGTCGAACCTAGGAAGTTCCCCGACGCTTCATGTCCGTTGATTGTGCGCCAGGTGTAGAGCGCGCCCTTGTCTTTCATGCGCGCCGCATTTTCCCGGGCAGCATCCAGGATGCTGTAGCGATACTCCAACAGCTTGCGCACGAGGTCTGGTTGGCTGTAGAGGAAAAAGGGAATGATGTATGTTTCTGTATCCCAGAAATAATGGCCTTCGTAGTACTCACCTGTCAGCCCTTTGGCAGCAATGTTGGTAAGACCATCTCGGCCTGTGGAGCACAGCAGGTGGAAGGCATTGAAGCGCAGGCCCTGCTGGAGAGCGGGATCCCCTTCTAGCTGAATATCTGTATCTGCCCAGTAGCTCTCCATAAATTCCACATGGGGAGCAAAAAGTCCGTCCCAACCCTGCTGGGCGAGATTCTGGGCGTGGGATAGGACAAACTGCGCAATATCGCCCGCGGGAGTTTCCCGCGAAGTGGTCACTGCTACATATTTCTCCAGCGACCCGCTTTCGCCTTGTTCGAGGGAGTATTCTGCCGTGAAGATCAGCTGTTCCTGTTCGGCCCGTCCCTGCACTGCCGTGACGGGCCAGGTCTTGTGGCTTACTCCTACGCCGATTTGAAAACCACTGTGCAGGGTCTGCGACAGAATGCAACCGCTTTCATTTTCAGCATGGGTAGAGACGACATCAAGGGTGCGCTGTCCGCGGAGGTGGTGGTAGTTATGCACTCTGCCTTGAACGCGCGCCGTGATCGTCAGCCTGCCAGAGAAGTTGAGGGGGCGCACTGTGCAGCGCATGACCGCAGCGTGCTTGTGCGTTTGGGAGATGAACCGCTCAAAGCACAGCTCGAGGCGTCTGCCTTGGGGACTCTTCCACGTCACTTCGCGCGTTAAGATGCCGCGCCTGAGGTCCAGCACTCGCCGGTAGTGCTCCACAGTGCCGGTGAGCAGCGAGAAATCTTCACATTCAGCAGTAACCTCAATGATCCGCCAGTCTGTGATGTTGATCATGGTTTGGTATTCTTGCGGCTGCCTTGCCATGTATTCTCCGTACACTATGGGAGACGTCTCGTAGATGCCGTTCACGTAAATGCCTGGCGTGGACGGAACGGTCTCGGGTAAGCCCTCCTCGAAAATGCCCCGCATCCCCATATAGCCATTGCCCAGGGCGTAGATAGACTCGCTGCGGTGGTTGTATTCTGGGTTAAACTCCGTCTCGGTAATGCACCATTCCTCAAAAGGGTAAATTGCCCGGATATTCCGATGAAAAGCTCGCATGGAACTCATCTCCTTTCCCATCAATGGTTTTCTTAATTAGCTATCTGCCGCCCCAAATCCTTTAATAATACCCATCAGTTCCGGGTATCCTTTGTTGAGAAGAGAGATTTAGGTGGTGACGTGTCTTGAGGATTTTGATGCTGTCGTGGGAGTATCCACCTAAGGTGGTCGGCGGATTGGCGCGCGCCGTGGCCGATCTGTCCGAAGCCCTGGTGGAGCAGGGACATGAGGTGTTTGTGGTAACTAGCGACCACTCCGAGTGTGGGCAGGTGGAGTATGTCTCAGGCGTAAGGGTCTACCGGGTAAACCAGCATCATCCTTCGCCGCTAGGGTTTCTAGACAGCGTCCTCTACATGAATTACCACCTGATTCAGCGCGCTGTGCAGGTCATCAATACCGAACCCATTGATGTAATTCATGCTCATGACTGGCTGGTAGCACCTGCCGCGAAAGTGCTCAAGCATGCTTTCAATCTACCTGTGGTGGCAACCATTCACGCCACCGAGTGGGGCCGCAACGCCGGGATCCATAACGATCTTCAGCGGCACATCAATGACGTGGAGTGGTGGCTGACCTACGAAGCTTATCGGGTAATCTGCTGCAGTGAGTACATGCGCGATGAGCTCCACCGCATTTTTCACCTCCCAGACGACAAACTGGCAGTGATCCCTAACGGCGTCGTGGTCCGAAACTTCCGGGAGACACACCCTGATCTAGATGCGTTCCGCAGTCAGTGGGCGCTTCCGGAAGAAAGGATTGTGTTGTTTGTAGGAAGGCATGTGTACGAGAAAGGAGTGGACGTGCTGCTGGGAGCAGTCCCTAAAGTAGTGGCACACCAGCCGTCAACAAAGTTCATTATCGCGGGAACTGGGCCAATGCATGATGAACTCAAGCGCAAAGCGTGGGAGATGGGGATCGCCCACAAGGTTCACTTTGCGGGGTTCATCGATGATTTGACCCGCAACAGCCTCTACCAGCTGGCCGATGCTGCCGTTTTTCCCAGCCGCTATGAGCCTTTCGGGATTGTAGCCCTAGAAGCCATGGCCGCGGGAGCTCCCGTTGTGGTCAGCGATGTGGGTGGCTTTAGGGAAATAGTGCGGCACGGCGAAACTGGTCTCACGTTCTACGCGGGGCAGAGCAACTCCCTAGCGGATAATATCCTCATCCTCCTCAAGGACCGGCAGTACGCCAGGATGATGAAGACTCTAGCCTACCGTGAGCTGCTGCAGAAGTACGATTGGAGCAAAATAGCCCACCGGACTGTGGAAGAGTACAAGCGGGCTTTAGGACGCACGTCTCCTGGTCCGATTACGCACGATACTAAGACTGTCCACGAACGCTATCATCTTACGGGCGACTTCCCAGAGGAAAGGGCTGAGCTCTATGAAAGCAGTAATCATGGCAGGCGGTGAGGGTACCCGCCTCAGACCGCTCACCTGCAACTTACCGAAACCCATGGTCCCAATCTGCAACAAACCGATGATGGAACACATCGTAAATCTTCTCAAGCTGCATCAGATCAGGGAGATTGCCAGTACATTGTGGTATCTGCCGCGGGATGTGATGGATTATTTTGGCGATGGTTCCGATTTTGGGGTGACCATGGAGTATTTCGTGGAGGAAGAGCCGCTGGGCACCGCAGGCAGTGTCAAGAATGCGGAGCACTTTCTTGATGAAACCTTTATCGTTGTGAGCGGCGATTCTCTCACTGATATTGACCTCACCAAAGCGGTTGCCTTCCACCGCGCCCGCAAGGCAGTAGCTACTCTAGTGCTGACGCGGGTATCTAACCCGCTCAACTATGGGATTGTGATCACAAGGGAAGACGGCCGCATCGCCCAGTTCTTAGAAAAGCCGAGCTGGAGTGAGGTTTTCAGTGACACGGTAAATACGGGGATCTATGTGCTGGAGCCGGAAGTCCTGCAGGAATTTGCTCGCGGGCAGAACTTTGACTTCAGCCGCGATCTGTTCCCTAAGCTTTTGGCCAAGCAAGCACCCCTCTACGGATATGTCGCGGAGGGATATTGGTCTGATGTGGGCAATCTGGAAGTGTATCGTCAAGCGCAGCAGGACTGCCTCGACGGTAAGGTGCGCATCAACCTAGGTACACCTAGGCCGGGCAGCGTGTACGTCGAGGAAGGCGCGGAGCTGTCCGCTGATGTCCAGATCACTGGTCCAGTATATATCGGCCGGGGAGCTCAGATCGCAGCTGGCGTGCGACTGGGGAAATACAGTGTGATCGGGCCAAACTGCCGCATTGCCTGTGGAGCAAGCCTAAAAAGGGTCACGCTGTGGTCTGGGGTACAGGTTGGATCCGGCAGCGAGCTAAGGGGCTGTGTCTGCGCGCAGAATGTGCGCATAGAGCGGAGAGCCAAGCTATTTGAGGGTGTGGTAATCGGCGAAAACGCGGAAGTAGGATCTTATTCCACCCTCCGCCCCAACACTAAGGTCTGGCCGGAAAAGCGCGTCGCCAGCGGCACTACTCTCAAGCAATCCTTGGTTTGGGGGAGCCAAGAAAGGCCTTCCCTGTTCAGCAAGTGGGGCATCACCGGAGACCTAAGGGCTGATCTGCCTTTGGAGGAGATCGTTCGGGTGGGGCTAAGCTATGGAGCTTTCTTAGGTGCGGGCAGGCGAGTGCTCGTGACCAGCGATGGTTCGCCCAATGCCCGTGTGGCAAAGCGTGCGCTAATTGCCGGCCTATTGAACGGCGGCCTCAATGTGCTGGACGCGGGCACTGTGGTGGCTAATTTGACCAGGCTGGGTGCACCGCTGTACCGGGCCGATGGTGCTCTCCACTGCCAGTCTTTTGCCAGCCAGCCGGGGCTGGTGAATATTCAGTGCTGGGATAGCCGTGGACGTTTCCTCAGCAAATCCGACCAGCGCAGGCTGGAGAACATCTTCCTTAGGGACGACTATCCCAGAGTCTCAGATGGGCAGCTTGGAGAACTGAGCTTTGTGACAGGCTTGTCTGATCGGTATTTGGAGGTATTGTCCAAGGTGTACCGCGCCGCCCGCGAGGGCTATGTGGTGAGCGTCAAGCAGGCCTCACCAGGAGCCCAAGCTCTTACCGCTTTGGTGAAAGAGTTTCTGATGAGGGCAGGGTATCAGCTGGCGCAGTCTGGAGAAGGCAGCCACGTGACAGTGGTTGTGGACGATGAAGGTTGGTACCTCCAGGACGAAGCGGGGCGGCGGCTGAGTGATGCGGCTTGGTGGACCGTGTTCACGTACGCGCTGAAGGCAAAGGCCCGCCAGAGCATTGCTTTTCCGGTGCATATCTCAGAACAAGTCTCCCAGGTGGCTCAGGAAGCGGGTCTTGATGTGCGCTGGACGCGGTTGGAACCCCAATTCTGGATGGAAGCTGCATCGGAACTGGGCATAGCCGAGGGCGACGAGGTGGAGGTGTTTCCTTATATAGAGCCCCTGGCCTCGATTGGTGTGGTTTTGCGCTTTGCCAGTTCCACCCAAACCAAGCTGGTTGATCTGCTGGAACCTCCAAAAACGTATACTAAGAGCAAAGTGGTACTTTGTCCATGGAAAGACAAGGGCAGAGTGATGCGGGAGCTCATCGGCCGAACGCAGCCGGAAAACACTTTGTACCTGGACGGTGTCAAGGAATACACTTCCACTGGCTGGGCTTTAGTAGTCCCTGACGGCGATGAACCGGTCTTTCAGATTTACAGTGAGGCAGCAACCCCAGAAGAAGCAGATGCCTTGGTTGAGTACTATGCCAACATGATTTCCAGTCAGATTGACGAGGAGTGATGAACGTGAAAGCAATTCCCGAACCAAAAGTTGCTTTTTTTTGCATGGAATATGGACTGAGCGAAAGCTTCCCCATCTACTCAGGCGGCTTGGGGGTACTGGCCGGAGATATTCTTAAGACGGCCAAGGACCTTAATCTGCCCATGATCGGTATTGGCATTCTCTGGCGGGAAGGCCACACTGATCAATATCTGGACAAAAACGGCTTTCCCCGGGACTGTCCGCAGGACTATGATCGGAGCCATTTGGAGGATACAGGGATCACCGTCGACCTTTGGATTCGGGGTGAGAACGTAACCTGTAAAGTGTGGAAGACAGAAGCCTTTGGGAATGCCCCTCTCTATCTGCTCGACGCCGATCTGCCTGGAACGCAAAACGGTTGGATGACACGGCAGCTATACTGCGGCGAACCACAAGAACGGGTCGCGGCAGAGATGATCCTAGGCATTGGTGGCGTTCGGCTTGTAAGGAAACTTGGGATCGAGATTGACATTTTCCACCTCAACGAAGGGCATGCCGTCTTTGCGGGCCTGGAGTTGATCCGGGAAAAGATGGCTCAGGGTGCTGACTTTGAACGTGCTTGGGAAGAAACGAGACAGCAGATTGTTTTTACCACCCATACTCCGGTCATGGCTGGCAATGAAGAGCACGACCATGGGCTCCTTAACCACATGGGTGCCTGGTGCGGCTTGGAATACGACCAGGTCGAGAAAATCGGGGGAAACCCCTTCAACATGACAGTTGCTGGACTGCGGCTGAGCTATATCGCGAATGGCGTGTCGCAGCTCCACGGGATGACAGCCCGTTCCATGTGGCGGGGGAATCCCGGGACTGCACCTATTATCAGTGTGACCAATGGTGTGCACGTTGAAACCTGGCAAAGCCCCCAGATCAGGCAGACGTATAATGTCAACGGCAATCTCTGGAAACCGCACCTCCAGAATAAGCGCAAACTCCTCGATGTGATCGCCAACCGCACCGGGGTTAAGTTTGACCTGGATACACTCACCATCGGATTTGCACGGCGGGCAGCGGTGTACAAGCGGAGCGGTTTGATCTTCAGCCGTCTTGATGTGATCGAGCCACTGCTCAAGGAACGCACACTCCAGCTGGTCTTTTCGGGCAAGGCCCATCCTGAGGACGATTGGGGTAAACGGATTGTGGCCAACATCGTGGAAATGGCTTACCGCTTCCCGGAAAGCGTAGTGTTCTTGGAAAACTATGATATGGAGTTAGGCCGCATCCTTACCGCAGGCTGCGATGTGTGGCTGAACACACCCCAGCGTCCCCTGGAAGCCTCGGCAACATCGGGCATGAAGGCTGCCCTCAACGGGGTGCTCCACTTAAGCACCTTGGACGGCTGGTGGCCGGAAGCGGTCATTCACGGTGTAAACGGCTGGCAGTTTGGGGGCGGATACGAAGGGCCCGAGCAGACCTTGGTGGATGCAGCCTCCCTCTATGAAGTGCTCATCACTGAGGTCATCCCCACCTACTATGAAAACCGTGATAAATGGCAGGAAATGATGCGGGCCAGCATCGCCACGGCCATGCACCGCTTTTCTACCAAGCGCATGCTCACGGAGTATTACAATCTGCTCTATCGGCCCTCAACCACTCTGCGCCTGTTGAAACACGAGATCATGCAGAAGAAGGCAGTTCAATAAAGGGGCGCCAGGTATCTGGCGCTTCCTGCCTATTTGGGATATAATCCCATTAGGCTAAAAGTGAGTGGGAGGGTATGAGATGGAGAAAGCGGTTTTCTACAGGGAACTCTGTGCCAAGCTGGAGGCTTTGATTGGTGAAGAGCGGGACTGGCTGGCAAATCTCGCCAATACGGCAGCTCTTTTGTATCAGGAGCTGCCCCGCATCAACTGGGTAGGTTTTTATCTCTTGAAAGGCGATGAACTGGTTCTGGGGCCATTCCAGGGTAAACCGGCGTGCATCCGCATTGCCATGGGGAAAGGTGTGTGCGGTCAAACTGCTCTGCACCGCAAAGCTCACGTGGTGCCAGATGTGCACGAGTTTGCCGGCCATATCGTGTGCGATCCCGCTTCTCGGTCGGAGGTTGTGGTGCCTTTAGAATATGCCGGCAGGTTGATCGGGGTGTTGGATATCGATAGCCCGGAATTGGCTCGATTTGACAGTGCTGATGCCGATGGACTGACCGAGGTGGCGAAAATTTTGGTTGAAAGGTGCCTTTGGGAATAGAAACTCTTGCAAAAACGCCCATTCACCCCCATAATAGTATATGAGAATAGTTATCAATATCAGGGGGGATGAATATATGGAAGTCCGCCAAGGCATCCACTGGGTTGGTGTGTTTGACCCAGATCTGGAGATTTTTGATATCGTAATCCCCACGCAGTGGGGCACAACCTACAACGCCTATTTAATCGACGCCGATGAACCGGCACTAGTTGATACTGTCAAGGGGAATTTCACTGAGGAGTTCTTGGAGAAGCTGGAGGCCCGTATCGATCTGGGCGAGCTCAAGCACCTGATCGTCAATCACACGGAGCCTGATCATTCCGGTGCTGCCCCAGAGCTTCTGCGGAGGGCGCCGCACCTCAAGGTGCACGGCTCCCGGGCCGCAATCCAGTTTTTGCGGGAACAGGTCAACAGTGATTTTGATGCACATGTGGTGGGCGACAACGACGTTTTGGATCTTGGCAGCCGCCGCCTGCGGTTTATCATGGCACCGTTCCTGCACTGGCCTGATACCATGTTCACCTATCTTGAGGGAGAAGGTGTGCTGTTTACGTGCGACGCTTTCGGCAGCCACTACAGCCCACCCCACGGCAAGCTTTTCGAAAGCGAACAGCTGGAAGACATTACGGAGGCGACCAAGTATTACTTTGACAGCATCATGAGTCCCTTTAAGCCAAAGATCCGGGAAGCGGTGGCCAAGATCGCTCCGCTCGAGATTGAGTTGATCGCCACCGGACATGGGCCTATCCTAGACAAAGACCCGTGGCGGATCGTGGACCTCTACCGCAGCTGGAGCAGTGAGCCCCAGGCAAAGGTGAAAAAGGTGATCATTGGGTATGCTTCCGCCTACGGTCATACGAAGAAAATGGCCGAGCTTATTGCCCAAGGGGTTGAGGAAGTGGGCAATGTGGAAATGGCCCTGGTCGATGTGGCTGTGGCTCCCGAGCGCCACTTAGAAGAGCTGTTCAGCGACTTTGATGCCCTGATCATCGGTTCGCCGACCATCAATGCCAACGTCGTTGCACCAGTGTGGCGGGCGCTGGACAGAGTCAGTGCGATTACTGCACGGGGCAAAGCGGCGGCGGTGTTTGGCAACTATGGTTGGAGCGGCGAGGCGGTGGAACTCTTGGAAGAGCGCTTGGAAAAGATGCGCTTGGTGGTGTCCCATCCTCCTGTTAAGGTGCGGTTTGGCTTGACCCCAGCCGATGAAGAGCGCTGCCTGAATCTAGGAAGATTCATGGCACAGGGGCTGCAGTAATATACAGACAAGCAAAAAACCTGGCCCGGCCAGGTTTTTCTGCACATTATCGCGGGTTTACGAGAAGCTCCCTGCCATAGATGCGCCTGAACTCGGGAGCTCGCCGCCGTGCGTCCTTAATCTCCAGATCGGCGTTAGCCTTGCTGATCACCAAAATCTCGCAGGCTCCTTCTCTGAGCTGGGTCTGGACCTGCGTTACCACACCAGTGTGGGACCGATCCAAGCTGTGGATAATCTGGAGGATCGGGATCAGCTTGACGATAATCGCTCGGTCTTCAGGCTGGAGAGGACCTCGAGAAATGAAGTCATCTAGGTCAGGAAGGTAGATTTCGTCATGGGACGCCGCAAGGTACGCAGCCATAACTCGCTCCCGCTGGGTGAGGCCGCTAAACGGCGTGTTGAGCATCATGTAGAGGGTGTGCTTCTCCAAGCTTTCCACGGAGATAACCTGCCCAATCTCGTGGAGCACACTGGCAATTAGAAGCAGGCGCCGCGCGGAGCTGCCCATGCCGTGTACCGTTTGCAGTTGGTCGTACAGAGCCAGCGCTAGATTAGACACTCGCCGAGAATGATCCTCATCAAGGCGGTGATAGCGGATAAGGTTATCCAGGTGATGGGACAATACGTTGTACAGGATAGGATCCCGGGGCAACAGGTATTTGTAGAAGATGCCGTCCCTAATGCTGGCTGTACTTACCACTACTTTGTCCGCATCGATGCTCTCCATCAGCTTAGCAATCATGCCGCTGCCTGCTACGATTAGGTCCGCCCGGGCAGGTTCCAATCCAGGGACCTGCAGGCGTTCGCTGTGGCTCATGCCGGCTAGTGTTTCATAGATGGCTTTGACTTCTTGGTAGGGGATTTCGATGCCATCGGTAATGTCCGGTAGGTAATGGGTCCGCCGCCGAAAAATCCGCGCGATGGAGCGGAAGGTGCCGCCTATGCCAACGAGCGGCGGTTCGGGCGCAATCTGTCGTATGCGCTGAAACTGCTCCGCCAGGAATTCCTCCATAGCTTGCAGGTCCGCGGGAGCAGGGCGGTCCTGAAGGGCAAACCGTTCGGCTAAGGTAACCACACCGAATTCGTAAACGATCGCTCCCTTGCTGAGGCGGTCCTGGAAGGCAGCAAGCTTTATGGAACCGCCACCGAAATCTGCCACGAGGCCGCTTGTGAGGGGGGTGGAGTTGACCAGCCCGATATAGCCTAGATAGGCCTCTTCTTCACCCGACAGCACCTGGAGCTTTACGCCGGTGCGGGCATGAACGCGGTCGACCAGCTCTGGACCATTTGGAGCGTTGCGCACGGCGGCTGTTGCCACAGCCAAGATCCTGTCAACTTTGCGGGCCTGACAGAACCTGACGAACAAAGCCACGGTTTCAATGGCATGCTTGACGGCTTCTTCGTTGAGATTGCCCTGTTCATCAAGGCCGCTGCTGAGGCGCACTGTCTCTTTAATGTTCTCGATCTGGTGATGGGCGTTAGTGCCATCGACATCCATGATGATCAAGCGCACTGAATTTGATCCGACATCAATAATTCCCAGCCGTTTCAACTGCTTTCTCCCCTCTCTTCCCGCAATTTCATTGTATCAGAGTTGGGAACGTGCCTCAAGCCAAGCGCGCCCATCACAGCGAGATTTCCATTCCTTGACAACCATTACAAAGGAGGCGTATAATTTTTAGTAGGTGTTATATACTGAGGTGATAGGGTGGAAATCACAAAGAAGACTGAGTACGCCATCAGCGCCCTTATCGAGCTTGCGCAGAATCCTGGCGAATATATCTCCTCAAAGGAAATAGCACATAGACAAGAGATTCCAGTGAATTTCCTGCCGCAAATCATAGCACTGCTTGGCACTGAGGGATGGGTTGAAGGTGTGCGCGGCCCCGGTGGCGGTGTGCGGTTGCTCGTTGATCCGAACTCCATTTCAGTGAAAGATGTTATCGAACTCATCGAGGGCAGAGTGGCCATTTCACGCTGCCTCACGAACGAACTGGGCTGCTCACGGCTGGGCCGCTGTCCCCTGCACTCAGTGTGGCAGGAAGCCCAGACCGCGCTCATGGGTGTACTCGGCCGCATAACTATTGCGCGCCTGACTGAGCAGGAAAAAGCGCTGACATCAGCTTCCGAAGCCGACTAGTGCTCACTTACCCCCGGAATCGCTTGCCAGGGAAGGAATTATATAACCGGGTAGGTAGTCATGAACAAATACGAAGGAGTGTATAGGTTGAGACGCGTCGCTATTCTATTTGGACTAACGCTGGTTTTGCTCGGAAGCCTGGTGGCGCAGCCGGTTTTGGCTGGCACAGTAGGTTACGTGGACTTTGAGTTCTTATTCAATAATCATCCTGAATACGAAATGAAAAACGAGGAACTGCAGCGGGCTGCTGAGCAACTCACGGCCGAGTTTCAGGCGGAAGCTGGAGCCCTCGGCGAAGACGCCAATTTGGACGAGCTAGCCGCCAAGTATGAAGCGCAGTTGGAGCGCATCGCGGAGGAACTGCGGCTGTTCATTGTCACAGCTGTGCAAGAGGTTATTGCAGAGGTCGCGGGGGCGCATGGGATTGATGTAGTGGTGCCCGAAGGCATAGTAATTGCTGGTGGTGTCAACTTAACTCCCCTTGTGCTGGAAGCCATGTACCAATCATACGGAATATCTGTTCCGTCCCATTTGCGCTCTGGGATGTAGTGTAGGGCCATACAAAAACTTCTAGACTAAGAGGTGATTGCATGACAAAGTGGGAATGCACAGTATGCGGGTACATTTATGATCCAGCAGAGGGGGATCCAACCCAGGGAATCGACCCTGGAACAGCCTTTGAAGATCTGCCCGATGACTGGGTATGTCCGGACTGCGGCGTCGGCAAAGACATGTTCGAAGAATTAGCTTAATGTGAGGAGGCACAGCATTGACTCCAAAAGTTGATCCTGATCTGTGCATTGGCTGCGGCCTGTGCTCGGAGATCTGTCCAGAAGTTTTCGAAATGGGCGATGATGGGCTGGCCCATGTAATCGATGCCGGCGGTTGTGAAGCTGCAGGATGCTGCGAGGAAGCAGCGGAGTCCTGTCCAACTAGCGCTATCAGCTTGGACTAAAAACATAGCGTAGCAGTTTCCATTTCACCCAACAGTCTACCTGCGTAGATCCCCAGGAACGGGGAACATTAAGCTTGCAGGGCGAAAAGGGGGTGAAATGGAGAATGGCACAAGGATCTTCAGGCAGCAACATTAAAGTCATACCCCAGGCGTATCAGGCAATGAATCAGTTCAAGTACGAAGTTGCCACGGAGCTTGGGATCAACCCCGAGTATAAGTCAGGTTATTGGGGCAACATCTCTTCCCGAGAATGTGGTGCTGTGGGCGGACATATGGTACGGCGGATGATTGCCGCTGCCCAGCAGTCGCTGATTGGCCAAGGCCAAGCTGGCGGTTTCCGCTTCCCACAGGAGCCGAATACACCACAGGGATAACTGAATAGCTGAAACTGAATAACGGAATAGATCGGTAGAGGGCCTTTTTGGCCCTCTGCTTGTATTTGCCATGCTAGAGGGCCTTTCCCCTGGGTATGCTACAAGTGAAGCCTTGGGGGGAGGTGACGACTGATGGCGCGCGGACGCAAAAAGAACCGCATCATGATACCGCAGGCCGCACAGGCCATGGACGCTTTCAAGTACGAAGTCGCGAGCGAACTGGGGATTAACCCGGAATACCAAACTGGCTATTGGGGGAATATCTCCTCCCGTGAGTGTGGTGCCGTCGGCGGTCACATGGTGCGCAAGATGATTGCCGCTGCCGAGCAATCACTTATGGAGCAGCAGGGTGGCTTTGCCGCCCAACCGCAGCCGCCTACTCCGCCGCAGTAGCAACCACCAGCTAAACGCTTCGAAAACCCCGCCTCGGCGGGGTTTTACTATTAGTTTACTACCTAATAATTGAAAAAAGGCATCTTCTGTGGCTATAATCAGTAACAATGTAGCCAGGAGGTGTGAACCGTGAAGTGTCCTTTGAAAGGGGTGGCCTTTCGGCCCAGCCTGTGTTTGACCTGTCAGCACTGCGGCGGACTGAACAATGGCGGAGTGCTGTGCTTTAAGGCTAACCGCAAGCTGGACTACGGACTCGAGCGGTTTCTGCAGTCAGAACGTTCCAAGCAGTCCAGCAGATAAAATCACCGATTGATTCTTGTTTTTGGAGGCAAGCTGTGGTATATTAAAACATGGCAAGCGATGGAGAGATGCGCCGTGCACAGCAGCTACATGCAGGAAGCCATTGAAGAAGCGCATAAAGCCCTCCTAATCGACGAAGTTCCCATCGGAGCAGTTGTGGTATACAATGGCAAGATCATTGGACGTGGGTACAATCAGCGGGAGACGCTCGGCGATCCCACTGCTCACGCTGAGATGATCGCAATCCGGCAAGCGGCTCAATCGCTTGGTTCGTGGCGTCTCACGGGAGCAGCCCTCTATGTGACCCTAGAACCGTGCCCTATGTGTGCAGGTGCCATTGTTAACGCCCGCATCTCCACCCTCGTGTACGGAGCAAATGATCCGAAAGCGGGCGCAGTATCGTCGCTTATGAATATTGTCCAAGATCAGCGCTTGAACCATACGGTAGCAGAAGTAATTGCTGGAATTAGAGAAGCAGAATGCGCCCAGCTGCTGCGCGGCTTTTTCAAACAGCTGCGGCGAAAATAGGTCAATAAGCTTGGAGAGGTGACAGAGTGGCCGATTGTGGCGGTCTCGAAAACCGTTGGGCACGCAAGTGTCCCGTGGGTTCAAATCCCACCCTCTCCGCCATCAAGGATAAAACGTGGAGAGATGCTGGAGTTGGCTGAACAGGCACGACTGGAAATCGTGT
>JAAYMI010000012.1 GCA_012521465.1 Bacillota bacterium | reverse complement strand
GCGGGGGATGTACTATAACCTCTATACAAGCCAGTTCTCGGACGCCAGCTGAGTGTTTAGCGGTGCCGCGGTATTTCCAGGGCGAGATGATCCTCGGCCAAAATGGTGCTCGGGAACACAGCCTGCGCTTCTGACAGCAGCAGATCGTAGTCCTGGGGCCGGTAGCGCGAGCTGATATGGCTTAGCACCAGTTTTCTAGCGTTCGCCTGGACAGCCACCCTGGCTCCTTGGACAGTCGTGGAATGGTAATAGGCGCGGGCGTTTTCCGCCAGCTGCGCCTCAAAGGTGGCCTCGTGGACCAGTACGTCGGCATCTTGGGCAAGGAGAGCCGCGGCCGGGGAGAACCGGGTGTCGCCGAGGATGACTACACACCGGCCGGGAACTGGCGGCTCGACAAAATCTCTGCCATGCAGCACCCGCCCATCTTCCAGGAACACAGTTTCCCCCCGCTTCAGCTGGCCATAGAGCGGTCCAGGAGGAATGTTTAGGCGCTGCAGCTCCTCGACCTTGAGCTTACCTGGGCGGGGCGGTTCTTCCACTCTGTATCCATAAGAAGTCAGCCCGTGATCGAGGAGGGCCGTTTTCACTTTCCAACCATCGAGGTCAATTGTCTCACCTGCATCTACTTCCTGAATTTGGAAAGGATACCGCAGGTGGGTGCTGCTGATGGCGATGGCGCATTCGAGAAACTCGGCAATCCCGGGTGGACCGTACACTGTCAGCCCCACATCAGCGGTGATAAAGGAACGGCTGCCCAAAAGTCCGGGCAATCCGAAGATGTGGTCCCCGTGGAGGTGGGTGATGAAGATCTTGGTGACCTGCTGCAGGCTGAAAGGCGAGGACAAGAGCTGATGTTGAGTTCCCTCACCACAGTCAAACAGCCACACGGCCTTGTTTGGCTCAGGGAGCTTTAGGGCAGTGCTGGTTACGTTTCGCCTGAGCGAAGGCCTGCCGGCTCCGGTTCCGAGAAAATAGAGCAGCACGCTTGATTCCTCCTGATGATGGACGAGTCGTATCACAGCTTAAGGATAACAGAGGACACCAGCGAAGGCAATCAATCTTGCCGGGCGTCGTGCGTACAGGCATGAGATGGCCTGCATCTTTCATAGGTATGACAGTAACGGCACAAGGAGGTCTATTATATGGTTGATTCTCATACGCTGTCTGCTGCCTCTAAGGATCTAATCCTGCGGCTGCAGCAAAATGAAGTTACCGAGCAGGCTGTTTACCAGCGGCTCGCAGCGCGGGTGCAGAAACAGTCTGATCGGGATGTCTTGCTCAGCATTGCCGAAGACGAAAGGAGACATGTGGTGTTCTGGTCACAGTACACCCAAAAGATGCTGCGCCCCCAGGCCTTGAAGGTGTTGTTTTTCACCGCCCTCAGCCTTATTTTTGGCTATACCTTTGCCATAAAAGTCATGGAAAAGGGCGAACGCAATGCTCAGGAGATCTATCTGCGCTTGGCCGCTGAAATACCGGAGGCGCAGCAGATTGCCAAGGAAGAGGAGCTGCACGAAGAGCAGATTGTAAGTCTCCTCGATGAAGATCGTCTGCAGTATGTGGGATCCATGGTTCTGGGTCTGAATGACGCCTTAGTTGAGCTGACCGGAACATTGGCGGGTTTGACTTTTGCCCTGCGCAGCACCAAACTGGTTGCTTTGTCTGGACTTATTACGGGAATTTCCGCGACCCTCTCTATGGCCTCATCCGAGTATCTATCTGCTAGAAGCGAAGGCAACCCCAACGCGCTGCGAGCGGCTCTCTATACGGGTGTGATGTACATTGTGGCTGTGGCTTGTTTGGTCAGCCCGTACCTACTCCTGCCGCGGCAGGGGTATGTGCCAGCTTTGGCCGGAATGCTCATCATCGTCTTGGCTTTGATTACGGTCTTCACATATTACATTTCAGTGGTTAAGGAACAGGCTTTTCGGGGGAAGTTTCTGGAAATGGCCGCCATCAGTATGTCCGTGGCCGCCTTATCTTTTCTGATCGGATACGCTGTGAAGGTCATTCTCCGCATCGATCTTTGAAAGAGGATTAACAAACAGGCAGGCGAATACTTCACAACAAAGGCAATCCAAACGGGGGTGATGACCGCGCGTATCACAACACATCCAATTCTCAACGTCCGCCAGGGCGAGATGGTGGAATTCTGGTTTGATGGGAGAAAAATGCAGGGACAAGCTGGCGAAATGCTTTCCTCGGCGTTGACTGCCAACGGAGTGAAGGCCTTTTCCCAGCATCGGTCCGGCGACGCTCCCCAGGGCATATTCTGTGCCAACGGCCAGTGTGCCCAGTGTACTGTTATAGTCAACGGTCTGCCAGTGAAAAGCTGTATTACGCCGCTGGAGGCGGGAATGGTGGTCGAGACTCTGCGCCACCTGCCCAAGCTGCCTGCGGCCGCACCGAACTTGCCTGTTCATCCACCCAAGGAGCTGACTTGTGATGTCTTGGTTATTGGCGCGGGTCCCTCTGGAATTCGGGCAGCGGTGGAACTGGGACAGCTCGGTTTTTCTGTGATCGTGGTGGATGACAAAGCAGAGCCTGGCGGTAAACTTGTGCTCCAGACTCATAAGTTCTTTGGCTCCGTAGACGACTGCTTTGCGGGCACCCGGGGCCACGTAATCGCTGAGATCCTGCAGGAGGAACTGCAGCAGGCCCCAGGGGTGCAGGTCATGCCTGGTTCGACAGTGGCGGCTGTGTACAGCGACGGCAAAGCTGCCGTGTTTGAAGAAAACCGACTCTATACGCATATCACCTTTAGGGGAATCATTGTTGCTGCCGGCGCGCGGGAACGGTCGTTGGTCTTTCCCGGCAACGACTTACCGGGAGTTTACGGCGCCGGAGCTTTTCAAACCCTAGTCAACCGCGACCTGGTGCAGGCAGCGCAGCGCGTTTTAGTTGTTGGGTGTGGAAACGTAGGGCTCATCGCGGCCTATCATGCGCTGCAGGCTGGGATCAACGTGGTTGGTTTGGTGGACATTGCTTCCGAGGTAACAGGTTACAAAGTGCACGGCGACAAGATCAAGCGCATGGGGGTGCCCATCTATCTCCGCCACACGGTCGTGTGTGTGGAGGGTGAAGGGGCCGTGGAACGAGCCACGATCGCACCGGTGGATGAAGCGGGCCGGCCGCTTTTAGATGAGGCCCAGACGTTTGCCGTGGATACGGTTCTGATTGCGGTTGGCCTTGTGCCCGTAGATGAATACTTCGCCGACGCGCAGGAGTTTGGTTTTCCAGTTGTGAAGACGGGCGATGCGGACGAGATTGCGGAGGCATCCTCCGCCATGTTAGGCGGGCGGATCGCCGGTCGGAAGATGGCGCGCCTTCTGGGGATGGATGCGGTCATCCCGACCGAATGGCAGGAGAAGATGGAGATTCTCAAGAGTCGCCCCGGGCAGACTTGGGAGAGGTCAAAGCCAGAGCTTTCCCAGGAATCTTTCCGCCCGGTCTTTCACTGCGTACAGGAGATACCGTGCAATCCCTGCACCACAGTGTGCCGGTTCGACTCTATAAAACTGAAGGGTGAGACGGGCACTATTATGGATCTGCCTGAGTTTGAGGGAAGATGCATTGCCTGCGGGTTGTGTGTGGCTATCTGCCCAGGGCTAGCAATCACTTTGGCTCGGTTGTCGGAAAAGCCAGGGCTGGCGGAAGTGGTGCTGCCGCACGAATTTGCTAATACCTATGAACCAGGCAGCCAAGTCACCCTCTGCGATATTGACGGTAATGTACTCGGTCAAGGCACTGTACTTGCACAGCGCTTTTTCAAGAAATACAACACGCATCTTATTACTGTGGAGATTCCGGCCGAGTGGGCTCATTCAGCAGCGGGCATCCGCGTCCAAGCCCCCGAAATGGTAGAGCCTCTGCCTGAAGCGCGGTTTGAGTATTTACCAGAAGAAGGGATTGTCTGCCGCTGCGAGCGGGTCACTGTAGGAGAAATCCTCGCGTTTGCCCGGGAGAACCGTGTCGAGGATCTCAATCAGTTGAAGGCCATCCGGGTCGGTATGGGAGCCTGTGGAGGTAAGACCTGCAGTGTGCTTGTGCCGCGCATTCTAGCTCAAGCTGGCATCGACCCTAAGATCCTCGCGCCGACAACACGCCGGCCGGTGGCGGTGGAAATCCCCATGTGGGCGATTGGCAACCAGGGATTGGGTGGTGAGAGGCAGTGAAAACGTATGATGCGGTAATCATCGGTGCAGGCAGCGTAGGAACTATCCTCTCGTATTGGCTGGCAAGAAAGGGGCTCAAGGTAGCTGTCTTGGAGAAGAACGCTTCGCCAGGCCGGGGAGAGCACCGAGCGGCCATTGGGGGCGTGCGGGCGACCCATTCTGACCCTGCTAAGATCAAGATCGGGCTGCGGTCTCTGGAGTTCTTACGGAGGCTCCAGCCTGAGTTCGGCTATGACGTGGATTATGTGGAAGGCGGGTATCTGTTTCCGGCCTATCAAGAGTCAATCGCCGCTAAGCTCAAGGGTTTGCTTGCGATCCAAAAGGACCTGGGCTTGAATATCGACTGGATTGGGCCGGAAGAAGTTGTGGAATTAGTTCCGGGTATAAGGGAAGATGGGCTCTTAGGCGGCACTTACTCACCTGAAGATGGGCATCTCTCGCCATTGAAGTTAGCTAGTGCATTTTATCGCATGGCTCTATCCGCCGGAGTAGATTTCTACTTCCGCACTACCGTGACAGGATTTGTCACTGCGGAAGGGAAGGTGACGGAGATCAAGACTGATGGCCACAGCTTCAGCTCGGATATCGTGGTGAACGCGGCTGGGGCGAGCGCTCGGCAGATCGGCCTCATGCTCGGTACAGACCTACCGGTGGTGCCTGACGCCCATGAAGCGGGAGTGACAGAGCCGGTGGAGCGCTTTTTCTACCCGATGGTAGTGGATATTGAGCCAACGGCTGATTCAGAGAACTACTATTTCTACCAGGACCCAGAAGGGTCAGTAATATTCTGCATCACTCCACGGCCAAAACGGCTGGGTGCCACCAAGGCTTCTACATCGGAGTTCCTCCCCATGGTGGTGCCGCGACTTTTGCGGCTCTGTCCACGGCTGCGCTACCTGAAGGTGCGGAGGGTGTGGCGGGGCATGTATCCAGGCACGCCCGATGACCGGCCGATCGTTGGCTTTGATGCGGCGCTTAACGGAGTTTTCCATACAGTGGGTATGTGCGGACAGGGCTTGATGCTCGGACCAGGGCTGGGCCAGTTGGTGGCTGACGCTTTGGTGGGCGAGCTTTCGCCTGACGATGAAGATGTCTTTGAGCTGCTGTCCCCGTATCGCGAGTTCACTGCTCAGGAACTGCTGCGCTGACCAAACATTTATAGTGAGGTGATCCTGTGTCAAACGCAATATGGACCATGCCGGTCCCCAAGAATGAACCGACTTTCGAGTATCGACCAGGCAGCCCAGAGCGCAAGCTGCTCAAAGCTGAACTAGCCAGGCTCAGCGGACAGGAAGTCGAGATCCCACTGATTATCGGCGGCAGGGAAGTCCGCACGGGCAGCATGGGTACGTGCGCCATGCCCCATAATCACGGTCACCGCCTGGGCGTCTACCACAAGGCAGGCAGCCAGGAAGTGGCGAGTGCAATTCAAGCAGCCCTTGTTGCTAGGGAAGCTTGGGCGAACATGCCGTGGGAGCAGCGGGCTGGGATTTTCCTCAAAGCTGCGGAGCTGGCTGCGAAAGAATGGCGCTATACGCTGAACGCTTCCACGATGCTGGGTATCAGCAAGACCGCCTATCAAGCTGAAATCGACTCAGGGGGCGAGCTGATTGACTTTTGGCGGTTCAACGTGCACTACATGGAGCAGATCTACAGGCAGCAGCCAGATTCTTCGCCGGGCGTATGGAACAGGGTTGAGCATCGGCCGCTGGAAGGCTTTGTCTTCGCGGTGACTCCCTTTAACTTCACGGCAATTGCCGGTAACCTGCCCACCGCGCCTGCGCTGATGGGCAATACCGTTGTGTGGAAGCCTGCTTCCACAGCGGTGTACAATGCCTATTACGTCATGAAACTGCTGGAAGCTGCTGGGCTGCCGCCGGGTGTGATCAACTTCGTGCCTGGGCCTGGCTCCATAGTGGGAGAGCAGGTATTGACCCATCCGGACCTGGCCGGCGTGCACTTTACGGGCAGTACGGCTGTGTTCCAGGATATGTGGCGGACCATTGGCAATAATATCAACCGCTACCGCACCTATCCACGGCTTGTGGGTGAGACGGGCGGAAAGGATTTTGTCTTTGCTCACGTCTCGGCAGAGATCGACAGCCTCCGGACTGCTTTGATTCGAGGAGCCTTTGAGTATCAGGGACAGAAGTGCTCCGCTGCCTCGCGGGCTTATATCCCCAAGAGTGTTTGGGCAAAACTCAAAAACGATCTGATTCAGCAGACCAAAGAACTTCCCATGGGTGATGTGCAGGACTTCACCAACTTCATGGCTGCAGTGATCGATGGTGCGGCGTTCCAGAACATCAAATCCTACATTGAGTTCGCCGCCAACTCCAGCGAAGCTGAGATCCTCGCAGGAGGAGGCTGCGATGACAGTGTGGGTTACTTCATTGAACCTACGATCGTGCTTACCACCAATCCGAGGTTCAAGTTAATGGAAGAGGAGATCTTTGGTCCTGTGCTCACCATCTTCGTATACGACGATGAGGACCTAGAAGGGGCGTTAGAGCTCTGCAACGCTACATCGCCGTACGGGCTGACCGGGTCGATCTTTGCTCAAGATCGCTATGCCATTGAGCAGATGACGCGCGCCCTGACCCATGCTGCCGGGAACTTCTACGTGAACGACAAACCAACTGGTGCAGTGGTAGGGCAGCAGCCGTTCGGCGGCAGCCGGGCTTCTGGAACCAACGACAAGGCTGGCAGTATGCTGAATCTGCAGCGCTGGGTGTCCCAGAGGGCCATAAAGGAAAACCTGCTTCCTCCGAAACACTACGCTTACCCCCACATGGACGAAGCATAAGTAAAAGGCGCCGCACGGCGCCTTTACTGTGAGGCGGAATAGGATGGGGTAGTGGCTTGACTGAGCGGTTTCAGGCCAGTGGTTTTACTCCGTTGGGGCGGGAAGAGGGAATCGTGGCCGATCTTGTCTGCTATCAAGCCGCAGAGGGCACCGAACAGCACGTGGTCGCCAAAGCTGAGAATGGACGACAACGGCTTGCGAGATGGGGGTGCCACTTTCAGTCTCGTGGTGAGGCCGTACAACGCCATCCAGGCTAGGGCAGCAACGCCCACTCCTTTGAGAATGGCTCTATCCCGGCCCGTTTTCGCGAGCACATTTGCAACCAACACTCCGATAATGCCGCAGTTGATATAATCGGCTAAGAAGCCCACAATCTGAGCTTCCCGCGGATGCACCTTCTGCTTCTTCGTTGGCAGGAACAGGCTTGCAGCCATCTGTCCGTATTTTCTGTCTGTGAGTCCCAACTTATAGGTGGTGGTGTTGGTAAACCTTGCCGGAAAACCAGCAAGCATCCCTGCAGTAACACCCAGCATGATAGAATCCCGGATTTTCATTGCCGCTGACCCCTCTGACACATGGTAAAGTGATGATCCCACTGTTACCTTCCCACCCGGGAAATGGGCCTAAACATCGTGATGCTTGCCAAATACTTCTATTCTTGATACAGGTTAGAATCGTAGATCCAGGTAGCTGACCCATCTGCCCACGTCATAGCCCACAACAGGCGAACGCCACCGTTCTCCGAGGGAGCTACGGCCCAGTCGGTGTTGGTAATGCCGTCCTTCAGGATGATGGCGACGAGCCGCTCACCGTTTATCTCTCCGGGATGAGATAGGCGCCAAGTTCCCTCTACGACCTGATTTCCTCCCCATGCACCATGGGACATGCTGTAAGTTTGGTCTTCGTTAATCACCACCACGCCTTGCCCCACCCCTGGAGTGAACTCATGGGTGACGTATTCCCCTGTATGCGTACTGAAGAGTCCTGCAGCAGTGCTTGGTGTCCAAATGTACCATCTGCCGTAGAGCCGCTCGAAGTCCAGTAAGGATTCGTCAATGGGAGGCAGCTCTTCTGGGACATCTTCGTTGTCGGTCCACAGTTCTGTTTGCGACTCCTGCGGCTGCTCCGGCTGCTGCACATCTTGCTGCTGTCCTTGTTGAGGAGATTCCTCGGTGAGAAGTGATTCTGACCATGTTGATGTGTAGGTTGGCTCGGACCAAGCCATGACTGTAGGCTGGCCCAACGGCCAACTCAGCAGTCCCGCGCCTGGACTGAGGGTGACTAGAGTGATCAACAGAGTGACGAGCCCTAGCTTCTTGATCATATAAACCCTCCTTAGATTAAAAACGTGGGCGGCGGTCTCCAATTATTTCCTCCATTATATCACGAAGTTACTTAGATTACTATACTTTCTTTTCTACGGACAAGCTCAGGGGATCGATGCGGTCGGCGCCGGCCGCACCCTTCTTGCGCCGCACAGTTCGCCGTGGTACGATCAAGGCGAACTACGGGGAAGGAAGGTGGGAAGGTGCTTTGTTTACCATTTTCGAGAAGGGGAAAAATAGGTTTCCCATCAAAGTTTGGCTGCGAGACATAGACGACCTGGATGAGGGAACCATCAAGCAAGCCACAAATCTATCCAACCTGCCGTTTGTGTTCAAGCACGTGGCGCTCATGCCCGACTGCCATTCCGGTTTTGGGATGCCTATTGGTGGTGTGCTGCCCACCAAAGATGTGATTATCCCCAATGCAGTAGGTGTAGATATTGGCTGCGGCATTGCCTTTGTCAGTACGAATGTGCCGGTAGAGATCCTGAAGAAAGGCAGAGGTCCCGGTCTCGTCCAGCACATGGTGAATGAGATGATGAAGGCGATTCCAGTGGGATTTTCCCATCACCCCAAGCCGCAACCGTGTCAGACTTTGGACACGATTGGGCGGATGCCCATGGAGGGTGACCCGGGTCTGCCTGCTCTTAAGGAAGGTTATGTCCAAGTCGGTACTTTAGGTGGGGGCAACCACTTCATTGAGCTGCAGGAGGATGAACACGGCTGTCTCGGGATCATGGTGCACTCTGGCTCCCGCAACTTCGGGTACAAAGTTGCCGGCTATTTCAACAAGCGTGCTAAAGAGCTGAACCGCAAGATGAACTCTCCTGTTCCCCCTGAATACGACCTGGCCCACCTTCCAATAGAACACGAGTTGGGACAGGCGTACATTAAGTGGATGAGCCTAGCGCTTGACTTTGCTCGGGAAAACCGTGCCGTGATGCTGCGGAAAACCAAGGAGATTGTCTTCAGGATCATCCGTAAGGATCTTGGTTTCAAGGACATTGCGGTGAAGATGGAAGTGAACGCCCATCATAACTACGCTGCTCGGGAGAAGCACTTTGGCGAAATGGTCTGGGTTCACCGCAAAGGCGCAATTCGCGCCTGCCGTGGTGAACTGGGTATTGTGCCGGGGGCCATGGGCAGCTATTCATATATCGTAGAAGGATTGGGAAATGAAGAAGCATTCTCATCCTGCAGCCACGGCGCGGGCCGAGTGATGGGCAGGCGGGAGGCTGTGCGCCAGTTTACACCAGAGGAAGTGGAGGAAGACCTTGCTTGCCAAGGTGTACTTGCTTTTGGCCGACGCACCCGGCGGGAAGTGCCCGAAGAGTACCGCAAGGCTTATAAAGACATCGATGAAGTGATGCAGAACTCCCTCGATCTTGTGAAGCCAATTCTGAAACTGCGAACGTTGGCAGTGGTGAAAGGTTAGCGATCCTATCAAAATGACTCTTGACCCCTAGTCCCACATATTGGATTCCACATAAAATGCAGCAATGGAATCCAGATATCTGGGAGGGATGTCAATGTACCAATACTGGCATGACAGCCAAGGTGTTGCGTCATCCTATGCTGACGCGAGCTATGCTTACGGGAGATGGCACCCCCATCCACACTGCCCGCACTTGCCGGGAACAGTTCTCAGGGTGTCCATTCCACCTGGGGCGGTCATTAACCTGGCAAACTTGCTGGAGGTCGTGTCGCCTTCGGGAATCTGCTTGATTGTGCGAGTGCCGGCCCTCTGTGGAGGACTGAGACTTAACTCGTTGATCGAAGCGGTTCAGCAAGCTGGCGGTACAGTTGAATTTGACTACTAGGCAAGACTAAGTGCCAGGTGTATGCCAGATCTTAGCAAAATCATCCGCACTTAATGCTATGTGCGGATGATTTTCCTAAGGCTGACGAAAGGTAACACGCTTTCGCCACTGCTCCGCAGGAAGGTTAAGCCTGGTTTGTGGAGAATAATGGAATGACTACCACTGGAAAGGCGTGAGCAGATTGGCGATCAAGACAGGAATTCAGTTGTACTCGGTGCGAAAGTCCCTGGCAAGAGACCCCTATGGGACCCTGGCCAAAGTCGCGGAGATCGGGTATCGATATGTCGAAGCGGCAAATCACAACGCGGCCGCGGATCCGGGCGTAGGCTTCGGTGTGCCTGCCCGAGAGATGAGGAAAACCCTAGATGATCTAGGATTGAAGCTCGTGGGCTGCCATGTGGCTCCTCTCGAACTGGAGATCATCGACCAGGTCCTGGATTACCATCAGGAGGTCGGCAATCGCCAGATCGGCTGTGCGATTGACTTCTTCCCATATGGAGATGTGGACTTCATCATGCGCCGCTGCGAGCTCTTTAACCAACTGGGGGAAAAGTGCAAAGGCAGAGGCATGCGCTTCTACTACCACAACCATTACCAGGAATTCCAGAAGTTCGGTGACAACTACGTCTACGACATCATTATGGAGAACACCGACCCCTCTTTGGTGTTCATCGAGATAGATACCTACTGGGTGACCAGGGCTGGGCTCGATCCCATCGCGGTGATGGAGAAATATCGTGACAGGCTCGTTCTCCTCCATCAGAAAGATTTCCCCAATGATGCACCGCAGCGCTTGGTCATGTTTGACGGCGTGATCAACCCGCAGGCCAACATCAACATGGATGTCTTCGGGGCGACGATCTATCCTGAGTGCTTTACCGAAATCGGCACCGGCACTCTGCCCATTCAGGAGACCATCAATGCCGCCGCGCGGGCGCCTCACCTAGAGTACATCCTGCTTGAACAAGATCATTCCAAACTAGAAGAACTAGACTCCATAAGTGTCAGCATGGAAGCCTTCCGGAAGTTCTCCGGGATCGAGTGGGACTAAGCGGGGGTGCCGCAGGTGGCCAGGCTAGTAGACCTCAGCCATCCTATGGTGGATGGCATGCCAGTTTATCCTGGAGATGATCCGACCAGGCTCGTGCAGACAAGCAGTGCAGCGGAAGACGGGTATGCTTCCTTTAGGCTGGAAACGGGCATGCATGCAGGCACCCATATCGATGCCCCCCTGCACTTTATTCCTGGAGGAGCACCGGTGAGTGCTTTCCCCGTGGAGGCGTTCGCTGGGAAAGGCTGCCTGCTTGATGTACGCGGTCAAAGTGTGATTGAGTACAAACCGGAGTATGAAGCCGTGGTAACCGCTGGCGATATCGTGCTGCTCCGCACAGACCACAGCCTGAATTACGGAACAGCCGCGTACTACCAAGACCACCCTATAGTCGGAGAAACCCTGGCTGAGTTCTTGATTGCCGCTGGTATCAAGATGCTGGGCATGGATCTACCCTCTCCTGATCTGCCTCCGTTTGCGATTCACAAACTCCTCCTGGGAGCCAATGTCCTCTTGTTGGAGAACCTTACAAACCTATCCGCTTTGACCGGCTGCATCCGCTTTGAGGTTATCGCCTTTCCCATCAGAATTGCAGCTGAGGGCTGTCCGGTGAGAGTGGTTGCAAGAATCTAATGTGAGCACCTTGCCCTGCTGCAGGGTGCTTATGCGATCAAAGGAGGAACGCCGTTTGTCTATTGTAACAGATGTGGTAGATGCTGTTTTGCAGGTGATCCTTTTTGGCCTGATTCCCCTTTTTTGGTGGTTGGCAACAGCCAGAAAAAAGACCTGCTTTTTCCGGTGGATTGGGCTGCAGAGGCCAGCGCTTTCCGACAGAAGGCGGTTTTATTGCTTTTTCATCGGGGTTACAGCTGCGTTCTGCGGGTTGGGGCTCATCCTTATTCCCCTGCTGGTAGATATGGATATCCTCGCGGCCTCGAGGTTTGCGGGTAAAGGCACAGCAGCCTTGGTCCCGGCCATTTTCTATGCCTTTATCCAAACCGGCCTTTCGGAAGAACTGCTCTTCCGGGGTTTTCTGGGGAAGCGGCTTAGCAGTCGATTTGGTTTCGCTACCGGAAACACTCTGCAGGCCGCAGTGTTTGGCATTCTGCACGGAGTAATGTTCCAGGGAAGCGGGGCCTTGGCAGCAGTGACACTAGTGATCCTCACCGGTGCTGTCGGATGGTGCATGGGCTATATGAATGAGAAACTGGCTAATGGTTCTATCGTACCGAGCTGGGTAGTGCACGGCATTAGCAATTTCGTAACCGCCCTAGCGGTGATGTTTTAGCCGGATGCCCAATTATGAGAAAATAATGCCGAAGTATATCCAAAAATAGCACTGCAATCAGTAAGGAGGCACTGCTGTGGACGAGCCAATCATTCCAGAACACGTTCGCAGACGGCAGAATCGGCTGCGCAGCAGTTTCCGAGGCAGGCAGCTGAGCTTGATTGCCTTTACGCTCGCGGCCATCGCTGGGCTTGTCTACGCTGCCTACTACTTCTTTTTTCCTAAAGAGGAACAGTTTGTCTTGGGTTTTTACACATACGCCCAAGTGGAGACTGCCGATTTCCTGGAAACCCTCTCCAGCCGCGGAGTTGTAATTCCGCGCGCTGCGTATCCTCTAGAATCAGAAATTGCTGGCCACATCGCAGAGGTATTTGTAGAAGAGGGCCAGTACGTTCAGGCAGGCGATCCAATTCTCAGGCTTTCTTCGGAGGTGCTGTTGGAGGCGCACCGCGAGGCTGAGAACAAACTTATGGCTGCAGAGCGTGCTCTAGAAGAACTTGAGATCAAGCACGCCATGGAATTGGAATCCCAGGCTCTGAAAGTC
>JAAYMI010000108.1 GCA_012521465.1 Bacillota bacterium | reverse complement strand
GGTCGCTGGTTCGATCCCAGCAGGAACCACCATATTTTGTGCCCCCATCGTCTAGCGGCCTAGGACACCGCCCTTTCACGGCGAAGGCACCGGTTCAAATCCGGTTGGGGGTACCATGTTTGGGCCCATAGCTCAGTCGGGAGAGCGCTTGAATGGCATTCAAGAGGTCAGGGGTTCGACTCCCCTTGGGTCCACCAATTGGAATACAGCTGAGACCGCATCGAGCGGTCTTTTTTTATTCCCTAACCAAATCCTGACATAAGCTTTATTGAATGAGATTGAAAATCATTCCCACATATGATATTGTGAACATGCAGCACTTAATGGAAAGGGTGGTCAACCATGCTTACCAAGCGTTTCGACCCTCTGAAAGGTGAAAGGCTTCAGATCATGGACCCAGAGGGCAAGATTGTTGCCCCCGACCTCAAGCCAGATCTCAGCGATGAACGGGTTCTGGAACTCTATAGAGTTATGCTTTTGACGCGCGCGGCGGACAATAAGGCTCTGCAGCTGCAGCGTCAAGGGCGCATGCTCACCTACGCACCCAACACTGGGCAGGAGGCAGCTCAAGTCGGATCAGCTGCAGCTCTGCAGGAGACCGACTGGCTCGTGCCTGCCTTTCGGGAGTTGGGCGCGTGGCTCCTCAGACGGGTTAGTCTGGACAAGATCTATCTATATTGGTACGGCAATGAATGGGGCAGCCATTATCCGGAGAACGTCCGTGTGCTGCCCATTTCTATCCCTATCGGCTCTCAGCTGAATCACGCTGTGGGCATTGCTCTTGCTTCGAAGCTGAAGGGCGAAGGCGACGTTACCATGACTTATGTCGGTGATGGCGGCACCTCGATCGGCGATTTTAGCGAAGCCCTCAACTTCGCTGGTGTGTTTTCCGCTCCAGTTGTATTTGTTGTTCAGAACAACCAATACGCCATCTCCGTGAAGCGCTCGATTCAGACTAAAGCCGCAACCCTCGCGCAGAAGGCTGTGGCAGCAGGAATCCCCGGTATCCAAGTGGACGGGAATGACCTGTTTGCGGTATACGCTGCCGCTAGCGAGGCGGTGGGCAGGGCGCGAGCTGGAGAAGGCCCAACGCTGATTGAGGCCTACACTTATCGGTTGGGTGCCCACACCACATCAGATGATCCCACTAAGTACCGGGAAGACGAAGAAGTAGCAGTGTGGCTTCCCAAGGATCCTATGAAGCGCCTGAAGCAGTACCTGATTACCCAAGGTGTGTGGAGCGAAGAACAAGACAAAGCCCAAACCGCAGAGTATGAGGCTTACGCGTTGGACGTGTTCCGCAAGATCGAAGAAACCGGGGAGCCCAACGTGGAAGACCTCTTCAAGTACACCTATGCAGACATGCCGGAGCATCTGGTGGAACAGTACAATGAGTATGTGCAGTACCTTGAAGGGAAGGTGAAGTAGCATGGCCCTGATGAATCTGGTCACTGCTGTTAACCATACACTAGACCACGAAATGGCCCGCGACGAGCGGGTAGTGGTCTTCGGCGAAGATGTGGGCGTTGAGGGAGGCGTGTTCCGAGCCACAGTGGGCCTGCAGAAGAAGCATGGGCCTGAGCGCTGCTTTGACACTCCTCTAGCGGAAGGAGCGATTGTGGGCATGGCGGTGGGCATGGCCATCAACGGTCTTCGCCCAGTAGCGGAAATCCAGTTTTCCGGCTTTATGTATCCTGCCTACAACCAGATAGTTTCCCACGTAGCTCGCATGCGGAACCGCACTCGGGGCAGGCTCACTCTTCCATTGGTGATCCGCATGCCTCATGGGGGCGGCATCAAAGCGCTGGAACACCATTCTGAAAGCCTTGAGACTATTCTCGGCCATATTCCGGGGCTGAAGATTGTGGTGCCTTCCACTCCCTATGATGCGAAGGGACTGCTGCTTTCGGCCATCCGTGATCCCGACCCCGTATTCTTCCTCGAGCCGTCTAAGATCTACCGGGCGTTCCGCCAGGAGGTACCAGAGGAAGACTACACCATCCCCATCGGTAAGGCCAAGGTTGTGCGGGAAGGTGACGCGGTCACGGTGGCAACTTGGGGCGCCTATGTTCACGAGGTGACCAAGGCAGGGGAACAGCTCGCCCAGGAAGGCATTGAGATTGAAATCATTGATTTGCGAACCATTTCTCCCCTTGATCGCGAGACCATCATCAATTCTGTCAAGAAAACAGGCCGCTTCGTGGTTGTGCATGAGGCCATGAAAACCTACGGACCCGGCGCAGAGTTAATCGCCCTGGTGAATGAAAAGGCCTTTCTCTACTTGGAGGCACCGCCTACCCGCCTGACAGGCTTTGACATCACCATTCCTATACCCCGGGGCGAGCACCACTATTTCCTCGATGCGGAGCGCATCGCAGCCGGAATTCGCAAAGTGGTCAATTTCTAGGAGGCGGTACCATGTTGGAATTCAGATTTGCCGATATTGGTGAAGGCATCCATGAGGGTGTCATCCTGAAGTGGCTTGTCGAGGTAGGCCAGGAGATCAAGGAAGGTGATTCCCTTTTCCTAGTGGAGACCGATAAAGTAAACGCCGAGATTCCCTCGCCTGCCGACGGAAAGATTGCGGCTATCCTGGCCCAGGAAGGTGAAACCATCCATGTGGGTCAAGTGGTGGTGCACATTGATACCGGTGAGGGAGAGGCTGATGTCCCGCCGGAGGCTGCAGTGGAGCCGGTAGGGGAGTCAGATGATGA
Source organism: Bacillota bacterium (assembly GCA_012521465.1). Classification (GTDB taxonomy): domain Bacteria; phylum Bacillota; class Limnochordia; order Darwinibacteriales; family Darwinibacteriaceae; genus 1109. The sequence goes on along the minus strand of JAAYMI010000108.1, from coordinate 3,863 downwards.
AGATGCCGGGGCAGTGGTAGGAGCGCTAGAAAGCTCAGGCAAGGTATTGGCTCCCAGCGGCGAGGCGGCTCCTCAGGGCGCGCCTCAAACTGGCAAGCGCAAGGTGCTGGCAACTCCTGTTGCCCGCAAGCTTGCCCGGGACTTAGGTGTGGATATTACTTCGGTTGTAGGAACGGGACCGCAAGGGCGAGTCATGAAAGAAGATATTCAGAGGGCAGTTCACGAGGTGCGGGAGACCGCAGCACCGGCCGCAGTCCCAGTGGACCACCAACCTGCACCGGTGAAGTCAGCCCCGCTGCCAGCGGGGCCTAACGAAGAACGCATCCCCCTCACTGCACTAGGCAAAACCATTGCCCGCAACATGGCTCAGTCCAAACGTGAGATTCCCCATGCGGCAGTGATGGACGACGTAGACGTGTCGGAACTGGTGGCTTTCCGGGAAGAGGCTAAAGCTTCAGCAGCCACTCACGGCATCAAGCTCACGTACCTGCCCTTTATTGTAAGAGCTGTGACCGCCGCTCTGCAGGAGTTCCCCAAACTCAATGCCAGCTTCGATGAGACCGGCCAGGCAGTCGTCTTGAAGCGGGACATTAATGTGGGCATCGCTGTGGATACGCCCGATGGACTCCTGGTGCCCGTGCTGAAGCATGCGGTTCGAATAGGCATTCTTCCCATGGCCAAACGGCTGAACGAACTGATTGAACAAGCCCGCAGCCGCACCATTGCTCTAGAAGATCTGCAGCAGGGGACGTTTACCATCACCAACTATGGGGCTGTGGGAGTGGGTTCTGGAATCCCGGTTATCAGGCCTCCCGAGGCCGCGATTCTCGGTGTAGGAGCCATCCGCAAACGCCCGGTGGTGGGAGATGATGACCAAGTAGTGGTGAGGCACATGCTGCCCCTGACCGTAAGCTTTGACCACCGCTTTGTGGATGGTGCCACTGCTGGCCGGTTCCTGGCCAAGGTCCGGGAGTACCTTGAGGATCCCAAGCTGCTGCTGCTCAGCTGAGAGGAGGAGGCCTATGGCTCATTATGATATCGCGATTTTGGGCGGCGGTCCGGGCGGTTACGTAGCCGCAATCCGGGCTGCCCAGCGCGGAGCCAAGACTGTGCTGATCGAAGAAGATAAACTAGGGGGAGTGTGCCTCAATGTGGGCTGCATTCCCACAAAGACGTTACTCCGCAGTGCGCAGGTGTACCAAGACATTGTCCACGCGGCTAACTTTGGCGTGGTTGTAGATGGTGCAGTAAAGGTAGATTGGGGCGCTGTGCTCAGCCGCAAAGATAAGGTAGTGAAGCAGCTCATCGACGGCGTGTCCAATCTTCTGAAGCACAACGGGGTGGAAGTGTGGAATGGTCGCGGTATTGTGAGGGACAGACAGACGATCGAGGTGGCTGGCGAGGCAATTACTGCCGACCACCTCATAATTGCCACTGGTTCTCGCCCCACCATGCATCCTATTCCCGGGCTGCAGGAGGCCGTGGCCAGCGGCGCGGTGGTGGATAGTACCGGCGCGCTCAGTTTGGAAAAAATTCCTGAGCGGCTGGTGGTGGTGGGAGGCGGCGTAATCGGCATCGAGTTCGCCGCGCTGTTTAGTGCGGTCGGCTCGGAGGTAATTGTGCTGGAGAAGTTCAGCATTCTCAACGGTCTTGACCGCGAGGTCCAAGGTCAAATGCGCCGCATCTTAAGGCGCGCTGGCGTGCAGGTGTTCGAAGAAGCAGATGTCCAGCGCTTTGAAGGCTCCACCGTTGTGGTGCAGGTTGGCGGAGAGCAGCACAGGTTTACCGGCGACGCGGTGCTGGTCTCGCTTGGGCGCACCCCCAATCTCGATGCTGTGGCCAGCCTTGATCTGGAGCTGGAGCGAGGTGGAATCAAGACGGACCATCAGATGCAGACAAGTATCCCCGGAGTATACGCTATTGGTGACGTGAACGGCAAGCAGATGCTCGCCCATACCGCTTCAGCCGAGGGCATAGCGGCCGTGGAGAACATCCTAGGCAATCCCACGCACGTTGACTATCACAAGATCCCCGCGTGCGTATATTCCTTCCCTGAAATTGCGGTGGTGGGCCTCACTGAAGAAGAAGCTCGTGCCCGGGGCCATGCTGTCCAGACAGGGGTCTTTCCCTTTGCGGCCAACGGCAAAGCCTTGGCTGAAGGGGAAAGGGATGGATTCGTCAAGATTGTCGCGGACAGGGAGTACGGGGAGGTTCTGGGAGTGCACATCGTCGGTCCTGACGCTACCGACCTGATCGCCGAAGCAGCCAACGCACTCCAGCTGGAGGCCACGTTAAGTGATCTCGCTCAGACGATCCATCCCCATCCCACCTTGTCTGAGGCGCTGATGGAGGCGGCACATGTAGGCCTGGGCATGCCCATTCACGTCGCGAAGCGCTGATCCCGGGTTTCTAATGCAAATACGCCCGCTCCCACCCAGGGAACGCGCGTGTTTGCAGCGCGCCGTTTAGCTAAACATACACTCCAAGAACTCTTCTGGGCTGATCCCCAAGAAGTATTGGGAGAAATCCACTTCCTCTAAGGCTGCAGCCACATCGCTTTCCCGGTACTGCCTGCCGTTCAGCTTCTCTGCCAGTTCCTGCACAGGCAGCGTGCCGAAGAAGTCGCCGAAAATTCTCAGATCAGAGATGCGGCCCGTGCGAATATTGAGGTGCAGTTCCAGCTTGCCGCCGGCAAATCGCTGTTCCTTCACCACATCGCATTCTGGTGATTCTCCAAAATTCCATTCCCAGCGGGCATAGCGCTTCTCTTTCAGCTTTTCCACCTCCGCGATCTGCTCAGGTGTGAGGATAAGATCTTGACCCGCCTGTTCTTCCTGCATGAACTTGAGGAGGATTTCCTTAAACTCCTCAATGGTCACTGGTGTCTTCATGTACGGGTAGATGTTCGTTACCCGGCTGCGCACCGATTTAATGCCTTTCGACTGGAGTTTATCCGTCTTCACACTTAGGGCTTCCTGGACGACGGCCAAATCCGAGTTAAACAGGATAGTGCCGTGGTGCAGGAGTCGGTTTTTGGACCAGTACTGAGCATTGCCGGAGAACTTCTTCCCGTCGATGGTAATGTCGTTTCTCCCGGAGAATTCTGCCTTCACACCCAAACTGTGCAGCGCCTTTATGACCGGGCGAGTGAAGAACTCAAAATTGCTCACTACTCCCTTTTCGCCGTCGACGATAAACGTGAAGTTCAGGTTGCCTAGATCGTGGTAAACTGCACCTCCACCCGAGAGCCTCCTCACCACATGGATGTTATGTTCCTTGACATACTTCAGATTGACTTCCGCCAAAGTGTTCTGGTTGCGTCCGATGATCACCGAGGGCTCGTTCTGCCAGATGATTACATAGGGATGACTGCAATCCAGGTAATTAAGAGCGTATTCCTCAAGTGCCAAGTTGAACTGGGGCAGTTTGTGTTCATTGACTATGCGAATCATGGGGCACCTTCTTTCCAAACGCTTCCTAAAAAAATACTACGTTACCCGCTAAGTGATGTCAACTTGGTGCCGCGGCGCGCAAAGTTACCCGAAGTTATGTCAAAGCAGGAACCTCTTCTGGAATTGCGAAGCTATTAACATATAGCGCGGAGGGAGGATGGTGTTGGTGAAGGCGAAGTTTCCAGCTGATTTTATCTGGGGAACGGCAACGGCATCTTATCAGATCGAGGGAGCTGTATTCGCTGACGGAAGGGGAGAGTCGATCTGGGATCGGTTTTGCCGCATGCCTGGTCGGGTTCTAAACGGCGACCGGGGGGACACTGCCTGCGACCATTATCACCGCTACGCCGAGGATGTGGCGATCATGAGGGAGCTCGGCGTGAATTCTTATCGCTTCTCTATTGCGTGGCC
>JAAYMI010000107.1 GCA_012521465.1 Bacillota bacterium | reverse complement strand
CGAGATGTGGTATTCTTATGTTCAGGAACCATAGCTAAACCCTCCGTATCGTGTTAGTGTGGATACCAACATCATACAGGGTTTCTGGCTGTGGTTCCATTCATTTCTTCGTGTTGCATTTCATTCTACAATGAGCCTTTTGGAATGGAAACGCTAAGGAAGATGGGTTATGATGGAGTAGAGTTGGCTTCCCTGGTCTGAGCTGCCTGTCAAGCCACACATTCCCCCAGGCAGTGGAATACCCTTTACGGAGTCCCCTCAATTCTAGGAAACAGTGGAGATGTGCTATGGTCAAGGATAAAGACTTCTACCAGGTGATGTTTAAGATCGCGATTCCCATTGCCCTCCAGTCACTTCTTGGCTACTTAGTGGCAGTGGCGGACGATATCATGGTCTCCCTTACTCCTGATGGCATGTTTGCCCAGGCAGCCGCGGCGCAGGTGAACAGCATTACCGCCCTGGTGACAGCGGCATTAGCTGGACTAGTTGGGGGCTCAGCTGTGCTGATCGCCCAGTATTGGGGTAAGAAGGACATGGAGCGGATCAAGCAGATCTTTGCTGTTGTGATGTGGATCTGCGCGGGTCTAGCGATTTTGGTGGTCGCAGCTATCACGCTCTTCCCCAAGGCCATGGTGGGGCTCGTGATTGACAAGGGGGATGCGCGGATCACTTCGTTGGCCCTTGATTATCTCAGGATCGTCTGCTTTTCCTACATCTTCTTTGCCATATCCACCGCCTTAGTAGGCATGCTGCGAACCATTGAAGTGGTGCGCATCACCACCTACACTGCCGTCTATGCGCTGGTGGTAAACATCGGCTTAAACTACGTCCTGATCTTCGGGAAGCTTGGCTTTCCAGCCTTGGGCATCAGAGGGGCTGCCTTAGCTACTTTGCTGGCTCGCCTTGGAGAAATGGTTTTGGTGGTGTACTACACCTTTAGGGTACAGAAGCAGATCAAGGTTAAGATCCAGGATTTCATGGTCATCGACAAGACTATGGTCAAGGATTACCTCTTCTACGGGCTGCCGGTGGGCATAACTGATGCTCAGTGGGCTTTAATTGGGCTACTTAAGATGGCGATTATTGGCCGCTTAGGTGGGGCTTTCATGGCAGCCAACAGTATCGCCACATCCCTCTACAACCTAGGAACCCTCTTTACCTTCGGCCTCGCTGGTGGCGCCGCAGTTGTGGTGGGTAAAGCAGTTGGGAGAGGTGAATACGATACAGCCAGGGAGTACTCCAAGACTATTCAGCTGATGTTTGTGGTCGTGGGAGTCATCATGGCCAGCGTTGTATACATGCTGCGCGTTCCTTTTACTTCACTCTACGGTTCCAGTAGGGATCCAGAAGTCTTTAAGCTGAGCGTGGATATCATGTTCATCATGGCCGTAAGCATGCTGGGCACCACCTACCACGCGGCTTGCTTTGTGGGCATCAACCGCGGAGCAGGGGACAGCCGCTTCGTAGCCCTGGTGGACATGATCTGCGGCTGGCTGATCGTCCTTCCCATGACTTACCTGGCTGCCTTTGTGTGGAAGTGGCCCCTTCCTTGGGTGTTTTTCGCCACTAGAGTGGATCAGTACTTCAAGTGGATTATTGCCTATTACCGCCTCCGGGGCAACAAGTGGATCAAGAATGTGACCAGAGAAGCTGCCGCCTGAAGAAGCGATCACTTTGACCATTTCTATCTCATCCCTAAGAGGTATGCCGTCGTTACCGATTAGAGGTATCTCTGGCTTTATTTTGCGCGCTTCAATCACTGCGTTGTGGATAATCCTCCACAGCCAATACCCTTGCCTTCCCGATCTCCTCCATGCCAGAAATCTTCACGACTCATCACCTCTTGAACGTGAATGTCTTTCCCTGCACAGCCATTTCCTTCCACACCTCCAGCACAGCATCTAAAGCAGTCTCCACTAGAAACCAAATCACAAATGTAAAAACCCCTTTAGCAAAGAAGGAATTTCCATCGTTTTGTGGAAATACATAGTCACAGTAAACGTTGTAGATTAACGTTGTAGTAGTATTCGTTTCAGGAAAGGACAAGACGATGGTTCGTTTAAAGGACATTGCCCAAGCGGCAGGAGTATCGGTGACAACAGTCTCCAAAGTGCTGAATGACCGGGGTGATGAGTTCGGGATCGCCAAAGATACGCAGGAGCGCATCTGGGAGATAGCGACACGCCTCAACTACCAACCGAACAGAGAGGCGCGCAACCTCCGCCTGGGCAAGAAGTACAGATCTATACTCTTCCTATCCTTGTACGAGGGACGGACAAAAGGAGCGGAGGGTTTCTTCTCCCACCCCTTCTTCGGCATCGTTATGCACCAGATCCAGGAGGCAGTCAGCCGCTCTGGTTTCTATCTGTCCTACGTGGCCGTGGATGAAGAATCCATGGGCGCGGTTAAGGCCCTCGTTCAGGATCGCATTAGCGGTGTTGTAACTTGGGGAACCATGCCCCCTGATCTCGCCAAGCTGCTTAAGCGCAGTCGCCTGCCTGTGGCAGCCATCGAGCCTTACACTGCAGCGCCAGGCCTGTTTCATGAGGTCTATGTGGACAACAAGCAGGCGATAGCCCTAGCCCTAGACTACTTGTATCAGTGCGGCTATGAGCGGCTAGTGATGGCAGATGCCCGCCTGGCGAGCGAAGAATACAATCCGGTGTTCTCCGAGCGTGTGGCAGCCTGGGAAGAGCTGAGCAAGGGGTACACAGGCATCACCGCTACCGTGGAGACCTATCACAGGCTGGCTGGCACTTCAGATATTACTGCAGGAGAGGTGCTTGGGGAGAGGATCATTGGCAGCCTCAAACCCCCATTTGGGATAGTGGCGGTAAACGACCTGACGGCCATGGGCGTGATGTACGCGGCCCAGCGACACGGCTTGCGCATCCCTGAGGATATGGCCGTGGTGGGCATTGACGACATTGAGTGGGCAGCTTTCCACAATCCCGCCCTCACAACTGTCAGGATTCCCAAAGATAGGCTCGCCTGGGAGGCCGTGGATTATGTCAGCAAAGCTATCAACGGCAGTGGCGCGGAAACCAAGGTGGTCCGCGTTCCAGTTGAGTTGATTGTCAGAGAGACTACACCCCATCTGTGAAGGGAGGGAGCTGAGGGAAAGGAAAGATAATGCTGCTCGCTTTGTAGGATTCTGCTGTAACTGATACCCTGAGTCCAGACTTAAGCCTATGAAGGAGGTAGTTCTTGTGAAGAGACTGTTTGTCGTTGTTCTACTTCTTCTGCTTGTTGCTCTGCCCGCTCAGCCAGTGGCTGCTGAGATTGTCGTCAACTTCTGGAACAACTTCAGCGGTGGCGATGGCGAGTTCATGTCCGCTATGGTACAGAATTTCAACGAAACGCACCCTGATATCCGGGTGGAAGTGAGTGGCGTAACTTGGGATGACTATTACAACAGATTGCTCACCTCCATCGCAGGCGGAATCGGGCCAGATGTAGCCATTATGCACACCACTCATGTCCCGGCCTACGCCAACCAGGGCATGCTGCTGCCCTTCGATGAAGAGCTGGCAAGCCGCAACATCCCGGTAGATGACTATGTAGAGAGTGCTTGGACGGGCCTGAATTACCAAGGCAAGCAATATGGCATTCCACTGGATGTCCATCCATGGGTCCTCTACTACAACAAGGACATCTTGGGAGAGCTCGGCCTCTTAAACAGTGCAGGCGAGTTTGACCCGCCCACAAGCCCAGAAGAATTCCGGGCTTTGATCGACAAGATCGATGCTGCCGGGCATTACCCGCTAAGTGTGGAGTATGTAGGTAACAGCTGGAGAGGCTGGTACGCGTTCCTGAAACAGGCTGGCGGAGACGTCTTCGTGGGTAATGAAGTAACTATCAACAGCCCCGAAGCCTTGGAGACCTTGACCTTCTGGGCATCTATCCCCCTGGCATATCCTGAGCTGGTCATCGGCTACGACGAGTCCGTGGCTATCTTTGCCCAGGGCGATGCTGCTTTCCACTTCAATGGCGTATGGGTCACAGGCTACCTAGAGCAGATCGAAGGCCTGAACTTCGGCGTAGTTCCGTGGCCAACCCTGTTCGGCTCACCTGCAGGCTGGGCAAACTCTCACGCCTTTGTGATCCCAGTGCAGCGCGGCGGAGCAGATAAAGCGAAGATGGATGCGGTCCTCACCTTCGTTGACTGGATGACAGAGAACTCCTACATGTGGGCTCTTGCGGGACACATCCCAACCAGGCAGTCTGTTCTGGAAAGCCCAGAATTCAAGGCTCTGCCCTACCGTCCAGATTATGCAGCCCAGGCTGAGACCGTTGTCTATCTCCCGCAGCATCCTAACGTGCTGGAAATCGAGACAGCCCTGAACGAAGAAGTACAGGCTGTAACTGCCGGCGTGAAGACTCCGGAAGAAGCCCTCAAGACGCTAGAGCAGATTATTGGCAGCCTCGTGCGCTAAGAGATTGATTGATGATGTGGTGCCCCCTAGCGGGCACCACATCACCCGCAATGAAGAGGGGGTAACAATATGAAGTTCTCCGGATTCAGCAAACGTGTTTCTGATGCCATTGCCGGTTATGTGCTCCTGCTACCTTTCTTAATTGTGTTGGTCGTCGTGGTCTTATATCCCCTGATCCAGGGATTCTACATGAGCTTTCATAACTGGGGGATTTTCGGTGATCCCGTTTGGGTCGGCCTGGAAAACTACCGTCAGCTCTGGACGGACAATAACTTCCGAAGTTCCCTGTGGCATACTGTCTACTTCGTCCTGTTGACGACGCCTCCCCTAGTGATTCTAGGCCTGCTCCTCGCGGCAGGGCTTAACTATCCCTTCCGGGGTAGGACACTTGTGCGAGGCATGATCTTCTTTCCCTACCTTCTCACCGTATCCATTGTGGGCATTGTCTGGCGCTGGATGCTGCAGCGCAATTACGGATTGGTCAACTACTATCTCGGAAAGATGGGGATTGCGCCCTTGGGCTGGCTGGCAGAGGCCCGGACGGCCATGCCTTCCATAGCACTAGCCACCATCTGGTGGACTATCGGGTTCAACTTGGTGGTCTTCCTCGCAGCACTGCAGGATATACCTGAAGAGCTTTACGAAGCGGCGCGCATCGACGGAGCGGGCCCTGTGAAGAGCTTCCTCAGGATCACCGTTCCCCTTGTGCGCCCCACGACAATCTTTGTTGTCATCATGCAGGTCATTGCTTCGTTTCAGGTGTTCGGGCAGGTGTTTGTGATGACCGGCGGAGGCCCATATGGGAGCACGCGCACAGTTGTCCAGTACCTGTATGAGCAGGGTTTCCGCTACTTCCGCATGGGCTATGCTTCGGCAATTGCGTATGTCCTGTTCTTCATCATGTTTGTGCTGACCATTGTCCAATGGCGGGTAATGGGAAGAAGGGAGCTGTAAGGGATGTCGGCAGTGAGACGGAAAATGTCAACTGGCAGAGTCTTTGGTGCACTGGTCATGTACATTGTAGGCATTCTTTGGGTGTTGCCTGTTCTCTGGATGGTTTCCACATCTTTGAAACCAGAAAGCATGATCATGGAGGCTGTTCCCCGCTGGATTCCAGCGGTTTTCACGCTGAGCAACTACCAGGAGGTGCTGGAGCGGGCCGCATTGTTTAAATGGCTGCTTAACAGCGTGATCGTCGCTGCTACAGCAACCTTTGGCGTGCTGGCCATCGATTCTATGGCAGGGTATGCCTTTGCCCGGATCAGCTTTCCTGGAAGAGACGTCCTTTTCATGATCGTAGTTGCAACGTTGATGGTCCCCGCCCAGGTGACCATGATTCCGCTATTCTTCATGCTCAATGAAGCAACCCTACTTAACACCCATCTAGCATTGGTCCTGCCCCGCCTGGGGGTGGCCATTGGGGTGTTCATGCTGAGGCAGTTCTTCTTGAGCCTTCCCCACGACCTGGAAGAAGCCGCGGCCATCGATGGCGCAAGCCGCTACCGGGTCTTTGTGCAGATCGCACTGCCCCTAGCTAAGCCCGCCCTTTCGGCTCTGGCCATTGTTACTTTTGTCTGGGCGTGGAATGACTTTATGTGGCCGCTGATTGCCATATCGACGCAGGACATGTACACGCTTCCCATTGGCCTTTCTACCCTAGCAGGTTATTACGGGCGTGAGTACGGCATCCAGATGGCTGGTGCGGTAATTGCGTCCTTGCCGGTCTTCGTGGTGTTCCTGATGTTCCAGAGGCAGTTTATCCAGGGCATCGCCCTCACTGGTTTGAAAGGTTAGTTAGAGAAAGGAGAAATAGATTTGGCCCTACGCAGCGAGTATCCCAGGCCACATTTTGTACGTAATCAGTGGCAAACCCTTAATGGCCCATGGTTCTTTGCATTTGACGATCGCGACCAAGGTATAGTGCAGGAGTGGTTCCGGAACCCACTTCCAAACGGGGTGCAAATTGAGGTGCCCTTCTGCTATCAATCACCTTACAGCGGAGTAAACATTCAAGAGGTACATGAGATTGTGTGGTATCAGCGGGAGTTTACCCTGCCTCCCGAATGGGAAGGGAAGGGGATTCTGCTCCATTTCGGTGCGGTAGACTATCACGCTATTGTCTGGATCAACGGCCACCTTGCGGGAGAGAACAAGGGCGGCTACGCTAGCTTCACGTTGGACATCGCTCCTTTCTTGTGCTCTGGTGCCAACACCATCACAGTCCGGGTTGTGGACCGCCCCCTGACCAGCCAGCCCAGGGGCAAGCAGAAGGCCCGGTACGAAAACTTCGGCTGCTGGTATACCCCTGTGACAGGGATCTGGCAGTCAGTCTGGCTGGAGGCAGTGGGAGGCACTTATCTTGATCACGTGCGCATGGTTCCGGATATTGACAAGGGAACACTGTGCATCGACTACTGGTTAAGCGGCTTTGAGCCAGGGCTGACCCTCAAGTGTGATGTATCCTTAGATGGCCAGCAGGTAGCGAGTCTCACCACAGATATCGAAGAGAAGCACACGTTTTTCTCAGATATTATCCCCCGGAGAGATGGGGTGTTGACCCTTGAGATCCCCGATGCGCAGCTGTGGTGGCCTGAATCACCTGTCTTGTATGATGTAAAGTTTACTCTGCTCAAGGGGAGCCAAGTGTTAGATGAAGTGCAAACGTACGCCGGCATGCGCAAGGTCCATGCGGAAAACGGCAAAATCTACCTAAACAACGAGCCGTACTACCTGCGCATGATACTCGACCAAGGGTTCTGGCCTGAAGGAGTGTACACTCCGCCAAGCATCGATGCCATTCGCTATGATGTGGAGATGACCAAGGCCTTTGGATTCAACGGGGCACGCAAACACCAGAAGTTTGAGGATCCGTATTACTATTATTTCTGCGACAAGCTGGGGCTGCTCGCCTGGTGCGAGATGCCTGCGCCGTACATCTACGATGAAGAGCTGTGCCAAAACATCACATCTGAATGGCAGCAGCTCGTAATCCAGCATTACAACCATCCATCGGTAATGGCATGGGTGCCTGTGAATGAATCGTGGGGCGTGGACCAGCTCACGCGGAAAGAGTTCTCAGGTGATCCCCGTCTGGTGCATTATCTGATCACACTCTATCATCTGACGAAGTGCCTGGATCCAACCAGGCTCGTGGTAGGCAACGATGGCTGGCACCAGGCGGTGACGGATATTATCGCCATCCATGACTACACGCAAGACGCCGATGACCTCCGCAGGAAGTATGCAGCGTTCAAAGAAGACCGTCACACCAGTGTCTTTACTCACGGCAATCAGATTTTGCTTGATGGTTTCCCGTATCAAGGGCAGCCCATCATGATCACCGAATATGGTGGAGTTAAGGCGGAAGAGCAGGGGGCAGAAGGCTGGGGGTATGGAGAGTCGGCAAAGAGCTATGAGGAAATGCTTGAGCGGATGGCCGCGCTGACGCAGGTTATCCTGGATGAGGACGAAATCTGCGGTTTCTGCTACACACAGCTGACAGATGTAGAGCAGGAGGTCAACGGCCTTATGACATACGACCGCAAACCAAAAGTGGACCCCGACAGATTCAAGGCCATCTTCGGAGTGGACCCCGAACGATAAGCAGGAAAATCGGTTGAGATAAGCTCAGCCGGTTTTTCATTTTTTCAAGAGCACTGCGAGAGGGAAGTAACCCCCTGTGAACGAGAACATGGAGATGTTTAAAGGAAACGGGTTTGCGGGAGGCGACTCGAGATGGAAGCAGT
>JAAYMI010000106.1 GCA_012521465.1 Bacillota bacterium | reverse complement strand
CGGGCTAACCGCCGGGTGTACTACCGGCCTAAGTGGTTTGTGATCATTGCAGGTATGATTTACCGAATGAAACAGCACGGAGCGGGATTAGCCAACATCTGCATCCTGTCCTCCATGGTTTTGGTCACGTTGTCCACTACTGTCTCGCTGTATGTCGGGTCGGAGGATGCCCTCCAGGTTGGGTATCCGCGAGAAGTGATGATTCGAGCGGCCAGTCACCTAGAGACCGATGTCCAGTGGGTGCAGGTCCAGACCAGAGAGATCCTGGATCGGCATCAGGTGAAGGGATCGAACTGGGTAGAGTACCGCATGATCTCGTTCCCTGTTGCCCGCGATGGCCACCGGTTCTGGCCCAGGCCGGATGCGGGTCCCAGTTATTCTGCGGATACATTGACCCTCAACTTCATCACGTTGGAGGATTACAACCGGTTGGTGGAAGAACCGGTGGTTTTGGCTGACCAGGAGGTTCTGGTGTACAGCAATCGGTCGGCCTACACCTACTCCTCCCTCCACCTGTTTGATCGGGAATTTGTGGTCAAGGAACGGCTGGATCAGCTCCCCGGCGGAGGGTTGAGCAGTACCCAAGTGTTTGCCGCCTACTATGTGGTGGTTAAGGATCGCCAGGTACTGGAGGAGATCCGGCAGCAAGCCCTAGCCGAGCAGGCGAAGGCCGTGACCGCTCAGTATCTCTTGGGCTTTGATCTGGACGCTTCGCGAGAGCAGGCTTTGGCAGTCTTCCGAGACTTGCGGGGGGTCCTGGAGCAGAACAAGGTGCTGTTCGTCAGGGCACAATCAAGGGAAGCGGATCGGGAGGAGTTTTACTTCCTGTACGGCGGACTGTTCTTCTTAGGGTTATACCTGGGCCTGCTGTTCATCTTGGGCACCGTGCTGATTATGTACTACAAGCAGATTACCGAAGGCTACGAAGATAGACGTCGCTATCGGATCATGCAGCAGGTTGGCATGAGCCGGCAGGAAGTGCAGCAGACCATTGGAACCCAAGTGCTGGCAGTGTTCTTCCTGCCCCTTGTGGCTGCTGGTGTGCATGTAGCCTTCGCTTTCAAGATGGTCACCAAGCTGTTAACCGTTTTGAACCTAACCAATGTACCCCTATTTGCCCTGTGCACCGTCCTGACTTTTCTAGCCTTTGCCCTGTTCTACACCTTGGTGTATCTGGCTACAGCAAGGGTGTATTATCGCCTTGTGGCCGGCCGGGCGAATGGATTAATTCTGGAAAGAGCTTTGTAGGTAACAGGCAAAGGATGAGCAGCAGGGGGTGGTAGGATGGAGTATCAACCAGGGTACCTAGTGCGCTCTCAGTCCCCCACACCCCATACCGCTGGAACGCTGGGCAGGCTTGGGAAGGAAATATGCACTCAAAGCCAAGGAGGAACGAGAGAGAGTTCTCAAGAAGGCCCTCGACTTGGTAGCCAATCCCCAGAAATCCACGAAAGCCACCTCGGGCGGTGCAGCCAAATACGTCCGCAATGCGAGACGGAATAGCGATGCCCTCGGAACAGATTTCACTCGAAAACGCCTTCGTCACAAACCAAAAAAGACATTTTCCCCTACATCTTGGTGACACAAGCAAGCAGCCTGCAACTCCGTCTACATCGGAGTCTTAGGCTGCTTTTGCTCTTTCTAGCTGTAAAACTCAGGGAGCTTAGCAGAATATTAGAAACGTAGTCCCGTTCTAGAACCGTAACCCGAACGGCTCAGACCTACAGCGAGTCTTCAGCCTCACAGCAGACAAGCGCTGTTAAGAGATGTAGTGGTTTGTCTATGCAAGTTACTGCTTTTCTCGGCGCTACTGCGAGCTCCGTATTTGGAGAGACCCTTCGCCTCTTTAGCGCGGAGGCGGAAGTTAGACTAAAACTCTTTATCCGTCCCACGATATACCAAAGCCCGACTGAACTCGTGACACGTGTCTTCCAGGTATTCTCTCCTGAGCAGGACGTTAAGCCAATCCTGGGGAATTGCCTCATATCCATATGCTAGCCCTGCCAATCCCCCTGCAATGGCAGCCACTGTGTCGGTGTCGTCTCCCAGATTGACCGCTTCTAGGACGCAGCTTGCATAGTCGTTGGTATTCAACAAGCACCAAATGGCGGCCTCCAGTGAAGACACCACATAGCCGCTGCTGCTGATTTCTTCCCTAGGTATCTTCCTGAAATCTTCACTCCTTAGCCGCGAGAAATGGTCTAGTTCTTCAGCGTACTCAGGCT
>JAAYMI010000105.1 GCA_012521465.1 Bacillota bacterium | reverse complement strand
TCTCTTCCATAGAAGTCTCGCCGCTGTGAATTGTCTCGACCTTCTCAGTGCGGAGGAGCTGTTGAAATTCCTCATTGAACCCGATGCCGTCCAGGGGGAAAGTGGCCGTGGCGAGATTCCCGTTGTTGCGGTACTCAACCTTTACTTCCCGCTTACCATACTTCAGCTTAAGGTCCCGGGGTGTTGCAATCTCCATCAGCCTGCCGTCCACACAAAACGCTACCCGATCGCACAGCTGCTCCACATCGTTCATCAAGTGAGTGGTGAGGAAAACCGTTCCACCCTGGGCGCGATATTCTGCGATCATGTCCTTAATAATCCGGGCGTTCGCGGGGTCGAGCCCGTTAGTCACTTCGTCGAGAAACAGCACTCGCGGTTTATTGAGCATGGCCCGCACGAAGTTGAGGCGCACCTTCATGCCTTTAGAGTATTCCCCCACCTTCATGTCGCGGTATTCCCACAGGCCAACCCGCTCCATCAGTTCCTGCAGATCGGCGGTCTGCTTGTAGAAGCCAGAGAAGAACCGCATGTTCTCCATGGCAGTCAGCTTGGAGAAATGTACGGGCATCTCAAATCCCACGCCAATTTCCTCATAGTACGCGCTGCCCAGAGTCTTAAGGTCTCTGCCGAAGTAGGCGACACTCCCTTGGTAGTCCTCCAAAAGCCTCACCAGGATCTTCTGAGTGGTAGACTTACCTGCCCCAGAAGGTCCGAGCAGCCCGAAAATTGCTCCTTCCCTGACATCAAAGCTTATTCCTTTGATCGTGTCCTCGCTGGACGAAGGATACTTGAAGCGCAGATCTTTGACTTGGAAAGCAATCCCCATATTCGTTCCCCTTTCCGGTGTTCTCGGCATACCTAACCCCTTCTACCTGCGGGAAATCCCGTATTTGATGAAATCCACCACTTGAGCGGCAGTCTCAAGCAGCTCCTCAGGCTCCCCGGTGCGCACCAGCTTATGGACGCTGGACAGCATGATCTCAACCACTTGCGCCACAAATTCCGGTGGATAGCGGCTGTCAATCTGCCCAGATTCAACAGCCTGACGGACGTAGGCGGCAAAAGTCTGGAAATAGTCGGGTGTGTAAAAGCTCAGCAGCCGATTGCGAAACTCCACGCTCTCCTCGAGGAGTCTATTGGAGAGGTGGTGCATGCGGGGATCAGCCACCATAAAATCCATCGTCGCTTTCATGGTTTTCTGGAGCAGGTCGAAAAAATCGCTTGTGTCCAGTCCATCCTGCAGCAGCGGGTAGAAATACGAAAGCTTCTTTTCCACGATGAGGTCCAGCATAGCCAAATAGAGCCCGAACTTATCGCCGAAGTGATGATACAGGCTGCCTTTGCTCATGCCTGCCGTTTTCAAGATCTCATTCAGCGAAGCCTCCGCGAAGCTCTTCCTGGAGAACTCGTCGATGGCCGCTTCTTTCAGCTTGGGAAACTGCAAGAGCGGATTTTTTTCTCCCAGAAGCGCATGATAATCGAAGTTCTTCCTCAAGCTCAACACCCTCTGCCTAGTCCAATTAGACCAGACGGTCTAAACCATCTGGTCTAATAATACCATGGTGTAACAGTTCTTGTCAATTACTGACTGTTTTCCGCATGTACTGCCCGTAGCTAGCGGCTTGTCGAAGCGTGACTAAGCATGCGGGCATGAAAGAGCAATGGACCCTATCAATAGTGGGATCCATTGCCAGTATCGAAAGCCTAGACGACGGTTGGAACGATCAGCAGTTATTAGGAAAGTGTTTCCAGTACTCCAAACACAATACGGTCTTGTCCGCCAGTACCGTAACTGTGCGTTCCCTGACTAGCCGTGAAATAAATCGCGTTTCCGTATTTCTTGAAAGTGGGATACTGGAAGGAGTGGTTACTCACAAAACGATATTTCCGTTCCCATGTTTCACAGTCTTTAGAAATGTCAATGTTGAAAATGGAACGGTCAACAGCACCGAGTGGGGCTTTTTCCTGCCAACCAAGATAGTAGACACCATTAAAGAAGTCAAATGTTGGTTTTGAGTTGGTGCCCCTAGAAACAAACTCGCGCTCTCCAGCAGTCGTCCATACTCGACCATCTGGACTGGTTGTAAAGACATAGTTGCAATTCCCTGTATCCTGACGACATATAGCTATCCACGTGCCGTCCGGCAGCCGATTGACGGCGGACTCGCTTAGATCCAACTCCTGTGGTTCGTTGTAATGTCCTACAATCTCAAACATGTCGAAAGATGGGCTGACTCTCGCTAATGCGTTCTGTTTGCCTGGGTAGTTATTGATTGCCACAAATACTTGCCCATCAAACTCCTTGAACGAATCACACAGATAAAGGCCATAGTCAACCGCTGGCTTCCGAAATCCAAATGCTGCAGCGTCGGCATGAAAATGGCACGGTTGCATGTCAAATACGCCTAAGGAGGTCTTTAGCTTGACCTTTTCGATACGATCGACAAACTCTTCTTGGTCCAGCAGGAAGTCTATGTACCATACCTGCGCCTCGCGTATCCCTGGATCTTGGCTTGTGAAATAGCAGCGCACTGTATTGCTGTCCTTTTGGATTAGCCGAGGCACAAAACACTGACCGAAAGGCAGCGTCGTGTTACTATAGGACTGTTCAGAACGCGCGAAAGGTATGGATCTTATTACCGTCATAGTCGCGATATCCACAATTATCATCGTGCAATATGTTTCCGGCCAGCGATCACCGTGTCCAGCTCGCAGGTCATTAACCGCAACGACTATATGTGCGCGTCCACCAACGATCACCAGATCCGCATCGTGAGCTCCTTGAATCGGTGGGGCGGTAACAGTGATTGACCGGCGCAGGACTTCGTCAGCAGCTCGTTTGGGATCCCACGTCTTCGGCAAAAGCGTGTTATTCATCGCTATCTCCTCCCATATCGTCTTGGTCGTGGTTTCTTGATCTTAAGTGTAAAGACTAGGAAAACAAGTCTAGACCCGATGCTTTACGCTTATCGTGGAGAATCACGCGGGATACAGCGCCGCATAAACGGGTTTTTC
>JAAYMI010000104.1 GCA_012521465.1 Bacillota bacterium | reverse complement strand
CTCGCCGCGCAGAACCTCGTCGATCCACTTGTTGACCAGGTACTCTCTCTGCTCGCCAGCCCAGATCGCATCATACTCCACCGTTGGGATCTCGCTGAAAGTGGGCAGACCCTCACCGGTATTTGCTTCGGGATGGACCGGGAAGAAGTAGGTCTTCAGCTCGCTCAGCTTGTTCTGGCCTTCGACAGAGATGAGCCAATCCACGAGGGCCTTAGCTGCTTCAAAGTTCGGCGCCCCATTGATAATCGACACGGCCGGGGCCTCGTAGCCCACGCCTTCCTTCGGGAAGATCAGCTTCAGCGGATAGCCCTCATCGATGAGCTTCAGGAAAGCAGGTGTAAACTGAATCGCCACACCGGCCTGCCCGATGGCCACTGCCTGGGAAGGAGCAGTACCGCTCTGGGTGTAAGATTGGATGTTCTTGTTGAGCTCCTTCATATAGGCGAAGGCTTCATCCTCGCCCCAAGCCAGAACCAGGGAAGCCAACAGGTTGTAAGCAGTACCAGAGGACTGGGGAGTTGGCATCTGGATCTCGCCCTTGAATTCGGGCTTCAGCAGATCATACCAGGACTCAGGCATTTCAATGCCGGCCCTCTGCGCCCAGCCGGTGTGCACGGCTACACCCATGGGGTTCATGTAGAAGCTGGTCCAGTAGCCCTCTTCATCGTAGAACTTCGGGTCAAGGGCAGCAGTGTTGGGTGAGCGATAGGGCTGCGTTAAGCCGCGTTCTTTCGCCAACACGTGGTTCTCCGAAGGAGCACCCATCCATACATCTGCCTGCGGATTACCCTTCTCCGCTTCCATTCTGGCCAAAGCCGGCCCGGAAGAAAGGAACACAAACCGTACCTCAATGCCAGTGGACTTTGTAAAGGCATTCAAGAGAGCTCGGGCATTTTCCTCGTCAACACTGGAATAAACCGTCAAAGTATTTGCCGATGCAGTAAACGCTAAGCTCAGTACAAGCAGAACTGTCACTACCAAGATGCTTTTTTTCAAGGTTTCGTCCCTCCTGAAGATAGTGTTAGTACAGCAGACTTACCGCAGCGTACCCTTCCCCGCACCACTCCTTTCACCGCACAGCCTTGAGGAACAAAAAAATAGGCAGCTTCAAGACATACCGACAGCGTCAGTATGTTCCAAAAGCGGCCTACTCCTTCAGCGACCTGCCTTTCCACCCCTCCTGGGGAAAAGCCTGTCCTAAACTAGCAGCACACTAGTTACTATTCAGCTCTGAAGATATAGTAACACATAGAAAGAAACGTTGTCAATTATGAACAAAATGGCATCAGCTCGAACGCCGTTTAGCCTGAGGCTTAAATGCAGCCTCCAAACTCGCGTCCAGAGTGCAGACAATCAGCTTTTCCGATTCCTGCACACTGATATCCGTAAACAGGGTGCGCACAGACACTCCAGTGACACTGTGGAGCAGCGCCTTGAACGCCTCCTGGTTGTTCTTCAAAAGGGTTTCCCGCAGGCGCTTAATCAGGTCCACACTCTCCGGGTTATCCCGCACCTGCTCCTCCGCGGGTGTGAGGATGCCGCGCTGGCGGATGATGATCATGTCCTGGACGATGAAGGTGTTGATCTCCTTGGGGCCGCGGCCGAAATACTCCCGCTCGAACTTCATCACCGCACTGCCGATCTTCGACTCTAGTTCACCCTTGGTGCGAAACTGCATCCTATCCCTCACTTTCCCCGGCGCCAGGCCGCTCTGGCCCACAGCGATACAACATTGGCCGGCGGCGGATTTAGGCCCACCTGCGACATACTGCTCTCAATCAATCCCACAACGGCAAAGCGGTACAGGTAGCGCTGGACTGTCTCCGGTGTCCACCTGAGATCCCGAGCGTACTGCATCACACTGCGCTGATCGTCTAGTTCCTCCCACAGGCGCAGTTCATCGGGCATCAGATCGACGCGGATCTGGTGCTCATCATATCCGTGCTGTGCCCTCTTCGCGACATAACGAAAGCCCGGAACGTACTGTTCAATAAACCTCAGAGAATGCACCCGCCGTGCAGCCCACAAGAGCACCGCATGCCAGGACAAAGTCTGCAGCTCATCCTCGAGGGGCTTCATCTTGGGGTTAAACTTAAAGGCACCTTCTTCCAGGAGAAACAGCGCATAGAACGCCCGCAGGCCGCGGTAATCACCGAACGAGGCTCCCCGGAGGCTGCCGTTCTTGACATAGATCAAGCCCAAGTCAGAACGGGACATGATCACAAGCATCCCCGTCTGCCTAGTGAAGCGCAGCATCATGAGCAGCATCGACAAGGGGTACAGCTCCAGGTTCCCTTCCCAAATCATCGCTTGAGTGATGGCGCCGCCCACCAGCTGGCGGAAACGGAGGCGCACTTCTTCCAGAACTCGGGCCAGCCGCTTTATTTCCCCGGTTCCATCAACCTCAATCTGGCGATCAAACTGTCCCGCAAGCAGAGTTGCACCGGCAGCAGTGAGCTGCTTCAGGGGGCGCAGCTGGAGATGCAGAACCACGGCGGCAAACAC
Organism: Bacillota bacterium; assembly: GCA_012521465.1. Taxonomy (GTDB): domain Bacteria; phylum Bacillota; class Limnochordia; order Darwinibacteriales; family Darwinibacteriaceae; genus 1109. Next base: position 4,401 of record JAAYMI010000104.1, on the reverse strand, counting down.
GCATAGGCCTGCCCCGACTCCCACAAAAAGCCATGTGGCGGCTTTGCGTACCCCGCGATAGACCTCAAACACGGGCGCTGCGATGGTTACCCGCAGGCGCTGCCCTGCCACCTCAACGTCATAGCTCTCTGGGCTGGCGTCCTGCAGCGAGGACAGGGACCACAGCGGATGCAGCCGGCCCTGGGAATCGTAGTAATCCAGCTGGATGATGTGCCACTCGCCGAGCCTGCCGTCGAACTGGCGCAGATAGTCCAGCACTGTCATGTCCGGGGAAGGAGCTGCCCTGCGCGCGGCCAGCCACTCCTGCATGCCTCGTTCAATCTGAGCGACAACCACCTGCTCCACTCGCCGCTCGATGATGAGGCCCACAACCCAAAAAGAGAGCAAAGCAGCAATTAAGAGGTAAAGCGCTGTCCTCCCCGCGATGGAGCGCACGCTCTCACATCCTACCCGTTACTCTGTGCAACAGGACAGTAGATGACCAGTTCATCTGCTTCTGGCAGCAGGCTTACGGCAACGCCCAGGACTCTGGCACCTATCCTTTCCTGAACGCTCTGCATGATCAAGGGATGCAGAGCCCGCCACTGCTGTTCAATCAGGTCGCGGATCATCTTCGCCCCTTCCGGGTCATCCCGCACCAAGCAGCACTCGGCTTTGCTCAGGATACCCTGTGCGCGGTAAACAACCAGGTCATCCAGGAAGTAAACTTTCGCTGCCTGAGGTACCCGTTCGGTGAACTTCTCTTGGAGCGCAGATAGATCGCGGCACAAGCTAAAGGTTGTGGGATCACCGGGAAACTCCCGCACTACAGATTGCATCTGATTCATCCTCTCGTAACTAAACAATTCTCCACCGGATCACCCACTCCTGCATAGCTACAATCAGACTCTTCTGAACTAAACCCATATCTGCCATCGATGTCCAGCAGTATCCGGAAACAGCCCATTGAGCAGCACTACTGAAGCAGGTTTAGAAGCATCAGTGGAGAATCTTGACAGGGTCCCTAGCCTGGGATTAAAACCTGGAACTCTTGTGAGGTGCCGATAGGATGAGGGAAAAACTCACGACGCGAGATCTGGAAGAAGCAGTTGAGGCCATAGCTTCCATGATCAGCAAAGCTGAGAAGGTAATAGCCAAGTTCCGCGCAGGGAGTCCGCAGCACTCTCTGCAGCGCAACAGGCTGGCAGCCCTGAAGACAGCTCTCCAGCTGATCCACCGGGAACTGTCAGCCACTTCTGAAGACGTGCCCACTGCGGCGGAACTACAGCAGGCCAGGGCTGCCATCGCCTCTCTCATCAGTAAATCTGAAAAAGCGCAGCAGAAACTGACACCAGGCACGTGGCAGCACAGGATGCTGGAAGCCAATCTCAAGGCCCTTTACATCGCCCTACACTTGCTGGACCGAGCGATATGACAACAGGCCGCGGTACGGTTTTACCAGCGGCCTCTGCTAGACCAGCGTGTTGACTCTCCACGGCATTTTGGCTGCACCGAACTGACCTATCCCGCTTACCCGCTGAAACCCGATGGACCGCACCGGCTGCCCGTACCCAGTGCGCTTTTCCACGGTCAACTCCTCATAGGCGGTCAGGATATCAAAGGCGCGGTCAAGCTTGCCTTTCACATCCGCGTACCTGAATCCAAGATTGTCCAGGCCCAATCCTGTACTGGAGAAGTCCAGCAGTCTGTGTTTCTCCGCAAGCCTGGGATGCAGCCTGGCCAGCCTCGCCGCCACCACATCCACGAACTCCCCACCCGTCAGCCCAGAGTAGATGAGAAAAACAGTATCCACGAGGCGGTCGTACATTTTGGTAAGCTCATCAGTAATACCTTGGATTGTACTTGCCGTAGATGTCATCTCTTCCTCTAGTCGGGAAAGAGTCTCCTCATCTGCGCCCCGTTCCAGCGCTTGCTGATAGCACGCATCCTGCATTTTGAGGCGCTCTAGGTGCGGCGCCAAGCATGCCGCCAAACTCGATTTCAAGCCAGAAGCAGCGGAAGAAATCGCCCACAGCCCGCTTTTGATGAGAACGCGTTTAGGCAGATCAGCCGATGAGCTGCGCCGCAGACGTGCCACCTTGGTCCCGCCCAGGCCGCGGCCCAGCACCTGTCGCGGCAGCTTTGTCAACTTGCTGCCCCGAACAGCCCACTGTTGAGTGACAAGCCCTCCTGCACCGTTGATTGCTCCTCTGGGACCGCCGGCTGGCTGCGTGAATGGAAATCCCGGTCCGCTTTTGACTCTCACAGTTCTTCCTCCCCGCAGAGCGCTAATACTGCTGTGTGATCTATATCGGCAGCCAGTATGCGCTTCTTCAGCTGTCCGCAGGATCTCGTTGCATGCGCGGGGAGCCGCGCCCTTATCGACTCTTCGTTTGCTTTCTCTAGTAGAAAATAGCCAACTGGGTCCTATCCCTCAGCTGCAGCTTGTCTCGTATGACGGAGAGGGTGTTTCGCACTGTCCCGTCACTAAGAACAACTGTCCTCATCCCGATCTTCTTCAGCACCTTCTCAGAATTCTGATTGACCTTTGCAGTGAAGAGGCCAGCCGCTGGCGGGGATCCACCGGCCTGGGTTCCTGCACTGTGGTCCGGGCACCAATGAGGCATACAGCGTCGATTTCATTCCAGCCTGGCACTTGATCAGTTTGGAGCACTAGGCGAACATGTCGAGCGGGGATGTCGACCTTGGTATTGTCGATGGAGAAGATGCGGGATTCCGCTGGTGCCAGTTGGGCCCTACCCTCCCAAACCACATGGACCGTTCCCGTTTCATCAATAAGCTCGACCTTGACGACCGCCCCTGGATTGTAGGTTTCATACACATCGATGCGCTGCACATACACGGCCTCGTCGTAGAAAAGCTCAACCCACTCCCACCCGCCGTTAGGGGTAGATGCGGTCCAAGCCTGATCGTAGTCACCGTATTTGGGGTAAACATCTGGTTGGCCAGTCATGCACTCCGGGGTCCACCGGTCCACTCGGTATTGGCTGCTTGCCTTGGCTCCACTTGCCCATTGGATTACCATGGCTGCCTCCGCCTGAGCGTCAGGCCATGAAGAGGTATGGCTGCCTGTAATGCTTACCGCGTCAATCTCGTTCCAACCACTAACAGAGTCCGTATCCAAAGTGATCCGTACCCGCTGGCAGGGTACTGTAACGATGCCATTCCTCACACTAAATAACCTGGCAGTGGTACCTGCAGAACCCCCTGTACCTTCCCAGACCAGATGCCAGCGTCCTGTGGTGTCGATCAGCTCCACTCTTACGATGGCCCCGGGATTGAACGTTTCATAGATATCGACACGATCTACATAGACAGCCTCCGCAAATCCTAGTTCAACCCACTGCAGACCGTTGTTCCCATGAGCAGGCGCCCAAGCATACCCGCTGTCTCCATAGTTGGGGTAGAAATCCGGTTGACCCAACATCTGCTTCGCCGACCAGTCCCCACTTCCATACTCACTGCTTGCAGAGGCGGTTACGGCCCACTGCGTGAGGGATTGGGCGTACGCCTCGCCGACAGTGCCGAACAAACACAGCCCGACGAGGAGCGCAATCATCCACCAGTCTCTTGTCATTTATCCTTCCTCCATTTCTCCCTCACTTCCGCGAGGTTTGGCCATCTTCATTTGATCTTTCCCCGTCTGTATTAGTCCCGCTTAACCACATTAGGAGTCTTTCAGCTCGTACACTCCCTCACCGCCGCTTTCATACGCATCTCGAAACGCATCTCCCTCACCAAGAAGATCCTCACCGAGTGTCACTGCCGACCCGATAGCGATGGTGCCCGCCTGCTGGTGGCATCCCTGCCTACCGTAACGGCTGCCCCCGGAAGCCAGCCACGAGCAGAAGCCCTGCCGCGCTCGGCAGGGCTTCGCTGTGTGCCATCTGTCATCGGAAGCTAGAACTCATACACTACGTCGGGCCTGATATAGCCGCCATGACCGGAGGGGGAAACAATCCCCCAGTGATCAGCTGCCGCGGTCAGCCACAGACTTTCGATGCCCACTGCCGGAATGTCCACCGTCACGGCCAGCCTGGACTGGGAACCGGGCAGGAAGTCCACTGATTGGATCTGAAGCGGTTCGGTGGGAGCAGAAGGGCCGTATGCCCACAGTTCCATATCGTCCGGAGACAAACCTGGCACGTTCATGTAGAGGTTAAGGATGAACCCCTCCGTTGTAACGTCCGTGATAAAGGCTTTGTTGGGGAACTTGATGATCTCCGGTCCACCTTCAGCCCAGATCTGTACGTATCCACCGATATGCTCCCCATCCCCGCTTGCCTTAAGGAGCAAGGCATACCCTGCATCTTCTTCCTGTGCAGTGTACTGCGTTGACGTGGCGCCAGCAATCACTTCCATCTCATAGGTGACCGGGTCCACCCTGTACCACTGATAGCT